>NZ_VJVX01000044.1:0-74700 GCF_008033685.1 Microbispora sp. CSR-4
CTGCGTCACCGGGCCACCCTCGAACACCCGCGACGCACCCTGCGTCAAGCTGATCAACCCGGCCGCCACCGCCGCCAGCTGATCCGCCCGGTCCTTCGGAAAGCCGTCCGAGAACGCGAGAGGCAACCCGTCGGCCGACACCACCACGGTGTGCGCCACACCCGGCACGTTGTTCACGAAGTCCGTGATCAACCAGTTGATGCCGCGCGCGGCCTGGCTCATTTCCCTCATCAGTCCTCCTTCTCACTGTCCTGGGCATCGGGCGTGCCCAGGGGCGCCGCCCCGGGATATCCCTGGTCCTCCCCGGCCTCCCCGCGGGCGACGGCCCGGCCCTGCCGGATGCCCTGCTGGAAGCTGGAGAGTCTGCTGCGCACCCGCTCGGGCGAGAGCACGGGCGGGGGCGGCGGCGGGGCGGCCGCCGCTGCCGCGGCGGGCTCCGCGGAAGGGGTGGGAGCCGTGGCCGAGCCGGGCACCAGGTTGGCCTTGGGCACCCGCTTGGGCAGGCCGGACGAGGTGACCCCGCCCAGGGCCGGCTCGCTGGCCGCCTTGGCCGCCTGCCAGCCGGCGTCCGCCGGGGACGACCAGCTCCTGGTGTCGGCGGCGGACTCGCCGTCCGAGTCGTTCTTGTCCGCCGGGAGGTCGACCTTCTTGAACCAGTCCGACTCGACCGCTGCGAAGATCGGCAGGAACTCCTCCTCCGACTCCAGCGGCGAGGTCCGCACCACCGGCAGCGGGCCGGTGTTGTCGTCGCCTTCGACCCCGCCGCGGCCGGTCCGGCCGGGCCAGCCCGCGCCGTCGTCCTGCGACGCGCCGGGCCAGGAGCCGCCGCCTCCCGGAGGGGGCAGGTGGCCGGGCCAGGGCGTGTCCACGGGGGCCTCGCCGACATGACCCCGGCTGAACGGGTTGGTGTCGAAGGGGCTGGCGTCGAACGGTCCCGAGTCGAACGTCGCCGTCTCGAACGGGTCCCGCTCCGGCACCGTCCTCTCGACCGGCGTCTTGTCGAAGGCCGCCCGGTCGAACGGCCCCGACTCGAACGGGCTGCGGGCGAACGGGTCGGACTGCCCGCCCTGGCCGACCCCGCCGGTGTCGAAGGGGTTGCGAGCGAAGGGATCGGACGGCTCGCCCGGCCGCCCCGCACCGCCCGCCTCGAACGGGTTGCGCGCGAACGGGTCGGCGTCGGCGCCGCGGCCCGGCGGCGGCGCGAACGGGTTGCGGGCGAACGGGTCGGGGTCGAAGCCGACGGTCTCCCGCGGGAACGACTCGAAGGGCCCGCGCTCGAAGGGATCCGCGCCCGGGGCGCCGACACCGGGCGCGTCCGCGCCGAACACCGGGGTGCGCGGCGGGTTCTCGAACGGCGTCGGGCTGGCGAGGGCCGGGGCGTTGCCGAACACGGAGGCGCCGAACTGCGGCCCGGTGCCGACCGCCGGCATCGGGCTGGTCAGCTCCGGCTGCGGCATGCCCGGCACGCCGGGGAACGCCGGGCCGGCGCTGGCCAGCAGCGCCTCGGGCAGCAGCACCATGGCCGTCAGGCCGCCGGTGTCCTGCTGGCGCAGCTGCACGCGGATGCCGTGACGCAACGCCAGACGACCGACCACGAACAGGCCCATGCGGCGGGACACCGACACGTCGACGACCGGCGGGGTGGCGAGCCGGTAGTTGGTCTGGGCCAGCTCCTCGGGGGTCATGCCGATGCCCTGGTCGCTGACCGAGATGATCAGGCCGCCGCCGTCGATGCGGTTGCTCGACACCGTGACCTTGGTGTCGCGGGGCGAGAAGGAGATGGCGTTCTCCACCAGCTCGGCCACGAGGTGGACGACGTCGTTGACCGACTGGCCGACGACCGACGCTCCGGCCTGCACCTGGATGTCGACGCGTTCGTAGCCCTCCACCTCCGACAGCGAGGCGCGTACGACGTCGACGATGGGCACCGGCTGGCCCCAGCGGCGTGCGGGCTCCTGTCCGGCGAGAACCAGCAGGTTCTCACTGTTGCGGCGCATGCGGGTCGCCAGGTGGTCGAGCTTGAACAGGTTCCCGAGCCGCTGCTCGTCCTGCTCGCCCTGCTCCAGGCCGTCGATCAGGGACAGCTGGCGTTCCACCAGCGTCTGCGTACGGCGCGACAGGTTCACGAACATCGCGTTGACGTTGCTCCGCAGCCGGGCCTCGTCACCCGCCAGCCGGATCGCCTCGCGGTGGACCTCGTCGAAGGCCCGCGCGACTTCACCGATCTCGTCGCGGCCGACCACCTGGATCGGGGCGATCGGCGGGACCTCGGCGGAGTCGCCGGCCTCCCGCAGCTTCTGGACCGTGTCGGGCAGGCGGCTGCCGGCGATCTCCAGCGCCTCGGAGCGCAGCCGCCGCAGCGGGCGTACGAGCGAGCGGGCGACGCCGGTGGTGACGAGCAGAACCGCGATCAGCAGGAGGGCGACGGCGACGGCCACGATGATGGCCCGCTGCTGCTCGTCGTCCTTCAGCGTCTGGCTCCGCGCCACGATGGAGGAGGTCAGCTTGGCCTCGACGGTGCGCATCCGGTTGATGGGCTGCGACATCGCGTCGTACCAGAGGCGCGTGTCGTCGCGCACGGACAGGTCCAGGCCCTTGAGCGGGAAGCCCGCGTTGGCGCGGTCGAGCACCAGCGTGCGGATGAACTCCGCCTGGTCTACCTGGCCACCTGTGACCGTGTTGTCGTAGTCGGCGCGTTCCGCGGGGGTGGCGCTCTTGCGGAAGGCGCGCAGGTCGCTGTCCTGGGCGGACACGGCGCCGAGGAAGTTCTGCAGCTGGGCCTGCTCGAAGCGGCCGTTGGGCAGCACCGTGGTCAGCAGGCCGCGCTGGATGGAGGCGCTCTCCTTCGCGCGGGCGAGCGCGGCCAGCGTGACGGACGAGGCGGCGAGCCGGTCGTCCTGCGTGCTCTTGGCCAGCTCGTCCTGCAGGGCCAGCAGGGTCTCGATGACGAGGGTGTACTGGTCGAGCACGGCGCTCGGCTGCAGGTTCCCCTGCATGGCCTGGCTCCGCAGGACCTCCACGCCGTCGAGCTTGCCGATGATGTGGTCGATCTCGTCGGAGGCGCGGGTGCTCACCTTCGTCCTGACCTCGTTGGCCAGGTTGCGTACGGCGGTGGCCGCCTTGTTGGTGAGCAGGGTCTGCGCCTTGACCGCGGCGGTCGCCTTCGCCGGATGGCCGAGCGTCGCGTTCCAGGCGGCGCGGTCGCGTTCCGACTGCAACTCGTGGGTGAGGCCCGCGACCTTGTCGACGAGTCGCGCCAGGTCACTGATCTGCTGATACTCGGCCGCCGTGTTCACCGACGTGACCACCCGCAGACCGCCGAGCAGCAGCGCCGCCGCGGTGGGGATGAGGATCAGCGCGACAAGCCTGGAGCGCACGCGCCAGTTGCGCAGGAGAAAACGACTACCCTCGTCGGGCTCCTGCTCAGCCGGAACCCCGGTCCCGGGGCTCTCGTCGGTCCGGGGGTCTTGTGTCCTCACAGGCTTTGCAACCTCTCGCAGTATGTGCGCACAGGGGGAGTGTCTCAGCACGGATGTGGCTGGCGTGACGTGCGAGACATCCTGCAGGCGAGGGTAATTGCAGCACACCGACACCAGGGAGGCCAACCGAACACCCGTGCACAAACAGCCTAGACAGGCATGTAGATGATGTTATTTGGTTAAATATCGGGTCAGCATCAATACCGAATTCTGCCCTGCCGGGTAGTCGCGGGTCCTGGGGATGAGGCCCCCGAAGGCAAAGAATCCCGCCCCGGCGCCGTGCCCTGGCCGGACGCCGCGAGGGCGGCACCCACCGGGATGCCGCCCTCGCCGCCCCGAGCCTCGGGGCGCGGTCTTCCTGGAACACGCCGTGTTCCGTCTCAGTACTGTCTGCCGTACGCGGCCCGGACGGTGAGCACGTATTCGACCAGGCTGATGAGCGTGGACTTGACGGCCTCCCGCGAGCGCGCGTCCGTACGGACGACGGGGACGTGCGGAGGCAGCGACAGCGCCTCACGGACCTCTTCTTCCGAGTGGAGGAACTGCCCCTCCCAGCCGTTCATCGCGACCAGGAAGGGAAGCTGGGCCTCCTCGAAGTAGTCGATGGCCGGGAAGCAGTCGGCGAGCCTGCGGCTGTCGACGAGCACGACCGCGCCGATGGCGCCACGGACGAGGTCGTCCCACATGAACCAGAAGCGGTGCTGGCCCGGCGTGCCGAACAGATAGAGGATGAGGTCCTGGTCGAGCGAGAGCCGGCCGAAGTCCATGGCGACCGTGGTGGTCGTCTTGTTCGGCGTGAGCCCGAGGTCGTCGATGCCCGCACTGGCGTCGGTCATCACGGCCTCGGTCGTCAGCGGCAGGATCTCGGAGACGGCACCGACGAAGGTCGTCTTCCCGACGCCGAACCCACCCGCCACGACGATCTTCGTCGAGGTAAGACCACGGCTAGAGCCTGCGTAGTCCACTGAGCACCCTTTCGAGCAGGTTGAGGTCTGGCTGTCCCTGGTTCAGCTGCGGCATGTGCAGGCGGACCAGACCCTCGTCGGCCATGTCGGCGATGAGCACGCGGGCCACGCCGAGCGGGACCCGGAGCAGTGCCGAGATCTCCGCGACCGATCGTACGGAACGACATAGCATCATGATCGATTCCTGCTCTGGGCTGAGCAGAGAATAATCGTTGCTCTTCAAGGTCACCGATGATACGAGGGTTTCCATCGCCATGTGGTAACGCGGCTCGGATCGGCCACCGGTGACGGCGTACGGACGGAACAGGGGCTCGTCCTCTGTCCCGTCACGATCACGCACGGCCCTCTCCTCTTGTCATCGCCGCGACGTCTGCAGCTCGGCGCGCAGCGCCGGAGTGAGCACCTGACCTGCTCGTTCGACGAGCAGGGTCATCTGGTAGGCCACCAGGCCCATGTCGCAGTCCGGTGCGGCGAGCACCGCGAGGCAGGAGCCGTCGCTGATCGCCATCACGAGCAGCAGTCCCCGCTGCATCTCGACGACGGTCTGCGTCACCGCGCCTCCCTCGAACACCCGCGAGGCGCCGACGGTGAGGCTGAGCAGGCCGGCGGCGACGGCCGCGAGCTGGTCGGCGCGGTCAGGCGGAAAGCCGTCCGATTGGGCCAGCCGCAGGCCGTCCGACGACACCACCACCGCATGCGCCACGCCAGGCGTGCTGCCGACGAACTCGGTGATCAGCCAGTCGAACCTGCGTGCTTCCACGCTCAGCTCAGTCACGAGCCCTCCTCCTCTTTACCCGACCCTTCGGCGAGCCCTCCGGCCGTCTCGGCCCGGCCTCGCCTCACACCCTGCTGGAAGCTGGACAGGCGGCTGCGCACCGCGTCGGCCGAGACCGGGGGGCGCGGGGCCGCGGCGGCGGGGCCGTCCGCGCCCACCGAACCCGGCACCAGGTTGGCCTTCGGCGTGCGCTTCGGCAAGCCCGCCGCGGTCACGCCGCCCAGCAGGGGGTCACGGGCGCTGGCCGCGGCCTGGAAGCCGCTGTCGGCCCGCGACCGCCACGCACCGGGGTTCCCGCCCTGCGCCTGCGGGGCGGCGGCGGGCCTCGGGGCGGGGCCGGAACCAGGCACCCTCGCGATCTCCCCGGTGGTCTCTCCGGGCTTCTCCCCGGCGTTCTCCGCGTCCGCCCCGGTCCGCGCCGCCGGCGCGGCCTGCGGGCCGGTGTCGGAGGGACGACGGAACCACGCCGACTCGACCGAGGCGAAGATCGGCAGGAACTCCTCACCCTGCTCCAGCGGCGACTCCTCCACCGACGGCAGCGACCCCGTGGCCGCCGCGGCGTCCTCGGCCGTTCCCGCGGACGACGCCGCACCGGGGAAGGCGTTCGGCCCGGTGCTCGACGGCGAGAACGCGTTCGGGCCCGTGCTCGACGGGGAGCCCGGCTGAGGGAACCCCGTCGGCCCCGTGCTGGACGGCGAGAACGCGTTCGGCCCGGTGCTCGACGGCGAGAACGCGTTCGGGCCCGTGCTCGACGGGGAGCCCGGCTGAGGGAACCCCGTCGGCCCCGTGCTGGACGGCGAGAACGCGTTCGGCCCGGTGCTCGACGGCGAGAAGGCCGTGGGGCCCCTGGACGCGCCCCGCTGCGGCAGCGCGTTCGGCCCGGTGGGCAGCGACGGCCACGAGTGCTCCGAGCGGTCGTCGCCGCCCCCGCTCGCCGCACCGCCCTGCGAGCCATTCTGCGATCCGCTCACGGAGCCGCTCAGGGGGCCGCTCACGGAGCCGCCGGGGGATCCGCTCTGCGGTCCGCTTTCGGGGAACGACGACGGCCACGACGACCCGGGCTGCTCGCCGAACGCCGGACGGGGTATGTCGCCCTCCGGCGCCCTTCCGGCCCGGCCCGGCATCGAATGCGGCCCCGAGTGTTCGCCGAACGAGCTCTCCCCGTAGGCGCTGTCCCGGTAGGCGCTGTCCCCGTAGGCGCTCTCTGCGGGCGCGTCCAGCGTCGGCGCGCCGAACGCGGCGAACCCGCCCGTGCCGTTGCCGCCGGCTCCGCTCAGCCCGTTCCCGCCGGGACCGTTCCCGGCGGCGGCCGAGGGCCTGCGGGCTCCGACGCCGCCCGCCGCGCCGTTGCCCGGGCTCCAGGGTTCGAACGAACCGGCCCCCGGCGCGGCCGGGCCCAGCGGGTCCGGCTCGGCGAACGCCTGCCGCGCCGGCAGTCCGGACGCCGTCTGCCCGGCGGGTACGGAGGGACGCGGCACCACCGGCTGGTCGGCGTTGGAGATGAGCTGGGAGGGGAACAGCACCATCGCGATGACGCCAGCGCCGTCGCCCCGGCGCAGCTGCACGCGGATGCCGTGCCGCAGCGCGAGGCGGCCGACCACGAACAGGCCCATCCGCCGGGACACCGAGACGTCGATCGTGGGCGGCTCGGCCAGGCGGCGGTTGATCTCGGCGAGTTCTTCCGGCGACATGCCGATGCCCGCGTCGGTGACGCCGAGCATCACGGCGCCGCCCTCGACAGGGCTGGTGGAGACGACCACCTTGGTGTTGCGCGGCGAGAAGGCGATGGCGTTCTCGACCAGCTCCGCGAGCAGGTGGACGACGTCGTTCGCGGCGTGCCCGGCGATCGCGATCGTCCGGGGGACCCGCACGACGACCCGCTCGTAGTCCTCGACCTCCGACAGCGAGGCGCGCACCACGTCGACCAGCCGGGCGGGCTGGCTCCGCTTGCGCGGCGGCTCGTGACCGGCGAGGACCAGGAGGTTCTCACTGTTGCGGCGCATGCGCGTGGCCAGGTGGTCCAGCTTGAAGAGGTCGGCCAGACGCCGGCCGTCCTCCTCGCCCCGCTCCAGGCCGTCGATCAGCGAGATCTGCCGCTCCACCAGCGTCTGCGTACGGCGGGAGAGGTTGACGAACATCGCGTTGACGTTGGCGCGCAGGCGGGACTCCTCGGCGGCCAGGCGCACGGCCTGCGTGTGGACCTCGTCGAACGCCTGCGCCACCTCGCCGATCTCGTCGCTGCTGTCGACCGGGATCGGCTGCACGTGGGCCTCGCGCTCGGGGTCCTCGGACTCGCGCATCTGGCGGACGATGCCCGGCAGCCTCCGCCCCGCGATGTCGAGCGCCTCCGCCCGCAGGCGGCGCAGCGGCAGCACCATCGACCGCGCGATGAGCACGGTCGTGACGAGCACGAGCACGAGGAGCGCGAGGATCAGGCCACCGGCGATGAGGGCGTTGCGCTGCTCGACCGACTGCAGGTCGCGGGCGCGGCTCTGCACCAGGTCCGACACGCGGCCCTCGACGGCCGCCATCTGCTCGATCGCCTTCGTGCTGTCCTGGAACCACGTCTGGGCCGTCCTGTCCCTGCTCCGATAGCGGCTGAGGGACTGGTTCTGCAGGCCGAGCGTGAGCGCCCACGACTTGGTCAGCTCGCTGTTGACCACGTCCTTGTCGCCGAGAAGGGTGACCAGGCGGCTCGCCTCGGCCGCCGGGGCCTCGGTGTAGAACGTCGCCAGGGCGCTCTGCTGACGCGACTGGGAGGCCAGGAAGTCCTCCAGCTCGAACGTGGTGAAGACCTGGTTGCGCTCCAGCAGCTCACGGGTGAGGATGGCCCGCTGCAGCGCGGCCTCCTCCTTGGCGTGGGCCAGGGCGCTGAGGGCGCGGAGGTTGCCCAGGATCGCGGCGTTGTCGTCGTTGTTGCCCAGTTCGTCGTGCAGGCGCAGGACGTTGGCGATCACGGCGCTGAAGTCCTCCGGCGCGCCGTTCTTGCGGATGCCCGCGAGGCTCGAGAGGCGGCTCTCGAGCTGCTGGGCCTGCTCCACCGCACGGGTGCCGTATTCCTCGTCGATGTTCTTGAGGTCGGCCTTCACCTGGGCGATGAGCGGGTCGACCGCCGCGCGCTGCTGGGCGCGGGTCACGACGGTCTCCCCGTCGACGTTGAACTTGCGGCTGGTGTTGCCGCCCCAGACGAACAGGTCGCGCTCGAGAGCCAGCTGCTCGGCCAGATCCCGCAGGTGCACCGAGTATTCCGCCGCCGACCTGGTCCGCTGGTAGGCCGTCAGGCTGTCGATCGAACCCACGACGCGGACACCGGCGAGGAGCACGGCCACGAGCGTCGGGGCGAGGATCAGCGCGGTCAGACGTGTCGGCACTCTCCAGTTGCGCGGCGAGAGACGACTCCGTCGCCTGCGGTTATCGGTATTCGACTGCTCCATGCTCACCGGCCCCGCCATCGTTCGGCCTGCCTTCACGCGTCTGGACAGCATGAAGTGACACAGCTGTATAAGCGGGGACAATTCGACCACAAGGTCACGACGGGGAGCGGCCCTACCCCTACCGCAGCACCCCAATTGTTACCAAGAGGTGAGGATCGTTACTTACGTCATCTGAGTGCCGCAAGCACGTGCTCTCGCACCTGGATCCGCTGTTGCTCATCGAGAATGGGACGACCCATTCGATCCGCCACATAGAAGACATCCACCGCTTCTGCGCCCAGAGTCTCCACACGCGCGGCGCGTACGTCAAGGCCGCAGTCGCCGAAAGCACGGCCGATCCGCCACAGCAGCCCGGGTCTGTCGTGCGCCCGCACCTCCACCACGCTGGCCGTGAGCGACGCGTCGTCCACCAGGGTGACCCGGGGCGGCGCGACCGGCACTCGCGACGGGCGCATCGACCTCGCCCGCCGGGCCAGGCGCTGCTCGATGTCGAGCCGGCCGGCCAGCACGAGGCGCAGGTCGGCCTCCAGCGTCGCCGGGTCGGGCGGCGTGCCGTACTCGGGGACGACGACGAACTCGATGACCGCCGTCGACCCGGCCGACGCGGCGGAGGCGGAGCGGACCGCCATGCGGTGCGCCGCGAGCACCCCGGCCGCCCGCCACAGCAGGCCCGGCCGGTCGGGCGCGACCACGGTGACCGCGCTCCCGTTCACCCGCACCGCGCCACCGCCGTGCCGGGCGAGCGCCGCCTGTTCGGGGGAGAGCACGGGCGCGGGCATCGGCGGCGTGCCGGACAGCACCGACCGCACCCGCCGGACCAGGTCGGAGACCAGGGACGCCTTCCAGGAGTTCCATGCGGCCGGGCCGGTGGCGTTGCCGTCGGCCACCGCCAGCGCGGCCAGCAGTTCGAGCACCTCCCGGGACCCGACGGCCTCCGCGACCCTGGAGATGGTGACCGGGTCGTCCAGGTCGCGCCGGGTGGCGGTCTCCGGCAGCAGCAGGTGATGACGCACCACGGTGGCGAGGATGTCCACGTCCGCCGGCGGCAGGCCCATGCGGGTGCCGATGTCCCTGGCGACGATCTCACCTGTGGTGGAGTGATCGCCCGGCCAGCCCTTGCCGACGTCGTGCAGGAGCGCCGAGATCAGCAGCAGGTCGGGACGGGACACCTCGCGAGTGAAGGCCGCGGCCCCGGCCGCGGTCTCGATGAGGTGCCGGTCCACGGTGTAGCGGTGGACCGGGTTGCGCTGGGGGCGGTGCCGCACCCGCTCCCAGTCGGGGATGAGCTTCACGAGCACACCGGCCTGGTCGAGCTCCTCCCAGACCGGCACGGCCGCGCGCCCCGCGCCGAGCAGGGCGACCAGCGCGCCGCGCGCCTCCGGAGGCCACGGCACGGGCAAGGGCGGCGACTGCGCGGCGAGCGCGCTCACCGTCGCGGGCGCGAGCGGCAGCCCGGCCTCGGCGGCGGCCGCGGCGGCGCGCAGCACGAGCGTGGGGTCGGTGCGCGGGTTGACACCGCGGGCCAGCACGACCTCGCCGCCGTGCTCCACCACGCCGTCGGCGAGCGGCCTGCGGCCCCGCGGCGCGGGACCGGTGAGCAGCCGGTCGACCGTCCGCCAGGTGGCGTCGAACGCGTGGGAGATGGTGCGCCCCGCCTCGGCCAGGCGGCGCATCAGCGCCTCGGCGTCCAGCAGGCCCAGTGTGCCCGCGACCGCGTCCTGTTCCTGGAGCACCAGGCGGTCGGTGCCGCGCGCGGTGACCAGGTGCAGCCCGTGCCTGATATCCAGCAGCAGCTCGTACGCCTCCCGGACCCGCGGGCCGGGGGCCGAGGCGACCCAGGCGGCGGCCACGGCCTGCATCGCCTGCACGTCGCGCAGCCCGCCCCTGGAGTCCTTGAGATCGGGTTCGAGCAGGAAGGCCAGCTCACCGCCGACCTCGGCGCGCTTGTCGGCCGAGGAGCGCAGCTCGGCGAGCCTGCGCCGGGAGTCGGCCCGCCACTCGGCGAGCACGGCCTCCCGTACGGCCCTGGTCAGCTCTGGGTCCCCCACGACGTGGCGCGCCTGGATCAGGCCCAGCACGGCCTTGAGGTCCTCCCTGGCGACCTTCACCGCCTCGTCCACCGTACGGACCGAGTGGTCGAGGCCGATTCCGGAGTCCCAGATGGGATACCAGATGCGGTCGGCGATCTTCGCCACATCGTCGCGGCCGTCGTGCAGCAGGACCAGGTCGAGGTCGCTGCCCGGGGCGAGCTCGCCCCGCCCCAGGCTGCCGACCGCGACGAGGGCGACCCCGCTGATCCCGTTGGGAGCGGCCCCGCTGTGTCCGATTCCAGTGGGGCCGATCCCGTGGGAGGCGGCGGGGCCACGCTCGTCGGGGAAGCCGCCCTTCCCTCCCGATCCGCCCTCCCGCGCGTACGGCCGTGTCGCCGCCGTGCGGAACAGATCGGTGAGCCATCTGTCGATGTCCGCGGCCCTGTCCTTGCGGACCGCGGCGAACGAGCGCGCCTCCCCTCTCATCATCCGGTTACAGCGCCTCCGGCCCGCGCTCCCCGGTGCGGACCCGGACGACGGTGTCCACGGGGACCGACCAGACCTTGCCGTCGCCGATCTTGCCGGTCTGGGCCGCCTTGACGATGACGTCGATGACGTCTTCGGCGTCGTCCTCCTCGGCGAGGACCTCGACCCGGACCTTGGGCACCAGGTCGACCTGGTACTCGGCGCCGCGGTAGACCTCGGTGTGGCCGCGCTGACGGCCGTAGCCGCTGGCCTCCGAGACGGTCATTCCCTTGATGCCGAACTGCTCCAGGGCGGCCTTCACGTCGTCCAGTTTGAACGGCTTGATGACTGCGGTGATGAGTTTCATGCGTCGACCTTCTTCGCAGGCGCGGGCACGGGCCCGTTGACTGAGGCCACTCCCGAGGAGTGGACGGTGCCGAGGTCGTACCCGGTCTCGGCGTGAGTCGTGATGTCGATGCCGGTGACCTCGTCCTCCTGGTTGATCCGGAAGCCCATCGTCTTGTCGATGATCTTCCCGATGACATACGCCATGATGAAGGAGTAGAGGCCGACCGCGACAGGACCGAGGGCCTGCACGCCGAGCTGCGAGATCGGGCCGCCGTAGATGAGGCCCTGGTTCTGGCCGTCCGCGAAGGGGTAGCGGGCGATGATACCGAGCGCGACCGCGCCGATCGCGCCGCCGACCAGGTGCACGCCGACCACGTCGAGCGAGTCGTCGAAGCCGAGGCGATACTTCAGGCCGACCGCGTACGCGCAGACCGCGCCGGCGACGAGGCCGAGCACGAGCGCCGCCCACGGGTCGATGAAGCCACAGGCGGGGGGGATGGCGACGAGGCCGGCGACGGCGCCGGAGGCGACGCCGAGGGTGGTGGAGTGGCCGTCGCGCAGCTTCTCCACGAGGATCCAGGCACCGGCGGCGGCGGCCGTGGCGACCTGGGTGTTCATGAAGGCGAGGCCGGCGGTGCCGTCGACGGCGAGCTCGGAGCCCGCGTTGAAGCCGAACCAGCCGAACCACAGCAGACCCACGCCGAGCAGGACCAGGGTCAGGTTGTGCGGCCGCATCGGGTCCTTGCGCCACCCGGTGCGCTTGCCGAGCACCAGCGCCAGCGCGAGGCCGGCGGCACCGGCGTTCACGTGGACGACCGTGCCTCCCGCGAAGTCCTCGATGCCGAGGTTCGCCAGCCAGCCGCCGCCCCAGACCCAGTGGGCCACGGGGAAGTAGACGATCGTCGCCCAGGCGAGGCCGAAGACGACCCACGCGCCGAACTTCGCGCGGTCGGCGATGGCGCCGCTGATGAGAGCCACGGTGATGATCGCGAAGGTGAGCTGGAAGGCCGAGAACACCAGGCTCGGCATACCGGTGCCGTCGTCCGCGGTGGGCGTGTCGATCAGGCTCTGCAGGCCAAGGGCGTCTCCCCCGCCCACGAGCTTGTTGATGAAGTTGTCACCGTCGCCGAAGGCGTCGAAGGCCAGCGAGTGGCCGTACAGGACCCAGGCGAGGGTGATGGTGATGATGCTGACGAAAGACATCATCATCATGTTCAGGACGCTCTTCGCCCTGGTCATGCCCCCGTAGAAGAACGCGAGCCCGGGCGTCATCAGCAGCACCAGAGCGGTGGCTGTGATCATCCAGGCGGTGGTGCCGGTATCGATCTTCACCGACGCGGCCCTCCTTACATTTGGCGTATGGCCGTTATCACTCCCGCAGTGACTTCCTCCCGGGCAACCTCGGCCGGCTGGCGCACTGACGTTGGCGACAGCGTGTTCTTCCGCCGTTTCAGCCCACGACCATGTGTGTTTCACATGTGTGAAACTCGCCACCACCGTGTTTCGGGCCTGTTTCGGATGTGTCTGGAACGACAAAACGCGCACCCCCAAAGAGGGTGCGCGTCACGATGCCCTGCTCACAGCAGAGCTCTGGCCGACTCGTAGACCTTGCCCAGCGCGGTCATCAGCTTGCGGATCTCGGCCTCGGTGAGCCCGGCGGTGATCTTCTCCTCCAGGCCATGGCGCTCGGCCGCGACCGGCTCCCGGAGCGCTCGGCCCGCGTCGGTCAGCCAGAGCCTCACGAGCCTGCTGTCGCGGCCGTCGCCGCCCTCGTGCTGACCGAGAACGGCCACGAAGGCCGGACCTACACCCTCACCGGCGACGAGACGTTCACCATCGCGGGGCAGGTCGAGAGCATCGCCGCCACCATCGGCCACCGCCCCCCGGCTTCTCCGACTGGTGCGCCGGAAACGCGCACGCGCTGGGGCTCGACGGCGAAGCCTCGTAGCGGCGAGGCGGCCGGCACGCGGGGCGAACGCCCGCCCCGCGTGACGAACCGGCCGGTGTGGGGGCGCGTGTTACGCGGCGCTGGCCATCTTGCGCAGCCGCACCAGCGCGTCGCGCTCGATGCGCCGGGCGCGGTCACGGCCGATGCCGTAGCGCTCCCCCACCTCGGTGAGGGTGTGCTCGCGGCCGTCCACCAGGCCGTACCGCCAGCGCAGCATCTCGCGCATCTGGCCCTCCAGGCCGGTCAGCCACTCCTCCAGGCGCTCCTTCTCCAGCGTGGCCATGGCCTGCTGCTCGGGGTCCGCCCAGGTCTCGTCGGCGATCATGTCACCGAGCTCGGTCTCGTCCTCGTCGCCCACGCCGAGCTGGAGGGAGACCGGGTCGGAGGCCCAGCGGCGCAGCTCCTGCACCCGCTCGATCGGCAGGTCGAGCACCTCGGCGAGGTCGGCGTCGGTCGGCTCTGCGTCGAACTCCGCCAGCATGTCCCTGCGCACCCGCATGAGCCGCGTCATCTGCTCGCCCGCGTGGGTGGGCAGCCGCACCGGCCGCGCCTGCTCGTGGATCGAGCGGCCCACCGACTGCCTGATCCACCAGGTGGCGTAGGTCGAGAACTTGTATCCCCGGCGATAGTCGAACTTCTCCACCGCGCGGACCAGACCGAGGTTGCCCTCCTGCACAAGATCGATCAGCGGCATTCCCCGTCCGGAGTATTTCCTCGCGACCGCGACCACGAGGCGCAGATTGGCCTGGATGAATTCGTCCTTGGCCCGCCGTCCCGAGATCGCGATTCGCTCCAGCTCCTCGTCGGTCGCATTCGCGATCTTCGGCTCGGGCCGCCCGCTGTCGAGCAACTGCTCGGCGAACAACCCCGCCTCGATACGCTTGGCCAGCTCGACCTCCTGCTCCGCGGTCAGCAAGGGGACGCGGCCGATCTCGGCCAGATATGTCCCGAGCAGATCCCGGTCAGAGATGTGCTGTTCCTGCGTCCGATTCCCCGTCGCCATCCGATGGCACCTCGTTCCGCCGCCGCGATATGCAATATGTGAGCCGGTGAGCCGGACGTGTCCGCCCCGTTCGGCACGGTCCCCGGCTTCCTGCTTCTGACCCGGACAACGGCCGGTCCATGGCAAAGATTCCCCAAACGGATACGACCGGGGAATGGTTTCGGTTTCCTCCCTGAGGAGGATGCGCGGCCGGGAAGAAAGGCGTTTACCCAGGTTGCGCGGGTCTAAACGAGGCGGCGCCCCATTCGCCACACCTGCGCCACCAGCGGCACTCCGGGCCGGTACGCGAGGTGGACGTACGACGGCGCCTCCAGGATGACGAGGTCCGCGCGGGCGCCGACGCACAGGGTGCCCACGTCGGTGCGCCGCAGCGCCCGTGCGCCGCCACGGGTTGCCGCCCGCACGGCCTCGAGCGGCGTCATGCCCATCTCGCGTACGGCGAGAGCGACGCAGAACGGCATCGAGGTGGTGAACGAGGTGCCCGGGTTGCAGTCGGTCGCCAGGGCCACCGTGACGCCCGCGTCGAGCAGCCGCCGCGCGTCCGGGTAGGGCGACCTGGTGGAGAACTCCGCGCCCGGCAGCAGGGTGGCGACCACCCCGGAGGCGGCCAGCGCGTCCACGTCGGCGTCATCGAGATGGGTGCAGTGGTCGGCGGATGCCGCCCCCATCTCGCAGGCCAGCCGCACGCCCGGCCCCGGGCCGAGCTGGTTGGCGTGCACCCTGAGCTGCAGCCCGGCCTTGCGGCCCGCCGCGAGCACCTCCCTGCTGTGCTCCTCGCCGAACGCGCCGCGCTCGCAGAACACGTCCACCCACTTGGCGTACGGCGCGCACGCCTCCAGCATCGGGCCGGTCACGAGGCGGACGTAGTCGTCGGCGCACGCCTCCGGCGGCACGACGTGCGCCCCGAGGAACGTGGTCTCCTCGGTGAACTGGCAGGCGATCTCCAGGCTGCGGCGCTCGTCGTCCACGGTGAGGCCGTAGCCGCTCTTGATCTCGAACGTCGTCGTGCCCTGCATGGCCATCTCCGACACCAGCAGAGCGGTGGTGGACACCAGCTCGGGGATGGTGGCCCGGCGGGTGGCCTCGACGGTCGAGCGGATGCCGCCCGCGGTGTAGGGCCGTCCGGCCATCCGCGCGGCGAACTCCTCGGTGCGGTCGCCGGCGAACACCAGGTGCGCGTGGCTGTCCACGAACCCCGGGATGACCGCGCGCCCTTCCACGTCGACCTGCTCGTCGGCGGCCGGGGCGTCGGCGGACCGGCCGATCCACCGGACCACCCCGTTCTCCGCCACCAGCGCGGCGTCCTCGATCTCCTCCCGCTCGGGGTCCGCCGTGTACAGCGATCCGATCCCCGTGTAAACGACTGATGTCATGCCGCTCGGCCCCACGTTTCCTGATCCTCGCCACCCCGTGAACGGCGCAAACCTCACCGGTTGAGCGGGGCGAGCGCCTCGCCCAGCAGCGCGCCGACGTCACCGAGCACGTGCCGTCCGTCCTCCACGATCCGCCGTCCGCCCGCGACCACCGAGTAGACGTCGGCGGAGGTGGCGGCGAACACCACCGCCTCCACCGCAGTCGCCTTGGTGGCTCCGGCCGTACGGACCGAGTCGAGCCGGACGGAGACGAGGTCGGCCCAGGCCCCGGGCACCAGGCATCCGGCGTCGGGGAAACCCAGCGACGCCTGCCCGATGGCGGTCGCGGCGTTCAGGAGCTGCTCGGCGTGCCAGTGCCCGCGCTCGCCGGTGACCAGCCGCTCGTCCAGTTCCACCGCCCTGGCCTCCTCGAACAGGTCGATGACCGCCTGGCTGTCGGTGCCGAGCGTGACGGGCGATCCGGCGTCCAGCAGCCTGCGGGCGGGGCCGACGCCGTCGGCGAGGTCGCGCTCGGTGGTGGGGCACATGCACACGTGGGTGGTGGAGCCGCCGAGCAGCGCCACGTCCACGTCGGACAGGTGGGTGGCGTGCACCGCCGTCGAGCGTGGTCCGAGCGCGCCGTGCTCGTGCAGCACCTGCACGGGCGTGGCCGAGTAGAGCTCGACGCACGCCTCGTTCTCCGCCGGCTGCTCGGAGACGTGCGCGTGCAGCGGCGCGGTGTGCCGGTGGGCGAAGTCGACGACCACGGGCATCTGTTCGGGCGGCACCGCGCGCACGGAGTGGATGGCCGCGCCGATCTCGACGTCCTCCTCGCCCTCGTACACCTGGGCGAGGTCGTCGGCCCTGGCGGCCCATCGATCGGCGTCCCCGTCGCCGAAGCGCAGCTGGGTGCCGGTGAGGGCGTCGCCGATGCCGCCGGTCAGATAGCAGGTGTCGAGCAGGGTGATGCGCAGCCCGGCCCTCCTGGCCGCCTCGACCAGCGCGTGGCCCATCGCGTTCGGGTCGGCGTACGGCCGCCCCCCGGGTCCGTGGTGCAGGTAGTGGAACTCGGCCACGGTGGTGATCCCGGCGAGCGCCATCTCGGCGTACGTCGCGGTGGCCAGGTCGAGGTAGCTGTCCGGGCCGAGCGCCTCGGCGACCGCGTACATCCGCTCGCGCCAGGTCCAGAAGCTGCCGCGGCCGGTCTGGGTGTGGCCGCGCAGGGCGCGGTGGAAGGCGTGGGAATGGCAGTTGGCCAGGCCGGGCAGGGTGAGCCCGGCCAGCCGTACGGCTCCGGGTGGAGGCGCCGCCTCGGGCCTGACCTCGACGATGCGGCGGCCCTCGACGCCGACGACCACGCTCTCCACGATCTCGCCGGGCGGCAGCCACGCCATCTCGCACCAGTAGGTCACGTGCACCGGTCCTCCAGATGGGCGGCATGGCGGTGATGCCACTGTAATGAACATCCGTCCCGCGCGCCTCGCGGGGGCGTCAGCGGGTGGGTCCCCCAGCCGGCCGCACGGTGATCTCGGTGACGTGGGCGTCGGGCGTCGCCGTCACCGCGGCCAGCACGGCCCGCGCCACCGATTCCGGCTCCAGGTATCTTCCCGGCTCGTACGGCCCGCCCTCCTGGGCCCGGATGGCTCGTTGCATGTCGGTGTCCACCCGCCCGGGGAAGATCGCGGTGACCCGGACGCCGTTGGCGTGCTCCTCCTCGCGCAGCGTGTCGCCGAACGCCCGCAGGGCGAACTTGCTCGCGGCGTAGGCGCCCCAGTTGGGGTTGGCCCGCTGCCCGGCCCCCGAGTTGATCAGCACGACGTGCCCGCGTGCCGCGCGCAGCGCGGGCAGCAGCAGCCGGGTCAGCTCGGCGACCGCGATGACGTTGACCTCCATCAGCCGCCGCCACTCGCGGGCGGGGGTGTCGGCCAGGGGCCCGACACTGGCGACGCCCGCGCTGTGGACGAGCACGTCGAGCCGCTCGATCCCCTCCACGTCGGCGGGGGTGAGCTCGGTCAGCTCCACCGCCCAGGGGCGGGCGGCGGGCAGTTCCGCGCACAGCGCGTCGAGCGCCGTGCCGTCCCGGCCGCCCAGGAAGAGGTCGTAGTCGGAGGCGAGGGCACGGGCGATCGCCGCCCCCACACCCCGCGAGGCGCCGGTGATCAGAGCCGTGGGTCGCATGGACCTCACCTTAGAACGCCGCGCGGATCTTGCCGCACACCGCGTGGCGCGTTTCCGGCCGGCCGGGTGCGGCGGGCGTTTCACCGCCCCGGGCGCAGCGTCTCGGGGGTGGGGCGCTCCAGGGTCAGGGCGTAGCGGTGGTGGGGGTAGCGGTGGTCGGCCGGGCGCACCCGCACCTCGCCGGCGGAGGCCTCCAGGATCACGCAGCGATACCACTCGCCGTCTTCGAGGAACTCCCACTGCCCGGCGAGCACGTCGAGCCCGGCGCGGCGCACCTCTTCCTCCGCCCGCTCGTACGGCCCGGCCGGGCCGATGGGGTAGCCGAAGACGGTCAGCGGCCCCCACCCCCCGCCGGTCCGCCGGACGTATCCGAGCAGGGCGCCGTCGTCGTCCCTGCGGATCTCGTGCCTGTCTGTCTCGCGGTTCATGGTTGACTACCATACTCAAACTTGTATACAAATTTGAATATGTCATCGACGCGAGTGCTGATCCTGGGCGTGCTGCTCGATGGGCCGCTGCACGGCTACGAGGTGCGCAAGAAACTCGAACTGTGGGGCGCCCAGCACTGGGCCAACATCGCCTTCGGCTCGATCTACCACGCCCTCGGGAAGATGGCCCAGGAGGGCCTGCTCGAAGTGGTCGGCGACGACCGGCCCTCCGGCCGGGGGCGGACGGTCTACGGCATCACGCCCGAGGGACGGGCCGAGTTCGACCGGCGGCTCCGCGAGCACTGGTCGGAGATCATGCCGATCGTCGACCCGTTCCAGGTCGCGCTGACGTTCATGGACCGGCTGCCCAAGGCCGATCTGCCGGCGATCGTGCGGGAAAGGGCCGAGCTGCTGCGCGCGGGGTTCGCGAGCTACGAGCGGGCCCGTCACGCCAAGCGCGCGGCGGGCGCCCCGCGGCACGTGGACGAGTGCCTGGAGCTGACCGCGGCCGAATTCCGCGCCCAGCTGGAGTGGCTGGAACAGGCCGTCGAGCGCATCGAGCACGACGACCTTCCCTGACCGACGAGGAGCCGAATGTGATCATTGAAGCGCGGGAGTTACGCAAGACCTACCGCCCTCGCGGCCCCCGTGGGCGCCGTGGCCGCCGCGGCGGCCCGGCCGCCGAGCCGGTGGAGGCCGTGCGCGGCGTCGCCCTCGACGTCGCCGAGGGCGAGATCTTCGGGGTGCTCGGCCCGAACGGCGCGGGGAAGACCACGACGATCCGCATGCTGGCCACGCTGGTCGCGCCCACCGGCGGCACCGCGACGGTGGCCGGGCACGACCTGCTGGCCTCCCCCGAGCAGGTGCGGCGCCGCATCGGGTACGTCGGCCAGGCCGGCGGCGTGGACGAATACAACACGGCCAGGGCCGGCCTCATGCTCGCCGCCCGGGTCAACGGCCTGACGGCGGCCGAGGCCACCACCCGCACCGCCGAGGTGCTCGCGGCGTTCGACCTCACGACACTGGCCGACCGGCCGGCCCGCACCCTGTCGGGAGGCCAGAAGCGGCGGGTCGCGATCGCGCTCGGCCTGGTGCACCGGCCGCCGCTGCTGTTCCTCGACGAGCCCACCACCGGCCTCGACCCGCAGAACCGGGCCAACCTGTGGGACCAGATCAAGGCGCTGCGCGACGCCGGGACGAGCGTCCTGCTCAGCACCCACTATCTGGACGAGGCCGACGCGCTGTGCGACCGCCTCGTCATCGTCGACCACGGGCGCGTCGTCGCGGCCGGGACGCCCGCCGAGCTCAAGCGCGAGATCGCCGGGGATGTCGTGTCCCTGCGGGTGTCCGGCACGGACGAGGCGGCGCGAGTGCTGGAGGGCCTGCCGTACGCGCGGGAGGTGCGGGCCGGCGGCGACCTGCTGCGCGTCTATCTCGACGACGGCGAGCGGGCACTGCCGCACCTGATGGCCGCGCTCACCGGGCACGGCCTGACCCTGGAGTCGGTCGCGCTCGAACGGGCCACGCTCGACGACGTCTTCCTGCACAAGACCGGCCGCTCGCTCCGCGACGCCGCCTGAACTCCACTCGAAAATCACCCGCCCGCGGAAAGACACGCCGACGGAGAGACGCAGCCATGCTGAAGCACACCGGCCTGTTCCTGGCCTACGAGTTGCGCAACACCGCCCGCAATCCGATCTGGCCGTTCTTCGGCCTCCTCCAGCCCGTCCTCTATCTGCTGCTGTTCGCCCCGCTGCTGGCCAACACCATGCCCGGCGTGCGGGACGAGCGGACGCTCGCCATGTTCACCCCCGGCGTGATGGTGATGATCGCGCTGTTCGGCTCGTTGTTCGTCGGCTTCGGCATGATCGCAGAGATCCGCACCGGAGTGCTCGAACGGCTCGCCGCGAGCCCGGCGAGCCGCCCGGCCATCGTCCTGGGCCGGACACTGCGCGACATGATCGTGCTGGTGGCGCAGGCTCTGGTGATCATCGTGGTGGCCCTGCTGATGGGCATGCGGCCCAGCCTGCCCGGCGTCGCCCTGATGCTCGTGCTCATGGCCCTGACCGGTCTTTTCGCCTCCGGCCTGTCGTACGGCCTGGCCCTCGCGGTGCGGGACGAGAACGGCATGTCGCAGATCCTGCAGTTCTTCGCGCTGCCGCTGATCCTGTTCACCGGCATCCTGCTGCCGATGTCGCTCGCTCCGGCGTGGATGCGGACGGTGGCCCAGGTAAACCCGCTCTATCACGCGGTCGAGGCCGGGCGGGCGCTGTTCGCCGGCGACCTCGCGGACGGCCACGTGGCGCTCGCGTTCGTCCTGATGGCGGTGCTCGCGGTGCCCGCCCTGGCCTGGTCGGTCCGCTCCATGCGCCACCTCGCCGGATAACCGGGTAGCCGGATAACCGGCAGCCTGTGAAGCGTGGCGGAGCGCCCCGGCATGGCCGGGACGCCCCGCCTCCGACCCTGGTCACCGGACGCGCCCGCACGCGCGACAGCTCCGGCAACCGGGCGGTGGTGAAGGAGAGGTTACGCACCACCGATCTTCCCGGTCTCCGGTCGAAAGAAGCTGTGGCCCGGTGTAAGGGCTGCTCACGGCTTCGCCATCGGCGTCTGCGGAGATCACGGGCACCGGTCACGCGGGGATCTCGGACACCGGTCGGCCGGACTTCGCGGACGCCGGTCAGGACGGACATCGCGTGCGTCGGTCGGACGGGCTTCGCGTGTGCCGGTCGGACGGACATCGCGTGTGCCGGTCGGCAGGACTTCGCGGACGCCGGTCAGGACGAGACGAGGAACTGCGTGGCGGCCAGCTCGCGGTAGAGCTCGTCGGCCGAGACCAGCTCGTCGTGGGTCCCCCAGGCCCGCACGCGACCGGCCTCCATCACCACGATCCGGTCGGCGCCGGTCACGGTGGACAGGCGGTGGGCGATCACCAGCACCGTGGTCTCGCGCGCCACCTCCGCCACGACCTCCCGCAGCCGCATCTCGTTGACCGCGTCGAGCTGTGAGGTCGCCTCGTCGAGCAGCAGCAGCCGGGGTTTGCGCAGCAGCGCCCTGGCGATGGCGACCCGCTGCCGCTCGCCGCCCGACAGCAGCACGCCGCGATGGCCGACCGGCGTCTCCAGTCCCTCGGGCAACCGCTCGACCAGGTCGTCCAGGCGCGTACGGGCGAGGGCGCGGGCGACCTCCTCGTCGGTCGCTCCGGGCGCGCCGAAGACGAGGTTCTCCCGCAACGTCCCCGCGAGCACGGGGGCGTCCTGCTCGACGTAGCCGAGCATGGCCCGCAGCTCGCCGAGCGGCCACTCGCGGATGTCGCGCCCGCCGACGGTGATCGTCCCCTCCTGCGGCTCGTAGAACCGCTCGACCAGGCCGAACACCGTCGACTTGCCCGCGCCCGAGGGGCCGACCAGCGCGGTCATGCCGCCCGCCGGCACCTCGAACGTCACACCCTGGTGGACCACCGGCCGGTCGTCGCCGTAGCGGAAGACGACCCCGGAGAACGTCACCCCGACCGGCTCGCCCCCCGCCCGCGCCGCCGGGGCGGCGGGCTCGGTGCGCAGCGTGGCGATCTCCTGGATGCGGGTCACCGCGGCCAGGCCGTTCTGGATCTGCGTGAGGCTCTGCACGATCTGGCCGATCGGGGAGACCAGATAGAACAGGTACATCAGGAACGCGATCAGGGTGGAGATCTCCATCTGCCCCGACGCGACCCGCGCGCCGCCCACCCCCAGCACCGCGAGGAACGCGAGCTGGATCGACATCCACGCGCCGATCCCGGCCAGCGAGGTCCACGCGGCGGCGGCCACGCCCCGGTCGCGCGCCTCGGCGGCCGCCGTGCCCACCGTCGCGATCTCCCGCGCCTCCGCGCCGCTGGCCTTGACCGTACGGAACGCCTGGAGGGCGCGGTCGAGCATCGAGCCCATCTCGCCGAGCGCCACCTGTGCCTGAAGGGAGGCGCGGCGGATGCGCGGGGCGATGACCACGCCCAGGAGCCCGACCAGCGCGACGACGGCGAGCGTGACGACCAGCAGCAGGCCGTCCATGATCGCCATCATCACGGCGGCGCCCAGGAACGTGAACACCGAGCCGACCAGCGAGGCCAGCGCGTCGGTGCACACGGCTCGCAGCAGGGTGGTGTCGGAGCTGACCCGCGACAGCAGGTCGCCGGGCTTGAGCCGGTCGACGTCGGAGACCGTGAGCCGCAGGATGCGGTCGACCAGGCCCCGGCGCGAGTCGAGCACGATGGTCTCGCCCATCCGCTCCAGCAGGAACCGCCCGGCCGCCGAGATCAGCGCCCCGGCCAGGACGGCGGCCGACAGCCCGAGCACCGGGCCGGCCAGTGCGCCGCCCGCGCCGAACGTGTCGATCACCCGCTTGGCCATGACCGGCATGGCGAGCCCGGTGAGGCTGCCGACGAGGCTGAGCACGCCGCCCAGCAGCAGCACCCGCCGGTGGGGGCGCACCTGGTCGAGCAGCAGCCGCCAGGCGGCGCGCTCCCCTAGTGACGCCTTCGGCCGTGGCGCGGGCCGTCCCCCGTCAGGGCCGTCGCCCTCCGTCCCCATGGAGCCCCCTCCGCGAGCACTGCGCACGGACCGGGCGCGCCGGCCCTGTGCCCGGGCCCTGCGCAGCCTGTGTGCGATCTCCCGGAGACCCTAATTCACCGGAAACGCCGATGCGCGCGGGGATTTCGGACGTCGTGGATCAGTCCAGGTCGGGGACGTCCAGGTCGAACTCGGCGTCGCCGTCGTCGACGCGGCGCAGTTTGATGTCCTCCGCCCAGGCGTACGCGAAGCGGCGTACGGCGGCGACGCCCTCCTCGTCCAGGCCGCCGAACGCCTCGTCGGCCAGCAGGTCGACGGTCTCCAGCCGTTCGACCAGGTCCTCCACCCGCCACTCGTCGTCGTAGCGCGCGCCGAGCTGTTCGAGCAGGCGGAAGGAGTAGAGGCCGGACACCGAGGCCACGTCGGCGAAGTCGCGCGGCAGGCCGCGGTCCTGCAGCGCGCGCACCTTGAGCCCCACGGCGTCGTCCAGGCCGAGCACCCGGCAGGGGCCGATGTCGGCGGGCCGGTCGCGCAGCGGCTCGCGGAGCAGGGCGACCTCGCACGACTGGCCGGTGATCTCGTCGGTGACGACGACGCGGCCGATGCGGGCGCCGGCCTCGCGCACCTCGGCCGACAGGCCGGTGCTGCCGAACGCCTCGGCCAGCGCCCGGCCGGCCTCCTCCAGCGGGGCCTCGCCGCCGGTGGCGAAGGTGAGGTCGTCCACCGGCCTCGACGTGCATCCGTGCGCCAGCAGCGCGTAACCGCCGGCGAGCAGCAGGCCGTAGCGGTCGAGGACCGGCCGCGCGTCCTCGATGAGGCGCAGGTGGAACGGGGGCGCCGGGAAGGTGGAAGACGCGGTCACCACGTCAGTATCGCCCGCGCACCCACCGTGATGATCCCTCATCCCGGCACTCCGTAGGTCAGGCGGATCATCCGGGTGGTGTCCATGATCGCGTACCAGGTGAGGCACAGGTCGGCCTCGGCCTCCTCCGCGCGTGCCTCGGCAGCCATGAGCCGGTCCCCCGTCAGGAGCGCCGCCTCCCCTTTGAGCTGTGCCGCCATCCGCTGGAACATGAACCGCTCGCGAGACTCCATGACCACCCCTCCCACCCCCACCGCTCTTACTTGGGGTGAAATACCCACAGAACCGGCCGAAATGCTCTTTGAGCGATCGGCACACGTCCCGGCAGGGCGTTCCCGGAGCCGGATCCTCGGCGCGTACGCGGATCTCGATCACATCGCGGCGGGCATCGTCACCATCGGTACCAGGAGAAAACGAAGCTGACGCCAAAGACCAGCATGGCGAGCAGGATGGCGATCAGCACGAAATGTCCGGCCAGCCCGCCGAGGCCGGTGTCCTCCTCGCTCCTGACGACGTTCACGTTCTCGGGGTCGTAGACGATGCGGACCTTCTCCCCTGTCGCGTACCGGCCGGAGATCTCCTCGACGTGCCGTTGTGCGCCCACCGTGAAACCGATCTTCGTGTAGTCAACGGTAATGGGGTGGCCGTCGGTGTCGTTCCACGTCTCCGACCGGGTGGCGAGGGCGACGCCGGTGGTGCGGACACCGTGCCGCCCCAGGTCCAGGGCCGAGACGAGGTTGGAAACCTGGGCGACGAGCGCCACGATCAGGATGCCGAACCAGGCCACGAAGAACGCGACCGACCCGGCACCCGATAAAAACCGCCGGAATGACCATCGAGCCATCAGTCACAGCCTCCTTGGCGAAGGCGAATCGGAAAGGCGCGGCTGCCGCCCTGTCTCCTACGACTCCTCCCCGGCCCCGGAGGTTCGGTGACCGCTCACGGTCGTCGGCCCGGCGTCACGGATCATCCCTCTTTCGGGACGGCGGCGTGGTCTCAGTGGGCGCGGGGCCGGCCCGACCGCCAGGGACGCCCGGGATGGTCCGCCCCCTGCCGGGGACGGGGGGACACGACCCGCCGCCGGAGGCGCCGGTCGGGCAGCGCGGGCGCGGGCAGGTCGTGGCGGCCGGAGACGAACTCCTGCACCGCGATCTTCACCCGGATGACCGGGCGGCGCCAGCGCTCCTCCCGGTGGATCGCCTTGGCCATCAGGCGTGGCCGGGGCCGCCGCGCCCGCTCGGAGTAGCACCAGCGGGCCCAGGGCGAGCCGGGACGGGCCACCCGCACCGCCCCCACGTACAGCAGCGGCGGCACGAACAGGCCCAGCAGGCCGCTCCAGATCTTCCCCTTGAGCAGGGTGATCACGGCGAAGATTAGGTTGACGAAGAGGAACGCGAGAGCCGTCCAGTGGCCGCCGTCCGCCGCGCCGTTCCAGGTGAGCGGGCGCAGCCCGAGCAGCAGCAGGCCGGTGGCGGCGATCGCCACGAAGACCGCGTCCACGGAGGTGCGGCCCTCCTCCTGCCAGTAGACGTCGCGCAGGTGCAGGATCAGCGCGAACTCGTCGAGCACGAGGGCGGCGCCCACGCCGAACACGGCCGCGGAGAACGAGTACCACCCCGTGGACACGTCCGACAGGACCAGCCCGGCCACCCCGCCGAGCAGCGTGAGCACCACGCCGAACACCACGTGGTGGATGTGCATCTCGCCCACGCTGACGTTGCCGAGCCACCGCACCCGTGCCCTGATCAGCCGTACGTTCACCCGTGTGAAGACGAACGCCGTGATCAACGCGGCGAAGAAGCAGAACAGCGGCAGACGGTGCGCCTCGATGATGCGTTCGTGAAACCAGCCGGCCATCAAGCGATCCCCCGGCCTCCGATGCTACGACGCGGGGGAAGTGGTCACGCGAGAAAGCCGCGCAGCAGGGCCGCCGTGCCCTCCAGGTGCTCGGCCACCGCCCGTTCGGCCGCCTCGGGGTCGCCGTCCAGGATCGCGGCGGCGATGGCGGCGTGCTGCACCGCGGCGTGCTCGATGTTGGGCCCCAGCACGGGGATCGCGTTGAGCAGGTCGGTGACCCGCAGCCGGGCGTCGGCGCACGCGGCGGCCAGCAGCGGCGACCCGCTCAGCTCCGCGATCGCCAGGTGGAACGCGATGTCCATCCTGCGATAGTCGGCCGGCGCCGCGTCGTTCACCCCGGCCAGCCGGGCGGCGAGCGTCTCCCGCTGTCCCGGGGTCAGCTCGGTGGTCGCGAGCACCCGGGCCGCCCCGCACTCGACGGCCATCCGGAACGTCAGCGCGTCTTCGAGGTCGTCTTCTCCCATCCGGGTGACGGCCCTGCGCAGGTCGCCCTTGCGCGGGCTCGGCGGCTGGTAGACGACGAAGGCCCCGCCGTACCGGCCGCGCCGTACGTCGAGGTAACCGGCCTCCTGCAGCGCGCGGATCGCCTCGCGCAGCGTGACCCTGCTGATGCCGAGCCGGGCGGCCAGTTCGCGCTCCGGCGGCAGCTTCTCGCCGTGCGGGACGACGCCGAGCTTGATGGCCTGGAGCAGGCGCTCGACGGTCTCCTCGAACGCGTTGCCCGCCCGCACCGGCCGCAGCAGCGACACCGCGCCGGTGATCCCCACCGCCGCGTCCCGAGAGGCGGGCTCGGCCGGGGTCCGGGAACGGGAGACGGACGTCTCCGCCGGGGTGATCTCCATGCGCATCGTCCCTCCACCCGTCACAGCGGGTCCCCCGTCCCTGTGATCGAGGTTAAACCCCTCGGACATTGTTGACGACGAGGGGAACATGGTGCTTGCATGCCCTCAATGGTCTGATTCCAGACTTTTGGACGGGAGGCACCGTGCTCAGCGTGGATCGACTCCGCGATGACGTCGAAGCGGGCCGCGTGGACACGGTCCTGCTCGCGGTCACCGACATGCAGGGGCGGCTGCAGGGCAAGCGGCTTTCTGCGCGGTACTTCCTGGAGGAGGTGCTGAGCCACGCAGCGGAGGGCTGCAACTACCTGCTCGCGGTGGACGTCGACATGAACACCGTGGACGGCTACGCCATGTCGTCCTGGGAGCGCGGCTACGGCGACTTCGTCATGCGGCCCGACCTGTCGACGCTGCGCCGCGTGCCCTGGCACGAGGGCACCGTGCTGCTGCTCGCCGACCTGGTGTGGGAGGACGGCGCCGACGTCGTGGCCTCCCCCAGGCAGATCCTGCGCCGCCAGCTCGCCCGGCTCGCCGAACGCGGCTGGACCGCCTACGTCGGCACCGAGCTGGAGTTCGTCGTCTACGACGACAGCTACGAGCAGGCCTGGCAGCGGGGCTACCGCGACCTGACCCCGGCCAACCTCTACAACGTCGACTACTCGCTGCTCGGCACCTCCCGCATCGAGCCGCTGCTGCGCAGGATCAGGCTCGGCATGGAGGGCGCGGGGCTGTACGTCGAGTCGGCCAAGGGCGAGTGCAACCTCGGCCAGCACGAGATCGCCTTCCGGTTCGCCGACGCGCTGACCACGTGCGACAACCACGTGTTCTACAAGAACGGCGCCAAGGAGATCGCCGCCCAGGACGGCAGGTCGATCACCTTCATGGCCAAGCCGAACCAGCGCGAGGGCAACTCCTGCCACATCCACATCTCGCTGCGCGAGGCCGACGGCACCCCCGTGATGGCGGGCGGCGAGCCGTACGGGCTGTCGGAGACCGGGCGGCGGTTCATCGCCGGTCAGCTCGCGGCGATGCGGGAGCTGACCCTGCTCTACGCGCCCAACATCAACTCCTACAAGCGGTTCGTGCCCGGCAGCTTCGCCCCCACCGCCGTCAAGTGGGGCGTGGACAACCGCACCTGCTCGCTGCGGCTGGTCGGCCACGGCCCCTCGCTGCGGATCGAGAACCGGGTGCCCGGCGGCGACGTCAACCCGTACCTCGCGGTCGCCGCCATGATCGCGGCGGGGCTGCGCGGCATCGACGACGGGCTGGAGCTGGAGGAGCCGTTCACCGGCAACGCGTACGACTCCGGGGCCGAGCGGGTGCCCTCCACGCTCCGCGACGCCCTGGCGCTGTGGGAGGAGTCGCCGATCGCCGAGGAGGCCTTCGGCAAGGACGTGGTCGAGCACTACGCCAACAACGCGCGGGTCGAGCTGGCCGCCTTCGACGCGGCGGTCACCGACTGGGAGCTCTATCGGGGGTTCGAACGGCTGTGAAGATAGTCAATCCGGCGACCGAAGACGTGGTCGCCGAGGTCGAGATGGCGGACGCCGCCGAGGTGGACCGGGTGGTCGAGCGGGCCGCCCGGGCCTTCCCCGCGTGGCGGGCGGTCGCCCCGGGCGAGCGGGCCCGGCTGCTGCGCCGCTTCGCGCAGGTGGTCGAGGACCACGCGGAGGAGCTGGCGCGGCTGGAGATCGCCAACGCCGGGCACACGATCGGCAACGCCCGCTGGGAGGCGGGCAACGTCCGCGACGTGCTGAACTTCTACGCGGGCGCGCCGGAGCGCGACCACGGCAAGCAGATCCCGGTGCCGGGCGGGGTGGACGTCACGTTCGCAGAGCCGCTGGGCGTGGTGGGGATCATCGTGCCGTGGAACTTCCCGATGGTCATCATGACCTGGGGAGTCGCCCCGGCCCTGGCCGCCGGCAACACGGTGATCGTCAAGCCCGCCGAGTGGACGCCGCTGACCGCGCTGCGGCTGGCCGAGCTCGCCCTGGAGGCCGGGCTGCCCGAGGGCGTGCTCCAGGTCGTGCCCGGCGAGGGTGAGGTCGCCGGCGCCCGGCTCGTCGAGCATCCCGACGTACGGAAGATCGTGTTCACCGGCTCGACGGAGGTCGGAAAGCTCATCGGCGCCAAGGCGGCCGAGCAGGTCAAGCGGGTGACGCTGGAGCTGGGCGGCAAGAGCGCCAACATCGTCTTCGCCGACGCCGACCTCGCCCGGGCGGCCGAGTCCGCCCCGATGGCGGTCTTCGACAACTCCGGCCAGGACTGCTGCGCCCGCTCGCGCATCCTGGTGGAGCGTTCCGTCTATGACGACTTCCTCGCGCGGCTCGCCGAGGCGGTGCGCGCGGTGCGGGTGGGCGACCCGAACGACCCGGCGACCCAGATGGGCCCGCTGATCAGCGCCGAGCACCGGGAGCGCGTCGCGTCGTTCGTCACCGAGGCCGACGTGTACGCCGCCGGGTCGTGCCCGAGCGGCCCCGGCTTCTGGTTCCCGCCGACCGTGCTGGCCGGATCGTCCTCGGAGTCCTTCCGCAGGGCGTTCACCGAGGAGATCTTCGGGCCCGTGGTGTCGGTCGTGCCGTTCGAGGACGAGGCCGACGCGGTGCGGATCGCCAACGACACGGCGTACGGCCTGTCGGGGTCGATCTGGACCCGCGACGTGGGCCGGGCGCTGCGGGTGGCGCGGGCCGTCGAGGCGGGCAACCTGTCGGTGAACTCGCACTCCAGCGTCCGCTACTGGACCCCGTTCGGCGGCTTCAAGCAGTCGGGCCTCGGCCGGGAGCTCGGCCCGGACGCCCTGTCGGCCTTCACCGAGACCAAGAACGTCTTCATCTCCACGGAGTAGATCAATGCAGCGTTTGCAGGACCGCGTCGCCGTCATCACCGGCGCGGGCAGCGGCATCGGCCTGGCCACGGCCCGCCGGTTCGCCCAGGAGGGCGCCAAGGTCGTGGTGGCCGACCTCGACGAGGAGGCCGGTGCGAAGGCCGCCGCCGAGGTCGGCGGCCTGTTCGTCAAGGCCGACGTGGCGAACGAGGACGACGTGACCCGGATGTACCGGACCGCGTTCGAGGAGTTCGGCAGCGTCGACATCGCGTTCAACAACGCGGGCATCTCGCCGCCGGACGACGACTCCATCCTGGAGACCGGCCTCGACGCCTGGCGCCGGGTGCAGGAGGTCAACCTCACCAGCGTCTACCTGTGCTGCAAGCACGTCATCCCGTACATGCAGCGGCAGGGCAAGGGCTCGATCATCAACACCGCGTCGTTCGTCGCGGTCATGGGCTCGGCCACCTCGCAGATCTCCTACACCGCCTCCAAGGGCGGCGTGCTCGCGATGAGCCGCGAGCTGGGCGTCCAGTTCGCCCGCGAGGGCATCCGGGTCAACGCGCTGTGCCCCGGGCCGGTGGACACCCCGCTGCTGCGGGAGCTGTTCGCCAAGGACCCCGAGCGCGCCCAGCGCCGTCTCGTCCACGTGCCGATCGGCCGTTTCGCCCGGGCCGAGGAGATCGCCGCGGCGGTCGCGTTCCTCGCCTCCGACGACGCGTCGTTCATCACCGCCTCGGAGTTCCTGGTCGACGGCGGCATCTCCGGCGCGTACGTCACTCCGCTGTAAAGGGGTATGCCATGGCCCGTCCCGTCATCGGCGTGACCTGCTACGTCGAGCCGGCGAGGTTCACCGTCTGGGACATGCCGACGGCGCTGCTGCCGTACATGTACGTCGACCACATCGCGCGGGCGGGCGGCCAGCCGGTCATCCTGCCGCCGGCCGGGGAGCCCGCCGCGCTGGTGGAACGGCTGGACGGGCTGATCATCGCGGGCGGGGGCGACATCGACCCCGCCCGCTACGGCGCGCCGCCCGCGGAACAGACCGGATATGTCAGGGAGTTCCGCGACGAGGCGGAGTTCGGACTGTTGGAGGCCGCCCTGCGCACCGGCCTGCCGTTCCTCGGCATCTGCCGGGGCCTGCAGGTGCTCAACGTGGCGCTGGGCGGCACCCTCCAGCAGCACCTGCCCGACGTGGTCGGCCACACCGCCCACTCCCCCGCGCCCGGGACGTTCGGCCGCCTTCCCGTACGGCTCTCGCCGGGGTTGGCCAAGATCTACGACGGCGAGGACCTCACGCCCGCCCACTACCATCACCAGGCGATCGACCGCCTGGCGGACGGGCTGGAGGTCACCGCCCGCTCGGACGACGGCACGATCGAGGCCGTCGAGGTCACGGGCGCGGCGTTCGCCCTGGCCGTCCAGTGGCATCCGGAGGCCGACGAGGACGGGCCGCTGTTCCACGCCCTGGTCACCGCCGCCCGCCACTGAGCCGCCGCTTTTCGCCACCGCTTCTCGGGGCCGCGGGATTGAAGCCGGTCACAAGCGATGGACAAGCCTCCCGGCCGACACTCCGTGGACCATGAGGCTCAATCGCGGCACAGCTTTCAGCAGGGTTCCTGTCGTCCACCAGCGCACCCCCACCGAGTGCGGCCCCGCCTGCCTCGCCATGGTCCTCGGCGCGTACGGGCACCACGTGGAGGTGCGCGAGCTCGGCGAGGAGCTGGGCGCCGGCCGTGACGGCACCTCCGCGCTCACCCTGGTCAGGGCGGCGAGGCGGCGCGGGCTGGAGGCACGGGCCTTCTCCCTGCCTCCCGAGGGGCTGGCGCACGCGCCGCTCCCGGCGATCGCGCACTGGAAGGGCGACCACTACGTGGTCGTCGAGCGTCACGGGCGCGGCGGGGTCACGATCGTCGATCCCGAGACGGGCCGCCGTCGCGTCACCACCGCCGAGCTCGCCCTGGACTACAGCGGCGTGCTGCTCGTCTTCCCCCCCGGCCCCGGATTCCGGCGGACCGCGCGCCCCCGGCGGGGCCGCTGGTGGCGGTGGCCCGCCTCTGTCGCCTTCGCGGGCCACCGCCGGCTGCTCGCGCTGCTGGTGGCGCTCAGCGTCGTCATGCAGGCGTTCGGCTTCGCCCTCCCGGCGCTGACCGAGCTGGTCGTCGACCGGGTGCTGCCGGCCGGCGACCACGACCTGCTTACCGTCGCGGGCTTCGGAGTGCTCGGCCTGGTCGCCGCGTACGGGCTGGTCCGGGTGCTGCGCGGATACGCGATGGTCTCGCTCAGGGCGAGCGCGGACGGCGAGCTGGTGCGTGTAACGGGCGAACGGCTCCTCGCGGCGCCCTACCGGTTCTTCGCCCTGCGCGGCTCCGCCGACCTGGTCAACCGCGTGCTGGCGACCTCGCTGATCCGGGAGGTCCTCACCAACCAGGTGACGCTCGCCTTCCTGGAGGCCCCGCTGGCCCTGGGATACGTGATCGCGATCGGCGTGCGCAGCCCGCTGATCGGCGGCTGCCTGGTCGCGTTCGCCCTCGCCCAGGCGGGCCTGCTGCTCCTCACCCGCCGCCGCGTCGGCGACCTGACCCACCGCGAGACCGAAGCCCGCAACGACCTGCAGAGCAGGCTGATCGAGGGCCTGCGCGGCATCGAGACCGTCAAGGCCTCCGGCGCGGAGCCGCGGATCGCGGACCGATGGGCGACGGCCGTCGCCACCGTCGCCGAGCGTTCCGGGCGAAGCGGCCGGGCGCAGGCCATGCAGGAGGCCCTGCTCGGGGCCCTGCAGTTCGCCGCCCCGCTCACCCTCGTCTGGACGGGCGCCCGCCAGGTGGCGGACGGCACGCTGACGCTCGGCGGGATGCTCGCCCTGCAAGCCCTGGCCGGCGCCGCGCTCGCCCCGCTGAGCTCGCTGATCGCCGGCCTGCAGGCCGTACAAGGGGTCAGGCCGCACGTGGAGCGGCTGGCCGACGTCTGGCACGCCGAGCCCGAGCCCGTTCCCGCCGCCCCGGTCACCCGTACGCTCACCGGGCGGATCGAGCTGGACGGCGTCGGCTTCCGCTATGGCCCCGACAGCCCGTGGATCCTGCGGGACGTCACGGTCACCGTGCGCCCCGGGCAGAAGGTCGCGCTGGTCGGTGCCTCGGGCTCCGGCAAGACCACCCTGGCCCGGCTGATCCTGGGGCTGCTCACGCCCGGCGAGGGCGAGATCCGCTACGACGGCGTGCCCGCCGCCGCCTTCGATCCCCGCGCCCTGCGCCGCCAGTTCGGCGTGGTGCCGCAGGAGCCCGTCCTCTTCCACGGCACGATCTTCGACAACATCGCGCTCAACGTCCCCTCCGCCACCCCGGAGCAGGTGGAACGGGCGGCCCGGGCGGCCCGCCTGCACGAGGAGATCAGGGCCATGCCGATGGGCTACCGCACGCTGCTCACCGACGGCGGCGGGCTGTCGGGCGGGCAGCGCCAGCGGCTCGCGCTCGCCCGCGCCCCGCTGTCGGAGCCGAGGATGCTGCTGCTCGACGAGGCCACGAGCCACCTCGACACCGTGGCCGAGGCCGCGATCGAGGAGAGCCTGCGCGGCTTCGCGGGCACCCGCGTCGTCATCGCCCACCGACTGAGCACCGTGCGGGACGCCGACCTCATCCTCGTGCTCGACCGGGGCCGGATCGTGGAGGCGGGCGGCCGTGACGAGCTGCTCGACCGCGACGGGCACTACGCCCGCCTCGTCGCCGCGCAGCGGCTGGGCGCCTGACCTTCACGAGCTGCGGCTAAAGCCGGCCACAAGTCGCTTACCTCTCCCCCGCAATCCGGTTCCAAGACCACCGCGACAGGCTCTGGGACACGGGGGGAGCCACCCGGCTCCCGACACGACCGAAAGGAGAAGACGATGAGCGGACAGCTCAGGACCGAGCTGCGCGACCTCTCCGAGGTGGGCGCCGAGCTGGACGAGAGCCGCCTGGAGGGCATCACCGGCGGGATGCAGGACCCCATGGCCTCACGCACGCGGTCCGGCGCCGGCTACGACGACTACCTGTGCTGAGGGAGTGGTCATGACGTCTCGCACCGTTCGCACGGTCCTCACCGCCATCGACGCCGTGGGCGAGGAACTGGACGAGGAGCGCCTGCGCGGCGTGACCGGCGGCCAGGCCCCGGAGTTCGACAGGACCGGCTGCTACGCCGACGGCATGTGCAAGTACGACGACATCGCCGTCTGACACATGCTCACCGCGTCACGGCATGACCCGGCCGGGTGAAGCACGCCCGTGACGCACAAGGCGGGGACGCCACCCCGGGCGGCCTCGGGCTGGCTCCGGGCTGGCTCCGGGCTGGCTCCGGGCTGGCCCGGCGGCCTCGGCGGCCGGGCAGCTCCGGTGGCCCACCGGTAGCCCCTGCGGCGGCCGTGGCCGCACTAGCTCCTGCGGCCCTGGGCGACGGCGGTAGCTCCGGTGATGCGACACCGGTGACCTCGGCAGCCAGGCAGCTCCGGTGGTGCGGCACCGGGGCTCAGGTCGCTCACGTGGCCACCGATGGCAGCCAGCGGTCTCCGCCCGCGCCCGGTGGCTCTCGGTGGCGTCCCTACCCGCCTGGCCCGTAGATCCACGGCCCCGCACTGCGCCTCGTGGGTCCACGGCCCGCTCGATCCCGTACCTGCCGATGCACGGCTCGCTCGATCAAGGCCCTGGCCGTTCACACCCGGTCCATTCAGGCCGCGTCCATTCAGGCCCGGTCGATTCGGGTTCTGTCCGGTTTCGGGCCACTTCCGGAAGGCGCCGCCCCGGCGTCCCGTCCGCGCTCAGGTCTGTTGAGGCACGTCGAAAGGCCCTCCGTTGCGCTCTTCTCACGTTCTCGTGCTCACCAGCGAGGACGACCCGCACGCCGAGCGGGTCGGCGGTCTGCTCGCCCGGCGCGGCGCGCGCGTCAGCGTCTTCGACCCCGGCGACTTCCCCGTCTCCGCGAAGCTGGACCTCGGCTACGGCACCGACCTCGGCACCCGCCGCATCCTGCGCCGCGACAAGGAGACGATCGACCTCGACACGGTGTCCGCCGTGTGGTGGCGCCGGCCGACTCCCCCGCGGGCGCACCCCGAGATCGCCGATCCTGCGGTCGCCGCCCACACCGTGCAGGAGTGCAAGAGCCTGCTCGGCGACCTGTGGGAGCAGTTGCCGTGCCGTCAGGTGCCCGCCCGCGAGTCGGTCTTCCGCCGGTCCGGCCAGAAGTCCTCCCAGCTCGCGCTCGCCGCGGAGCTCGGGTTCGCGATCCCGGAGACACTGATCACCACGGACGCCGAGTCGTTCCTCGACTTCCACGACCGGCACGACGGCCGGATCATCACGAAGGCCTTCCACGTCCCGCTCGTGGAGGGCGTCGCGGGCGGCCTCACCGCGACGCGCCTCACCGAGCCGGTGTCGCCCCGCGACCTCGCGTACGCCGACGGCCTGCGGTTCTGCCCCGTGATCGTGCAGGAGATGGTGCCGAAGCGCGTCGAGCTGCGCGTCACCATCGTCGGGCGACGGATCTTCGCCGCCGAGATCCACTCGCAGGCGTCCAACCGGTCGAGCCTCGACTGGCGCTACTACGACACCAGGACCACGCCGCATCGGCCGCACCGGTTGCAGGAGGAGATCGCCGACCGGTGCCTCGCGCTTATGGACCGCCTCGGCCTGCTGTACGGCGCCGTCGACCTGATCGTCACACCGGACGACCGTCACGTCTTCCTTGAGGTCAACCCCAACGCCCAGTGGCTGTGGGTCGAGAACATGACCGGCCTGCCGATCAGCGAGGCCCTCTGCGACCTCCTGCTCGAACCGGCCTGACATCCCCGCCGCCGACCAGCCCGACAGATCCCGCTCGGAGGGAGCGGGATCGACCGCGCCCCGAGGAGCCCGACATGCCGCACAGTGCCGACCACAACACCGACCACAACACCGACCACAGCACCGACCGCAGTGCCGACCGCAGCACCGCCGATCGCGCCGCCCCGAGTGCCGCCGTCGGTGCCCCGCTTGGTGCCGCCGTTGATGCCACCGAATCTCCGGCCGGCAGTGCCGCCCACCGCGCCACCCAGAGTGCCGCCGTCGTTGCCGCCGTTGGTGCCACCGAGACTCCTGTCGGCAGTGCCGCCCACCGCGCCGCCCAGAGTGGTGTCCACCGTGGTGTTGTTCCTTCTGCCCGTCTGCTGACCGATGTCCTGGCGTACCTGCGCCGGATCTGTGATCGGGAACCCGCCGAGGCCAGGCTCCTGCTGGGCGGCCTGCGGGCGGAGCACGAAGGCGTGCCGATGCGCCTGGTGTGGCAGCGCGACCACCCCGGCGGCAGATGTCACTACGACATGCTGCTCCCGGTGGGCGACGGCACGGTCTCGATCGCCTTCGCTCCCGACCTCGCGCTGCCCTGGCCGCTGCGGGGCAGCCGCAACTCCGGCGAGCAGGTCGTCGTGCGGGTCAACGGCATGGAGGTCGCCATGGAGCAGGCCATGGCGGTGCTGGACGAGCTGTGGAGCGACGCCTCACTCGCCAGCAGACTGGTCGACGCCGCCCTGGTCGCGCAGGAGCTGGCCGGCGACCCGGCAGACCTGTCCGCCGCCGAGTTGCAGGACGCTCTCGACGCCTTCCGGCGGGCCCGGGGGCTGCTCACGGTCGAGGCCACCCAGGAGTGGATGGCCGAACGCGGCCTCGACCACGCCGGCCTGGAGGACGTCGTGGCCCAGGAGGCGGGGATCGCCCGGCTTCGTCGCCGGGTCGCCGGTGACCGCGCCGAAAGTCTTTTCGCCACCGCCCCTCGCTCCTACGACCGGTTGTGCGTGGTGTTCCTGCGGTATCCCCGGGTGGAGGCCGCCCGGGCCGCCGCCGACCGGCTGCGGGACGGCGGACCAGGCTCCCTCGCCTCCGCCGCCGAGACGCTCGACCACGGCGCGGACGCCCGGCTGCGCCGCCTGTTCCGCGCCGAGCTCGGCCCGGAGGCGGCGGACGCCGCACCGGGCGACGTCCTCGGCCCGTACGGACCCGACCCCGTGGTCGTCCAGGTCGTGGAGGTCAGACCCGCTACCTTCGACGACGCCACCCGGCAAGGGATCGAGCAGCGGCTCTTCGACGACTGGCTGGCCGGGCGGCGGCGCGAGGCCCGCGTGGAGTGGGTGTGGGGCGACGCCCGGCGCACCGAGGCCGTCAACCAGGCCCTGCGGGCCCCCGCGGCGGAAGACGGCCTCACGGCGGCCCGCTGAGCGCGATATTCGCGCCTCCCCGGGCCCGATTCCCCCTCCCCGGGCCCGATTCCCCCTCCCCGGGCTCGATTCACGCCAGCCCGGGCGCGGCGCCGTACGCGCGCCGATCATCCGGCTAATCGACGCCACTCACGCACACCGCCTCCGGGGACGGCCGACGAGAGCAGCATCTGCAACCGCTTTCATTTGGGTTATCGGCGTATCGGAGCATGCGGAGCCGGCATTGGCCCGGGCGGAGCGGTGTTTATGGGCCCCCGGGCAGCCGACATAGAAACGGTATATATTTTGACGCACGCCGCCGGAGAGGGATATGGTCAAATAGCGATCACAGCCGCGTCGTCGGCGCGTTCACGCTGCTTTCGTGCGAGGGGAACCGTGTTATACGCCGTGCTCGGAACGTTCCTGGCCATGAAGCCCTCAGGGGATGTCATCGCCGGACTCGCCCCGAGGCACCGGCAGCTGCTCGCGTTGTTCCTGCTCAATCCGAATATCGCGGTCCACCGGGACCGGCTCATCGATCTGTTGTGGAATGGCCGTCCCACTAAATCGGCGGCGCGGAATCTTACCACCTACATCGCGCAGATGCGGCAACGTCTGTCGCCCCGCGACCCCCACCTTTCTCCACTGCACACCGTGGAGGGCGGCTACCTTCTTTCCGTGCCACCGGCATCCGTGGATGCTGAAGTATTCAACCAATTTGCGGCACAGGGCAGAATCGCTCGTGAGAATTGCGATTACCACAATGCGGCGCGGATGTTCGAGAACGCGCTGAGCCTGTGGCGCGGCGACGCCCTGCTCGCCATGAGGCATGTGGACGCGCTCTCCGCGTGGGCCGACCGGCTCGACGAGGAGCGGCGCGCGGTGACCGAGGACCTCTTCGACGTCAGGCTGGCGCTCGGGCACCATCACGAGATCGTCGGCGGCCTGGCCCAATGGGCGAGGCGCCACCCGCTGCGCGAACGGCCGCACCGGCAGCTCATGCTGGCGCTGCACCGGTCGGGCCGCACCCACGACGCCTCGGCGTCCTACCAGCGGCTGCGCCGCACCCTGGTCGACCGCCTCGGCACCGAGCCGTCCCCCGACACCCAGGCCCTCCACCAGCGGATCCTCACCGGCGACGACCTCCCGTCCACCCATGTGCGGCTCCGCGCGGCGCATCGGCCGCCGTGCGACTCCAGCCACTGACCCGTACGGGATGGCACGGCCGGGAAGTGACAGGGGAAATCAGGTGATCCGGCCGGTTACGGGGATGGCGGCGACCCACTAGGCTTGCAGCACACCGGTGATCCCGTGCGGGAGAGCGTCCTGGCATCCGGTCAGGGCCCCTGAAGGAGCAAGCCCTCCCCGCGAACCTCTCAAGGCAAAGGACCGTGCGGGCCAGGTGACCTCTGGAAAGAAGGCCGTCAGGCCTCGCCGAAGGTGAAAGTCCGGCAAAGATCGGACGAAGCTCTCAGGCGCCGATGACAGAGGGGGAGGATGCCCGATAGTCAAACGCAGCATCCGTCCTTCCGAGGTGCGCATGTCCCGATCCACCCCGCTCCGCGGGGTCCACGAAAGTCTGGGCGCGACCCTGACCGACTTCGCGGGCTGGCAGATGCCCCTGCGCTACGGCAGCGAGTCGGCCGAGCACAACGCGGTGCGCACGGCCGCGGGCCTGTTCGACCTGTCCCACATGGGGGAGATCTTCGTCGTCGGCCCGCAGGCGGGCGAGGCGCTCGACCACGCGCTCGTGGGGCACCTCAGCGTCCTCGCGCCCGGCCGCGCCCGTTACACGATGATCGTGAACGAGACCGGCGGCATCCTCGACGACCTCATCGTCTACCGCCTCGACGAGGACCAGTACATGGTCGTCGCCAACGCCTCCAACTACGCCCTCGTCGCCCGTGAGCTCGCCGAACGCGTCCGGGGCTACGCGCAGGTGACCGACAGGTCGGACGAGTACGCGCTGGTCGCCGTGCAGGGCCCGCGCAGCGCCGAGATCCTGGCCGCGCTGACCGACGCCGACCTCGACGAGCTGAAGTACTACGCCATCGTCGCCGGCATCGTCGCGGGCGCGCCCGCCCTGATCGCCCGCACCGGATACACCGGCGAGGACGGCTTCGAACTCTTCGTGCTGAACGAGCACGCCGTGCCGCTGTGGAACGCCCTCGCCGAGGCGGGCAGAGACGCCGGGCTCGTCCCCGCCGGGCTGTCGGCCCGCGACACCCTGCGTCTGGAAGCCGGCATGCCGCTCTACGGCAACGAGCTGAGCGCGGCGATCACGCCGTTCGACGCGGGCCTCGGCCGGGTCGTCCGCTTCGACAAGCCGGGCGACTTCGTGGGCAAGGCCGCCCTTGAGCGGGCGGCGGAGTACGGCACCAGGCGGCGCCTGGTCGGGCTGGTGGCGCGCGGCAGGCGCGTGCCCCGCCACGGCTACTCCGTCACCCGGGAGGGGGCCGTCGTCGGCGAGGTGACCAGCGGCGCTCCGTCGCAGTCCCTCGGCCGCCCGATCGCCATGGCGTACGTGGACGAGGGCGCCCTGGAGAAGGGTGGCCTGGCCGTGGACATCCGGGGCAGCCAAGAACCGGTCGACGTCGTCGATCTGCCTTTCTACAGGAGGAGCAAGTGAGCACCATTCCGGACGACCTGAGCTACACCAAGGAACACGAGTGGGTGGCCGGGCTTGAGGACGGCCGCACCGTGACGGTGGGCATCACGGCGTACGCGGCCGAGCAGCTCGGCGACGTGGTTTACGTGGAGGTGCACTCCGAGGTCGGCGCGACCATCGCGGCCGGCGACGCGGTCGGCGAGGTGGAGTCCACCAAGTCCGTGAGCGACATCTTCGCGCCGGTCGGCGGCGAGATCGTCGAGATCAACTCCGCCGTCGTGGACAACCCCTCGCTGGTCAACTCCGACCCGTACGGCGAGGGCTGGCTGTTCCGCGTGCGCGTGGAGGAGGAGCCCGACGACCTGCTGTCGGCCGCGGAGTACGCCGCGCTGACCTCCGGCGAGTCCTGACAGACGGTGCGAAGGGCGACGGTCAATGGCGATCAGCGTCTTCGACCTGTTCAAGGTGGGCATCGGACCGTCCAGTTCGCACACGGGCGGTCCGATGGCGGCGGCGCACAGGTTCGCCCGCGGGCTGCACCAGGACGGGCTGCTGGAGAAGGTGACCCGGATCGAGGCGATCCTGTACGGCTCGCTCGGGCTGACCGGCAAGGGCCACGGCAGCGACAAGGCGGTCCTGCTCGGCCTGTCCGGCGACAAGCCCGAACTGGTCGACGTCGACACCGTCGACGAACGGCTGGCGGCGATGCGGGCGAGCGGCACGGTCACGGTGTACGGCGTGCACGAGATCCCGTTCGTGGTCGGCGAGGATCTCGTCTTCGAGCGCAAACTGTCGCTGCCCCACCACCCGAACGGCATGCGGTTCACGGCGTACGCCGACGACACCGTGCTGCGCGAGAAGGTGTACTACTCGGTCGGCGGCGGCTTCGTGGTGGACGAGAACGCCACCGGCGCCGACCGGATCAAGCCCGACGACACGGTGCTGCCGTACGCCTTCACGACCGCGCACGAACTGCTCGCGCACTGCGCCGACACGGGCCTGTCGATCTCCGGCGTGATGATGGAGAACGAGAAGGCCTTCGGCCGTACGGAGGAGGAGATCCGCTCCAGCCTGCTGCATCTGTGGGCGGTGATGGCCGAGTGCGTACGGCGCGGCACCAGCCGCGAGGGCGTCCTGCCGGGCGGCCTCAAGGTGCGCCGACGGGCCCACCAGCTCCATCGGCGGCTGCAGAGCGAGGCCGACGGCGCCGACCCGCTGCGGGCGATGGACTGGGTCACGCTGTTCGCGCTGGCCGTCAACGAGGAGAACGCGGCGGGCGGCCGGATCGTCACCGCGCCGACCAACGGCGCCGCCGGCATCGTGCCGGCCGTTCTGTCCTACTACATGCGCTTCCTTCCAGGGGCCGACGAGGACGGCGTCATCCGCTTCCTGCTCACCGCGGGCGCGATCGGCGTGCTGTTCAAGGAGAACGCCTCCATCTCCGGCGCGGAGGTGGGCTGCCAGGGTGAGGTCGGCTCGGCCTGCTCGATGGCGGCGGCGGGCCTCACCGAGGCGCTCGGCGGGACGCCGGAGCAGGTCGAGAACGCCGCCGAGATCGGCATCGAGCACAACCTCGGCCTGACCTGCGACCCGATCGGCGGGCTCGTCCAGATCCCGTGCATCGAGCGCAACGCCGTCGCCTCGATCAAGGCCATCGCCGCCGCCCGCATCGCGCTGCGCGGCGACGGCCGCCACTTCGTGTCGCTCGACAAGGCGATCAAGACGATGCGCGACACCGGCAGGGACATGCTCGACAAATACAAGGAGACCTCGCGCGGCGGCCTCGCCGTCAACGTCATCGAGTGCTGATCCCCGCGTCCCCGCCCCCGCCGGGCACGGCGGCGGGGACGGGTGCGGTGCCGGAGGTGGCGCTGAGCACGCCGCCGTCCGTGAGGGCCCGCGCGGTGACGTCTCGAATGTGACGCATGTGCCGCTCGCCAATATCGTGGTGACTTCCCGGCGAGGAGGAGGGCCGTCACGTGAGGTGGCGCGAGGCGCTGCGCCCGCATCGGGCGTTCCTGGTCGTGCTGGCGGCGGGCGTCGCACTGCGCGCGCTCGCCGTGCTCGGCTACCGGCCCGCGCTGTGGTTCTGGGCCGACTCCTTCGCTTACCTCAGCTCGGCGCTCGACCTGCGGCCGCTGCCCTCACGGCCGTCCGGCTACTCGCTGTTCCTGGCGGCGCTGAGCCCGCTGGGCAGCGTCACCGCCGTCGTGATCGTCCAGCATCTGCTCGGTCTCGGCATGGCCGTGTGCGTGTACGCGCTGCTGCGCCGCCGCACCCGGCTGCCCGGCTGGGGCGCGGCGCTGGCGGCGGCGCCGGTGCTTCTCGACGTCCACCAGATCCAGCTCGAACACCTCGTCATGGCGGACCTGCCGTTCACCGCGCTGGTCGTGGCCGCCGTGACGATCCTGCTGTGGCGTCCCCGCCCGGGCGGGTGGGCCGTCGTCGCGGCGCTGCTGCTGCTCGGGTTCGCCACGGTCACCCGCACCCTCGGGCTGCCCCTGATCGCGCTGGCGCTGCTGCCGGTGGTGCTCGCCGGACGATGGAAGGCCGCGCTCGCCGGGCTCGCCGCCGCGTCCGCCGTGCTCGGCGGCTATGCCGTCTGGTTCCACGACACCCACGGGTCGTACGGGCTGGGCGGCAACAGCACGTGGCTGTGGTCGCGCACGATGACCTTCGCCGACTGCTCGGTGATGGAGCCGCCGAAGGAGCTGGCGGTGCTGTGCCCGTCGGGGCCCCGGCTGGCCGCGCCCGCCTACATCTGGGACGCCGACTCGCCCATCCAGCGGGTGAAGAAGGACAAGGACCGGCTGGCGAGCGAGTTCGCCTCGCTGGCGATCCGCAGCCAGCCCCTCGACTTCCTCATGACCGGGCTGCACGACGCCATGTGGGCGTTCGAATGGGACCGGAAGGTCTACCCCTCCCCCGGGCCGCAGAGCGCGTACGTCTTCCCCGCCTCGGTGAAGCCGTTCACGTCCAAGGTGGCCTCCGCCGGCCGTACGGCGGGCGAGCTGACCACCGCCTACCAGGGAAGCTCCGGGGACACCAAGGTAGTGGAGCCGTTCGCGGGCCTGCTGCGCGCCTATCAGGAGCAGGGCTTCCTGCGGGGGCCGCTGCTGGCGGTGATCCTGCTGGCCGGGCTCGCCGGGCTGGTCGCCCGGCGGTGGACGGCGCTGCTGCCCTGGACCGCGGCGGCGGCCCTGCTCCTGCTGCCGCCCCTGATCGCCGCCTTCGACCACCGCTATGTGGTGCCGGTCGTGCCGCTCGCCTGCCTGGCCGCCGGGCTTGCCATCGGCACGGGCGCGACGCCCGCGCCGTGGCGCAGGCAGGGCCGGTCAGCGGCGGCGGACGTGCAGGCGAACGACCGCAAGCGCGTCGTCGCGGCCGACCGCGCGGCGAACGCGTGAGACCGCCGACTCGTCCAGCCGCCTGATCACCTGCCGCAGGTCGGCCGACCGCCGGAGCGACACCGTCACCCGCACCCTGCCGTCGCGCACGAGCCTGACCGAGATGCGGCCGATCCCGTCGATCCCCTTCAACGCCACGCCGAGCATGGCGATGCCGGCGCCGGTGCGGGTGCCGACCCGGCCCCAGCCGAGCGCCATGAAGAGCCAGCGGGTCGCGACCAGGGCGAGCACCATCGCCGCCCCGGCCACCAGGGGCAGCGCCCACGGCTTCCCGTCGACGACGCTCCCGTCGGCCACGCTCGCGTCGATCAGGGTCACGCCGGGCCGCCGGCGTACGGCGGTCAGCAGGCCGAAGCCTCCCGCGACGAGCGCGACGCCCACCAGCAGGAGCCCGATGCGGTTCCCCCATCGCGGACGCATGTCAGCCCCCTCTCCTGCGCAGCCGTACGACCACCTCGTGGCGGGACCGGACGCCGAGGCCCGACAGCCGGTCGCCGACCGCCGCGCCGACCTCGCGGAGCAGGGCGCCGGTCGTGTCGGCGTCGGCCACCACGGCGACCTCGATCCGCCTGCGGAGGATGTGGACGTCGGCCCGCCGCACGTGCTCGACCTCGCGGGCCGAGGCGGCGAGCGTACGGCGCAGCCCGGAGCGGGTCAGGCCCATCGCGAGCAGCGGGTCCGAGCAGGCCAGGGGCATGAGCCGGGGACGGCCGGGAACGAGCGCGAGGGCCACCAGCCCCAGACCGCAGACGATCATGCCGGCCCCGGCGGCGGGAACGGCGGGGTCCGACGTCGTGAGGTTCATCAGCCGGGGCGGCAGCCGCCAGTCGAGGGACATGCCGAGCATGACGGCGACGACCACGGCGGTGCACACCCAGCCGAGCAGGGCGATCACGGTGGCGACCACGACGGCGGCCGGGGTCCGGCCCGGCAGGAGGAGGCGCGTGGCGCTCCGGCCCGCCGCGGCGCGTCCGCCGCCGGTGTCGCTTCCCGCGCCCCTGACGCCGTCGCCGTCGCCGCCGCCCGCGCTCTCGGCGCCTCCGGAGCCGTATCCGAAGCCGTATCCGAAGCCTTGTCCGGCGTCGTCGGAGCCTTCGGCGTCGCCGTCGGCGCTCCTCGCCGACGAACCCGCCAGGATTCCCTGCACGACGCTCATCAGCCGTTCACCCTTCCCGCTCACCGTGCCGGGCCCGCCCGGTAGTCACCTCACCATGGGTACACGGAGCACCGGCGGGACGGGCGGGTCACCCGCGGCCTTGCGCGATCATGAACGCTCCACGGCGGAGATTTTGCCCGGGCACGGTTAACGTGAACGGCGCTCATGTATTTCCCGGCGGTGCCGTATTAGGCTGCGCCCATGGACGACCGACAGCGCCTCGACCAGGCGACGGCCCACCTTGAGCCGCCCTTCGCGGTCCTCGACATGGACGCGCTCCGGTCGAACGCGGCCTCCATGGTGCGCCGCGCCCGGGGCAAGCCGATCCGGGTGGCCAGCAAGTCGATCCGCTGCCGGGCCGTGCTCGAACGCATCCTGGGCATGGACGGCGTCTCGGGCATCATGGCCTTCACGCTGCCCGAGGCGCTGTGGCTGGTCTCCACCGGCCTGCGGGACGTGCTCGTGGCCTATCCCACGGCCGACAGGACCGCGCTGCGCGCCCTGGGGACGGACGAAATCGCCGCGCGGGAGATCACCGTCGTGATCGACTCGCCCGAGCACCTCGACCTCATCGAGAGCCTGCGCCTCCCCCACCGGATCCGGGTGTGCCTGGACATCGACGCCGGGTTCGTGGCCTTCGGCGGCGCGTTCCGTGCGGGCGCGCTGCGGTCGCCGATCCGCGAGCCCGAGCAGGCCGCCGAGATCGCCGCGCACATCGTCAAGCGCCCCGGGGTGCGGCTGACCGGGCTCATGGCGTACGAGGCCCAGATCGCCGGGGTGGGCGACGACGTTCCGGGGCCGTACGGCCGCGCGGTGCGGTGGATGCAGGAACGGTCGCGCCGCGAGCTGGTCGTGCGGCGCGGCCGGATCGTGCAGGCCGTACGCCAGGTCACCGACCTGGAGTTCGTCAACGGCGGCGGGACGGGAAGCATCGAGAAGACCGCCGCCGAGCGGGCGATCACCGAGGTCGCGGCGGGCTCGGGGTTCTTCCATCCCCGGCTGTTCGACTTCTATCGGGGCTTCACCGGCCGTCCGGCGGCGCTGTTCGCCCTGCCGGTCGTGCGCAAGCCGGCTCCGGACGTCGCGACCGTGCTCGGCGGGGGCTACCCCGCCTCCGGGTCCCCCGGGCCCCCCCGGCTGCCCCAGCCGTACCTGCCGGCGGGGCTTCGCTATCACCCGGACGAGGGGGCGGGTGAGGTGCAGACGCCGCTACTGGGCGAGGCCGCCGCCGACCTCCGTCTGGGCGACCGCGTCTGGTTCCGCCACGCGAAGGCCGGGGAGCTGTGCGAACGCTTCGCCGGTCTGCACCTGGTCGAGGGCGATCGGGTGACCGAGGAGGTCCCGACCTATCGCGGCGAGGGCAAAACCTTCCTCTGACCGCCGGTCTCGATGGTTCCGGACACGGCCGGGGAACGCGAACGCCGCCGTGAACCCGTCACGGCGGCGTGGCCACGCGGCGTCTCAGCGGTCCGCCGTGGGCCGGCGGCCCAGCGGCGTTTCAGCGAGATCGGCGGCGGCGCAGCAGCACGATGGCCGCGCCCACGACGACGACCACGCCGATCCCGATCAGCACCGGAGCGATGTCGGGCGCCTCGTACTCCGCGGGCTCCTCGCCCTCGCCGTCGGCCGGGGCGTACGTGCGCGGCCCCAGGACCATGTCCCCCATCGACGTGACGAAGTCGCGCGCGTTGGCCTTCGCCTTCGCGACGCCGCGCCCCGCGACCCGCTTCGGGCTCACCCGGTCCGCGATGGCGTCGACCGTGCGAGCGAGTTCCGCCCGCGTGCGCTCGATCTTCCGTTCCAGCGCATCGGGATCGGTGTCCGCCATGCGATCCCCCTCCTGTGGTATTCGTGTGTGATCAGTCTGCCAGGTCCGGCGGTCGCCCCGCACAGCGGCTGAGCCGGTAGTTTGGTTGACGCTTGCCCGCCGATCGCCGCGGGTCACCTTTTTCCGGAGGACGTGATGAGCAAGCTCCAGCCCGGCGACCCCGCGCCGGACTTCACCCTGACCGACGCCGACGAAAACGAGGTCTCGCTGGAGTCGTTCCGCGGCAAGCGGGTCATCCTCTACTTCTACCCGGCGGCGATGACCCCCGGATGCACCAAGCAGGCCTGCGACTTCCGCGACAACCTCGGCGCACTGACCGAGCAGGGCTACGTGGTGCTGGGCGTCTCCAAGGACAAGCCCGCCAAGCTGCGGCAGTTCCGTGAGCGTGACGCGCTCACCTTCCCGCTGCTGTCCGACACCGGCCTCGACGTGCACAAGGCGTACGGCGCGTACGGCGAGAAGACGAACTACGGCAAGACGGTGATGGGCGTCATCCGCTCCACTTTCATCATCGACCCGGACGGAAAGGTCGAGAAGGCCCTCTACAACGTGAAGGCCACCGGCCATGTCGCCCGACTCACCAAAGAGCTGGGAATTTCCTGAGATATCCCTTTCGCCACACTCCCGGAATTGTCGGTCGCGGCCGATAAATTCCGGGGCATGGCGAAGTACAAATACACCCCCGAGCTGCTCGCCGACGCGGCGGCCGGCGCGACCAGCATCGCCGACGTGCTGCGCTATCTCGGCATCCCCTGGTCGGGCGGCGCCCACGCCCACATCAGCCGCCGCCTCAAGCACTTCGGCATCGACACATCCCACTTCCTCGGCCAGGCCCACAGGCGGGGGCAGGCGTCACCACGGCGGAGCCTTCCGGCGCAGGTGCTGGTCCTGAACCACCCGGGTGCCACCCGCGAGAAGCCGACGAAGCTTCGCCGGGCGCTTCGCGAAGTGGGAGTTCCCTACCGCTGCGCAGACTGTAAGATAGGCGGCACTTGGCAAGGCCGGCCGTTGACATTGCACATCGACCACATCAACGGAAACTGGCTGGACAACAGAAAAGACAATCTGAGATTTCTCTGCCCGAACTGCCATTCTCAGACGGAGAACTTCGCAGGAAAGGGAAGAGGAAAAGGGGCCGTAGTCCAACGGCAGGAGACCGCGGCTTTAGGTGCCGTACAGTGGGGGTTCGAATCCCGCCGGCCCCACAACAAATCAAATGAAAACAGCGGCACGCCGAATACCGTCGAAGGCGGCGATTATTTCGACCGGCGGAGAGCGCCCGCGAGAATGGCCGTGATGGTCACGGCGGACGACCTCGACTTCCTCGATCGGTTCGCGGCGGCACACGGCGATCGCGCTGCTCCGCGCTCAGAGTGAGCGGGAGTGGCCGTGATGGGGATGCGCGCAGGCGCGGCAAGAGGTTACGGCGCCGACCACGGGCTCTCCGGCAACCGCCATGGAAGTTCGATACCGACGGCGCCGATGCGGGGAAGACCCGTAGGCGCGCGCCGGCCCCTCCGCCGGCACGCGCCTATCGGGAAGACGAAACGCGAGCTCTCAGCCGGGCGCCTGGCAGCGCACTCCGGCGTCGGTCTGCCTGCACCAGGGAGGCAGGCCGTTCTGGCCCTGCGGCACGTCCTGGCCGAAGCCGCGGGGGAAGAACCGCTGCCGGTCGTCTCCGCCGATCCAGGTCGTCCCCGCGTGCGACCGGTCCCAGATCATGCCGGTGATGGCGACGACGCCACCGCCGAGGAGCGCTCCGACGATCGCCGACGCGACGCCGACGGCGACGAGTTGCCCCACGTGTCCGCGGGGCAGCCGGGCCGCCAGGCGCGTGCCGATGCCGGGCCGCGGGGCCGAGGCGACCCGCGGCCGCGGGTCGTGCCAGCCCGGGGCGTTCCATCCCGCGCCGCCGGGGCCGAAGGCATACCCGCTGCCGGTCGGGGGCGCGCCGACGCCTCCCTGCCCGGGGCCACCAGGGGCTGCGGAGCCTGCCCAGGTCGCGTACGGTCCCGTCGCGCCGGGCCTGCCCCCAGGCCCGGTCCAAGGCGATCCCGGCCCCACGTTCCCCGGGCCGGTCCACGCCGGTCCCGGCCCGACGTTTCCCGGACTGGTGCCGGACGCGCCTGCCCCGCCTCCGGGCGTGTTTCCCAGGCCGATCCCAGGTGAGCCTGGCCCCGCACCTCCGGGCGTGTTCCCGGTCCGTGGCGATCCCGGCCCCGCGCCTCCGGGCGAGCCGGCCGGGCTGGTCCAGGGCGTCGTGGGAGTGTTCCCAGGTGGCAGAGGCGCGGTCGGCCCGGCGGGTCCGGCCGGTCCGCTGGTCGTGGTCGGCTCACTCGGCCGGGCCGGCCCCGTCTCCGGCTCCGGGCGCGGGCCGCGCGGCTCGTCCCCTGCGCCGCGCGACCCCGCGTCCTGATCCGCCATCCAAATCTCCCTTGACCCGCTTCACAGAAGCGCTCCCGAGGACAAGAATGCGCCGAGATCCGTAAGAACGGCGTAAACGCGGCAGGCGGCTGCGACCTGAGTCGTACCACCGGATCCGCCGCAAGGGTGAGACCCTCCTGAGCAGCCGATACATATGGTTGGGTACGTGTTCGGCAGACTGCGCGCCTGGACCCGGCGCCACAGCAAGCTCGTGGACTCGCTCACGGTCTCCCCGCTGGCGCTGTTGAGCCTGATCACCGTCGAAGTGTTCAGCCGAGCCAGCGCTATGGGGGCACGTGAGGTCGGCGTGCCCTGGCTGCTGCTGTTGTCGGCCGCGCTCATCGTTCCGCTGACGTGGCGCCGCGACCATCCCCGTGAGGTCTTCGCGGTGGTCTCCGCCGTCAGCTTCGTCCAGTGGCTGCTCGGCGTCATCGTCCTGCCCGCCAACATCGCGGTGCTCGTCGCGCTGTACAACGTCGTCGCGCGCTCCACACTCCTGTGGGCGCTGGCCGCCGGTGCGGTCGCCGAGTTCGGGCTGCTGCTGGCGATGCTGCGCTGGTCTCTCGAGGCCGGGCGGGCATGGGTCTCGTCTTCGGCGTTCATCGTCGCCGTCTGGCTCGCCGGGATCTACACCAACACGCGCCGCCGCTATGTGGAGAGCCTGGTCGAACGTGCCGAGCGGGCCGAGCGGGAGCGCGACCAGCAGGCGCGCATCGCCGCCGCGGCCGAGCGCGCCCGCATCGCCCGCGAACTGCACGACGTGGTCGCCCACAACGTCAGCGTGATGGTCGTCCAGGCCGACGGCGCGGGATACGCCATCGACAGCGACCCCGAGCAGGCCCGGCGCGCGATGCAGGCGATCTCGGCGACCGGGCGGCAGGCGCTCGCCGAGATGCGCAGGCTGGTGGGCGTGCTGCGGCACGACGCCGGCAGCCCGGCGGAGGAGTACGCTCCGCAGCCCGGCGTCGCCCAGCTCGGCGACCTGATCGAGCAGGTCAGGGCCTCGGGGTTGCCGACCGAGTTCACCGTGTCCGGCACCGCGCGGAGCCTGCCGGAGGGCGAGCAGCTCGCCGTCTACCGGATCGTGCAGGAGGCGCTGACGAACGCGCTCAAGCACGGCGGCCCGGGCACTCGGGCCTGGGTCGAGGTGACGTACGGCAGGCGTGAGATCGAGCTGAGGATCAGCGACGACGGCAGGGGCGCGGCCGCACCGCGCATGGTCGGCGGGCACGGGCTGATCGGCATGCGGGAGAGGGCGGCGATGTACGGCGGCAGCGTCGAGGCCGCCCCGCGCATGGGCGGCGGGTTCCGGGTGGTCGCCCGCATTCCCGTCGGGGTGGCCGCGTGACCCGGCCGGCTCCCGGCCCAACGCCCAGCCGGCCCCCGGCCGGGACGCCCGGCGGTCCCCCGGCCGAAGCGGCCGGCCGGCCCCAACCCGTGATGAACGGCAGGTCCCGGACCGTGGTGACCCGGCCGTCTCCCGGCCGCGTACGGTTGCGGGGATCGCGGCGATGACGAGCGGAACGGAGCGGCAGTGATACGCGTCATGCTGGTGGACGACCAGGAGCTGGTGCGGACCGGGTTCCGGATGGTCCTCGGGGCGCAGCCGGACATCGAGGTCGTGGGCGAGGCGGCGGACGGCTTGGCGGCCGTCGAGGCGCTGCGCGCCGTCGAGGCCGACGTGGTCCTCATGGACGTCCGCATGCCGCGGATGGACGGCGTGGAGGCGGCCCGCGTGATCTGCGCGGCGCCCGACGGCCCCAAGGTGCTGATCCTCACGACGTTCGACCTCGACGAGTACGCGTTCGCCGCGATCAAGGCGGGCGCGGCGGGGTTCCTGCTGAAGGACGTGCCGCCGGCCGAGCTGATCAGCGCGATCCGGTCGGTCCACTCCGGCGACGCGGTGGTCGCGCCGAGCACGACCCGCCGTCTGCTCGACCGCTTCGCCGTGCTCCTGCCGGAGGGGGACGCGCGGCGGGAGGACTCGGGCGTGCTGACGGCGCGGGAGCGTGAGGTGATGGTCCACGTGGCCCGCGGCCTGTCGAACTCCGAGATCGCGGCGCGGCTGCATCTCGCGGAGGCGACGGTGAAGACCCATCTCGGCCGCATCCTCGCCAAGCTGGGGTTGCGCGACCGGGCCCAGGTGGTCATCTACGCGTACGAGACGGGCGTAGTGTCCCCCGATCATCCGCGGGGCTGAGGCCGGACTACCTCACCAGTCGCACACGTCCCAGCGGGCCCGTACCGGGGCCGCACGCCGAGAACGTCCGCGAGGCCGAGGAAACGCCCTGATCACGGCCATAGCGTGGCGGCATGACTACGACAACCCAGGTCCGCACCGCGGTCGTCGCGCGTGGACTGACAAAGGTGTACGGCGAGGGCGACGCGGCGGTGCACGCGCTGCGCGGCATCGACGTCGCCTTCGCCGCGGAGGCGTTCACCGCGATCATGGGGCCGTCCGGCTCCGGCAAATCCACCCTGATGCACTGCCTGGCCGGATTGGACACCGTGACGGACGGGCGGGTGAGCATCGGCGACGTCGAGATCACCGGTCTGAACGACAAGCAGCTCACGCTCCTGCGGCGCGAGCGTGTGGGGTTCATCTTCCAGGCGTTCAACCTGCTGCCGACGCTGACGGCCGAGCAGAACATCCGGCTGCCCCTGGAGATCGCGGGCCGTCAGGCCGACCAGGCGTTGTTCGACCGCGTGATCGAGACGGTCGGCCTGCGTGACCGGCTCAGGCACAAGCCGAACGAGCTGTCGGGCGGCCAGCAGCAGCGCGTCGCCGTGGCGCGGGCGCTCATCAGCAAGCCTCAGGTGATCTTCGCCGACGAGCCGACCGGCAATCTCGACTCACGCAGCGGCGCCGAGGTGCTGGCGTTCCTGCGCAGGTCCGTACGCGAACTCGGGCAGACGATCGTGATGGTGACCCATGACCCGGTGGCGGCGTCGTACGCCGACCGGGTGGTCTTCCTGCGTGACGGGTTGCTGGTGAGCGAGGTCGATCGGCCGACGCCGCAGGCCGTGCTCGACACGCTGATGGCGCTGGAGGCCTGAGCCGTGTTCCGGACCACCCTCGCCGGGCTCCTGGCGCACCGCCTGCGCCTGGTGCTCACCTCTCTGGCGATCGTGCTCGGGGTCGGCTTCATCGCGGGCACGTTCGTGCTCACCGACACCATCGACGCCGGGTTCGCCCAGTCGTTCGCCGCGGACGCCGACAAGGTGGACGTGGTGGTGACGCCCAAGGACGGCGCCGGGCCAGACGAGAACCTGCCGGAGAGCGCGCTCGCGGCGATCAAGGCGGTGCCGGGCGTCAAGGACGCGCAGCCCATGGTGTCCGGGGACGTGCCGCTCATCGGCAAGGACGGCAAGGTCGTGGGGGACTACCCCACGGCCGGGGTGTCGATCCCGGCGAGCCGCATCAAGATCACCTCCGGCAGGGCCCCCTCTGCCGCCGACGAGGCGGTGCTCGACGAGAACACCGCCAAGACGCAGGGGTTCACGCCCGGGGCCACCATCGCGGTGCTCGACCATGCCGGCAAGCGGCAGGAGTTCCGCCTCGTCGGCGTCTTCGACGTGGGCCTCGACCAGGAGCTCGCCTACCGGGGCGCGGTCGCGTTCACCCCCGGCACGGCTCGGCGCGTCACCGGCGCCAAGGGCTTCACCGAGATCGACGTCCTCTCCTCGGGCCCCTCGCAGGAGAGCCTGCGTACGGCCGTCGCGGCGGCGGCGGGCGAGGCGAAGGTCGTCACCGGGCAGGAACGCGCCGACGAGGTGGCCCAGCGCAACCATGTGGACACGTCCTCCTTCCGGCTGGGCCTGTTGCTGTTCGGCGCGGTCGCGCTGCTCGTCGCCGCGCTCGTCATCTACAACACCTTCAGCATCCTGGTCGCGCAGCGGATGCGCGAGATGGCGCTGCTGCGCTGCATCGGCGCGACCAAGCGGCAGGTCTTCGGCTCGATCGTGCTGGAGTCGGCCGTGGTCGGCCTGGTGTCGTCGGTGCTCGGCCTGCTGACGGGCCTCGGCCTCGGGGCCGCCGCGGTCGCCGTGCTGCGGGCCGTCGGGACGGACATCCCCACGGGCACCGTGAGCCTGTCCCCGCAGACGATCGTCGTCGGCATGTGCACCGGCACCGTCATGACGATGGCCGCCGCCCTGCTCCCGGCGCGCCAGGCCACCCGCGTGCCGCCCGTCGCGGCGCTGCGCACGCAGGTCGAGGAGCACACCTTCCGCACCGGGGTCGTCCGGATGGTCGCCTCCGCCCTGTTCGTGCTGGCCGGGGTCGGGCTCACCGTGGCGGGCGTGCTGCAGGAGCCGAGCCAGGCGGCACTGCTGACGGTCATGGCGGGCGGCGTGCTCGTGTTCTTCGCGGTGCTCATCCTCGGCCCGGTGATCGTACGGCCGCTGAGCGGGCTGGCCGGCTGGGTGCCGGCGCGGCTGTTCGGCGTGCCGGGGCGGCTCGCCGTGGACAACGCGCGGCGCAACCCCAAGCGGGCGGCGACCACGACGGTGGCCCTGACGGTCGGCGTGACGCTGATGACGTTCATGGCGGTCCTGACCTCCACGATGCGGACCACCGTGAGCGGCCGGCTCGACCAGCAGTTCCCCGCCGACTACATCCTGTCCTCGCAGACGGGCACGATCCCCCGCTCGATCGCCGACACGCTGCGCGCGAACCGCGACCTGGCCACGGTGACCGAGTTCCGCGGGGAGAAGGCCAAGGTGAACGGCCACGACTACAAGGTGGGCACGGTCACCCAGTCGTCCATCGGCACCGCCATCAAGCCGGAGGCGTCGTCCGGCACCATGGACGGCTTCGGCGTGGGCGACGTCGCGGTGGCCGACGACGTGGCCCGGGATCTCGGCGCAAAGGTCGGTGACACCGTGACGGTCACGTCGAAGGGAAAGAGCACCCCGCTCAAGATCGTGGCGGTGCTGAAGTCCGACGTGTCGATGCTGCCGTCGATCACCATGGCCGAGCAGAGTTTCGAGCGGCACTTCGGCAGGGTGGACGACGCGCAGGTCCTGGTGAACACCGCGGACGGGGTGGACCCCCAACGGGCGCGCACGATCGTGGACGCCGCGACGGCGGCCTACCCGGCGGTCAAGGTCGGCAGCACCACCGAGATCCGCGGCCAGTTCGACGAGGCGCTCGACTCGATCCTCATGGTCGTCACCGGGCTGCTCGCCCTGGCGATCGTGATCTCCCTGCTCGGCATCGCGAACACGCTGTCGCTCTCGGTCCACGAACGCACCCGCGAGTCCGCACTGCTGCGCGCCCTCGGCCTGACCCGGCCGCAGCTACGGGGCATGCTCTCGGTCGAGGCGCTGGTCCTCGGCCTGGTCGGTGCGATCGTCGGCGTCGTGCTCGGCACCGCGTACGGCTGGGCGGCGACGACGGCGTTCACGACGGACGTCTCCTTCGAGCTGCCGATCGGGCAGATCCTGCTCTTCATCGCCGCCTCCGGCCTGGCCGGAGTGCTCGCCGCGCTGCTGCCCGCCCGCCGTGCCGCCCGGGCCTCGGTCGTCGGAGCGCTGGCCGCCTCCTGACCCCCGCTCCCCCGCCGCTCACCAGTGCCGTCCGGACCGGAACAGCGGTCGCCCGGGCCGGTACGGCGGTGACCCGGGCCGCCCGCGCGAGCGGGTGACCCGGGCGAGCGGGTGACCCGGGCGAGCGGGTGACCCGGGCGGCGGGGCCGGGCACGCACGCCGTCTCCGGCCACACGATGCCCGACGACCGACGACCGACACCCGACGCTGGTCGTCACCCGGAGACCCGCGACGGGGAAGGATCGTCGGAGCGGGCCCGGGCCCCGGGCAGGATCCGGCCGAGGTGATGGTCGACGATCGCGGCCGCGGCGTCGACGCCGAGTTCCCCGAGCAGCACGCCGTCGGCGAGGCCACGCGCGAGACCGAGCAGTGCGTGGGCCTCCGCGCCGGGATCGACGTCCGGGGCCGGGCCGGCGGCCGCCAGCAGCGCGGCGATCTCGCGATGGACGCCGTCACCGCCGGCACGATAGAGGGCGCGGATCTCCGGGTCGGCGACGGCCATGCTCAGGAACGCGTGCCCGGCGAGCAGCGGGACCACGGCTGTCACGCCCAGCTCGACGATCGCGAGCAGCACGCACCGCAGCGTTTCCGCAGGGCCGTGAGCGTCCCGTACGGCATCGCGAACCTGGCGCTCGATCTCTCCCCTCAGGACCTGGGCGCTGGCGCGCAGCAGATCGGCCTTCCCGGCGAAGTAGTGCTGCACAAGCCCTTTGGAGACGCCGGCCTCCTGTGCCACCTGCCCTATGGTCACTCCGGCCAGGCCGTCTCGCGCGCACAGCCGCAGCGCGGCCTGGGCGATCTCCTCCCGCCGGGCCGCGTGGTCGACCTGCTTCGGCACGGCCCGCTCCCTCTTTCGCGATACGAACGTATTGTGATAGTGATGCAATACGATCGTACTGCCAAGGTGAGCGGAGGATCCGTACGTGAACGAGGTGCGGCCCAACATCGGAGCGCAGTTCCGCCGGCGCCGCCTCGGGCACTTCCGGGACGCGCCGGCCTACGCGCGCTACCGGCGGACGTACGACCGGGCCATGGCCGGCCTCCCGCCGTGTGACGAGGTCCGGGATGTGCCGACCGGCTTCGGCACGGTCCGCGCCTACCGCTTCGGCGCGGACGGCGCCGATGCCGGAACGCCGCTCCTCCTGCTGCCGGGACGCACCGCGTCCACCCCGATGTGGGCGCCGAACCTCGCCGGCCTCCGCGCCTCCGGCCGCGTCGTCTACGCGATCGACCTGCTCGGCGAGCCCGGCCTCTCGGTGCAGAGCAGGCCGTTCGCGAGCGCGGCCGACCACGGCGTGTGGCTCGCGGAACTCCTGGCCGGGCTCGGCCTCGACCGTACGCACCTCCTGGGAGTGTCGATCGGCGGGTGGACCGCCTTCCGGCTCGCCATGCACGCCCCGGAGAAGGTCGCCTCCCTGAGCCTGCTCGATCCCGCCTGCCTGTTCGGCCGGATCACCTGGAAGGCGGTCGCCGTCTCGCTGGGAGCGGTGGGGCCGCTCCCCGAGCCGTGGCGCAGGCGGCTGCTGGGCTGGATCTCCGGCGGAGCCGACATATCCGGCGACGAGCCGGTCGCCGCCCTGATCTCCGCCGGGATGCGGGAGTTCGCCGCATTCCCCCCCCCGCCGACGTACCCCTCGGACGAGGAGGTCGCCGCGGTCGGCGTGCCGGCCCTCGCCGTGATCGCCGGGCGCAGCATCATCCACAATCCGGGCAGGGCCGCGGAACGCGCCCGCCGGCTGCTCGCCCACGGCACGGTCGAGCTGTGGCCGGACGCCTCCCACGCCCTCAACGGCGAGTTCCCCGAGCGGGTCGCCGCCCGGGTCCTCGGCTTCATCGAACGGCTCGACGCGGACGACGCGCTCCACGGCCGTCCCTGACCGCCGTCGCCGCCGCAGGGCCCGTGCTCGCCGCACGGGCCGCAGGCGTCGGCAGGGTGGTCACAGGCGGCGGCCCTGGCGGTCGATCACCACCGCGAAGACCCCCGTCACATCCTCGTACGGCGGCTCCACGGCCATGTGACCCCGCTGGGCGTCGATCCACAGGACCTCGCCCCGGCAGTTGACGGCGTTCCACGCGTGGCTGCCTCCCCCGGCCCACCGGGTGATGAGGACGGCGGCGGCACCGTGACCACCGAAGATCAGCCGCTGCGCGATCGCCACGTACGCCCGGCGGCCGTGGCCCACGTATTCGAAGCGATGCCCGAGCCACTCCTCGGCGCGGGCGACGCCCCCGGTCTCCCCGGTCAGCAGCGGGCGTCCCGACCCGTCGTACTCCGGCTGCCTGCGCGCCGCCACGACAGGCTCACCGTGCCAGGTGGACATGACCGACAGCGCGCAGTCGACGGCGTTGTTGGACCTGAACGCGTCCTCCGTCGGGCCTTCGGCGTTGATCAGGCGGATCCACGTGCCTCGCGGGTCCGGGAAGCGCCCGCTCACCGCCTGCATGAGGCTCACCTGGCCGCCTGGATCCGCCTCGGCCAGGCCGCCGGGCCTGCCGTACGGACGGGTCTCCTCCAGCCGACGCGGGCGGTCCGGGCTGTCGAGCCAGTCACGCTCGGTCTCGTCGCGCAGCACGGCCGACCAGAAGTCGTCGGCATCATCGAGTTCGCCCGTCTCCGGGCCGTCGTCGGCGGCCATGCCCGGCTGCATGGGAAGCGTCGGCGCGGGCGAGGTCTCGACGAGCCACTCGTCCTGCCCGGCCAGGGCGGCGACGTCGTGTCCCGTCTCGGGCATCGGGTCCTGCGGCCGATCGCTCTCGACGGTCGGCATGGCCGTCACAGTCGTCAGGGACGTCACGGTCGGCACGGCCGTCCGGGTCGCCTCGGCCGTCGTGACCTCGTCTACCGGCGCACCCTCCTGTTCCGCCGCGCAGTCCTGTTCCACTGCGCCAACCTGTGTGCCTGCGGCCGCCGTCCCAAGGTGGTTCTCGCTTGCCAGGGGATCCGGGAGCTTGGCCGGGTCCTCGACGTCGTCGTCCTCGTACTCGCACGCGGAGTCGATGTCGGCGTCGGTGCCGGTGCCTGTGCCGTCCGTCTCGGTCGCGGGGGTCACGCGCTCCACCACGTGCGTCAGGTCGCCGGAGTCGTGAGGGCCAGGCTCCCCCGCAGCGGACTCCTCCGCTCCGGGCATCCCGATGCCGGGCATCCCGACGCCAGGCAATCCTGCGCTCAGCTCCCCCGTACCGGACGCGCCCACATTCGGCTCCCCCGCAGCGGACTCCTCCGCTCCGGGCATCCCGATGCCGGGCATCCCGACGCCAGGCAATCCTGCGCTCGGCTCCCCGAAGCCGGAACGTTCCCCGCCGGGCTCCGCACCGGATCCTGCCGCCCACGACCCTGTTGCCCCAGCCCCTGCCATCTCGGGCCCTGCCGCTCCTTTCTCGGGCTGCGGCGTGCCGTCGGGTGCCGTGGCGATCAGCTGGGCGGTCTTCTCATCGGTCTCCTCGGCGCTGTTCTCAGGCACCGTCTCGTCCGCCGCTTCCCGAGCAGCCTCCCCGTCGGCCGCCCCCTCGGCGTCCTCGAAGCCCTCGGCGTCCTGGAAGCCCTCGGCGTCCTCGAAGCCCTCGACGTCCCCGGCGTCTGGTGCGTCTTCGGAGTCCTGTGCGTCCTCGAAGTCCTCGAAGTCCCCGAGATCCTCGGGATCCCCGGCGTCTTCCCGGTCCCCAGCGCTCCGGGTGGCCCCGGCGTCGGCGGGCGTCGCGGCGGTCACGGCGTCCCGAGGATCTAACGGCCCCGCGCGCCGCCCGGTCAGCGCTCCCAGCCCGTGGCCCCCGCGGTGCCCGTTCTCGCCGTTCCTCGCTGCCGGCACCACCGGCAAGGTCACGGTGTCCACACCCAGCGGCAACGCCGCCAGCCGTACCTCCAGACGCCGGTCCTCCAGCGAGGGAGCGGGCGCTTCCGCGGCCTGCTCGTAGTCCCGCCATCTCCGGCCGTCGGCCGACACGACCGGGTTGTACACACCGGACGGCAACCGCCACCTCGCGTGGCGGCGCGCCCTCTCCTGGTTCACGCGCTTGGCCCCCCTCCTCGCGCCCATCAGGGTGCCGATGGTAGAGGCGGGCCGTCCGGGGCACGGCGGGTTTTCCCAACTCCAGACCCGACTTCAGGCCCGGCCGCCGATCCCGGCCCGGCGACCCGTACCCGGCTCTCGCCGGAGATCGCGCGGGACGGTCAGCGGGCCGTGACGGCGATCGTGTGGAAGCCGGTGGCGCCGTCGGGGGCGGGCGGGGCCTCCTCCGAGGTCTGGGTGTAGCCGGTCGCGTCGGTGGCCCGCACGGAGATCGTGTGCCGGCCCCGCGTCAGGTCGAGGTCGAGCGACCACTGCCGCCAGGTGTCGGGCCCGGGGACCTGCGCGAGTTTCGCCTGCTGCCACGCGCCGCCGTCCACCCGGACCTCCACCGCGTCGATGCCGCGGTGCTGGGCCCAGGCGACGCCCGCCACGGTCGTACGGCCCGCCGTGACGTCGTCCCCGTCACGGGGCAGGTCGATCCTCGACTGGGTCTTGATCGGGCCCTTGGGAGCCCAGCCGCGCGGCGTCCAGTAGGCCTCCTCCTGGTCGAACCGGGTGACCCTGATCTCGGTGACCCACTTCGTCGCCGACACATATCCGTACAGTCCGGGCACGACCTGGCGGACCGGGAAGCCGTGGGCCTCCGGGAGCACCTCGCCGTTCATGGCGACGGCGAGCAGCGCGTCGCGGCCGTCCATGACCACGTCGACCGGCGTGCCGCAGGTCCAGCCGTCCTGGGAGACGCTGAGCAGCATGTCGGCATCGCGCCTGATCCCGGCCTCGCGCAACACGTCGGCGAGCCGGGTGCCGAGCCAGCGGGCGTTGCCGATGTACGGCCCGCCGACGTCGTTGGACACGCAGGTCAGGGTGACGTCCGCTTCCATGAAAGGGCGTTTGAGCAGGTCGGCGAAGGTCAGCTCGACCGGCCTGTCCACCAGCCCGTGGATTTTCAACGTCCATCGGGCCGGGTCCACCGACGGCACGACGAGTGCGGTGTCCACACGGTAGAAATCCGCGTTGGGGGTGACGAACGGCGAGAGGCCGGGAATGCGCAGGTCCGCCCCCGCGGGGATCGGCGCGGCCGGGCGGGCCGCGCGCGGCAGCATCCTGGACACGCCGCGGCGGGCCAGTTCGGCGTCCTTGGAGCCCTTCAGCAGCCATCCGCCGAACCCGGCGACGCCCGCCACCGCGACCCCCGCGGCCGCCCCGGTCAGCAGCCTGCGCCGGTCGAAGACGTACGGCACGGCGTCCGATTCCGCACCGGATCCCGTGCCCGAGCCCGCACCGGATCCCGTGCCCGGCCGCATGACGGCCGGCATGGCGGGCGCCGGGCCGGCCGACCGACCCTGCGACGGTGCCGTCGACCGGCCGGGCGACGGCGCGAGACCGGTCTCCGCCGCGTGGCTCTCCTCGCCCACGCTCGCGACCCACGCGCCCTCTACCGCCGTGCCCGCTGCCGCCGCGCCCTCTACCGCCGTGCCCGATGCCGCCGTGCCCGCTGCCTCCGTGCCCGATGCCGCCGTGCCCGATGCCTCCGTGCCCGATGCCGCCGTGCCCGATGCCTCCGTGCGCTCTGCCGGTGCGGGCGCCGTCAGGACCCTGGCGGGCGCGGCGCGGTCGGCGGCCCGGCTTGCGGCGACATAGTCCTCCTCGCCGCTGCTCAGGGCGCGGCGCTTCAGGCGCGGCAGTGTCCACGCGCCGGCCGCGGCGCCGATGAGCGAGGGCAGGACGTGCGCCACCCCGGCGTCCGGCCGGGACAGCGCCGCGGCGGCGCCGACGAGGCCGAACACGGCCAGGCCCAGCGTGCCGTACGCCGTCCTGCGGCGGGCGAGCAGGCCGAGACCCGCGGCGACGAGGGCGAGCACGACGACGATGCCGCCGAGCAGGACCGGCTTGTCGTTGGAGCCGAAGGTGCTGATCGCCCATTCCTTGAGACCGGCGGGCGTGGAGTCGATCATCGCGCCGCCCACGGCGACGACCGGCGCGGCGCCGGGATCGATCAGACCGGCGACGATCTGGGCCACCCCGAGCGCCACCACGCCGGCGACGAGGCCGGTCAGCGCGGCCGCCCAGGCGGGCATGCGGGTGCCTGCTGCGTTCACATCCTGAACGCTACGCCCGTCCGCCCGCCCGGGTCTTACGACGTGATTACGAGAGGTGTTACGAGACCACCTGGGCGATCACCGGGGCGATGGCCCGGAACGCCTTGCCGCGGTGGCTGATCGCGTCCTTCTCCTCGGCCGTCATCTCGGCGGTCGTACGGGTGTCGCCGTCCGGCACGAAGATCGGGTCGTAGCCGAAGCCGCCGGTGCCGCGCCGCTCGCGGATGAGATGGCCGTGCACGGCCCCCTCCACCACGTGCTCCTCCCCCGTCGGCAGCGCGAGCGCGGCCGAGCACGCGAAGTGGGCCTGGCGGCGGCCGTCCGGCACGTCGGCGATCTGCGCGAGCAGCAGGTCGAGGTTGGCGTCGTCGTCGCCGTGACGCCCCGACCAGCGGGCGGAGAAGATGCCCGGCATGCCGTTCAGCGCGTCGACGCACAGGCCGGAGTCGTCCGCGATGGCGGGCAGGCCGCTGGCGGAGGCGATCGCGTGGGCCTTGAGCAGCGCGTTCTCCGCGAACGTGAGCCCGGTCTCGGCCACGTCGCCGATGTGCGGGAACCCCTCGAGGCCGACGAGCTCGACCGGCACACCGGCGTCGGCGAGGATCCGGCGCAGCTCCACGATCTTCCCGGTGTTCCGGGTGGCGAGGATCGCCTTGTTCATGCTGTCGATCTCCCGTGGATCAGGCGAGGGCCTCGGCCTGCAGGCGGGTGAGCTCCGCGCAGCCGGCCGCGGCGAGGTCGAGCAGGCCGTTGAGCGCCGTCCGGTCGAACGGCGTGCCCTCGGCGGTTCCCTGCACCTCGACGAAGTCGCCCCTGCCGGTCATCACCACGTTCATGTCGGTCTCGGCCTTGACGTCCTCGCTGTAGTCGAGGTCGAGCATCGGCTCGGTGCCGACGACGCCGACGGAGACCGCGGCGACCGAGTTGACCAGGGGGTCGCCGGGGCACATCCGGCGCTGCCGCATCCAGGCGATCGCGTCGGCGAGGGCGACGTACGCTCCGGTGATGGCGGCGGTGCGGGTGCCGCCGTCGGCCTGCAGCACGTCGCAGTCGAGCACGACGGAGTTCTCCCCCAGGGCCTTGTAGTCGACGCAGGCCCGCAGGGACCTGCCGATCAGGCGGGAGATCTCGTGGGTGCGCCCGCCGATCTTGCCGCGGACCGACTCGCGGTCGTTGCGGGTGTTCGTCGACCGGGGCAGCATGGCGTATTCGGCCGTCACCCAGCCGAGACCGCTGCCCTTGCGCCAGCGGGGCACGCCGCTTTCCACCGTCGCGGCGCACAACACCTTGGTGCCGCCGAACTCCACCAGTACGGAACCCTCCGCGTGGGCGAGCCAGTTCCGGGTGATGGTCACGGGGCGAAGCTGGTCGGAACGACGACCGTATGAACGAGCCATACGGGTCACCCTAGGTCATACACGGCCCCGCTCCGTGCCAACTCCATCGGCCCGGCGAAGCCGCCCCGCGAGGCGTCCTCCAGAATGCGCGACTTGTCGTACCACGGGACGAGATGGGTGAGGACGAGCGCGCCGGCCTCGGCGCGGGCGGCGTGCTCGGCCGCCTGCCTGCCGCTCAAATGCAGGCCGGGGGTCAGGCCCGGCTGATCGAGGAAGGACGCCTCGCACAGCAGCACGTCGGCCTCGTGGGCCAGCTTGACCAGCTCGGCCGACTCGCCGGTGTCGGCCGAGTAGGCGACGGAGCGGCCCTGGTGGGTGACGCGGAAGCCGTAGGTCTCCACGGGGTGGTTCATCGGGGCCGCCGTCACCTCGAACGGGCCGACGTGCCGGGTGCCGGGCGACAGCCGCACGAAGTCGAAGGAGGTCTCAAGCACGGGCTCGTCCGGCATCGCGTACGCCGCGTTGAGCCGCTTGGAGGCGCCCGCGGGGGCGTGCACGGGCACCTTGGGCAGGGGGCCGTCGGGGGTGTAGGTGCGCACGACGTGATAGGCGCACAGGTCGAGGCAGTGGTCGGCGTGCAGATGGGACAGGAGGATGGCGTCGACGTCGTAGAGCCCGGCGTGCCGCTGGAGCGGGCCCAGCGAGCCGTTGCCGAAGTCCATCAGCAGCCGGAAGCCCTCGGCCTCGAAGAGGTAGCAGGAGGCCGGACTGTCGGGGCCGGGGAAGCTGCCCGAGCACCCGATGATCGTCAACTTCATCGCGAACTCCCTACGCCGCTGACGTCGCCGATGCCGGAGGCGGTCCGCTCCACCGACTGGAGCTCGGGACCGAGGAAGCGCTGCCCGAGCCGTTCGAACAGCTCGGTGTCGCCGGTCGCGCGGAAGCGGTGCCGCGGCTCGCCCGCGCCGTTGGACAGCCCGCGGTCGTGCAGGACGCGGTAGACGTCCTTGGCCGTCTCCTCGGCGCTGGACACCAGCGTGACCCCGTCCCCTGCGACGTACGACAGGGCTCCGGTGAGCAGCGGATAGTGCGTGCAGCCGAGGATCAGCGTGTCGCACCCCGCGTCCTGGATCGGCTTGAGATAGCCCGTGACCACCTCGATCAGCTCCTCGCTCATCGTCTCGCCCCGTTCGACGAACTCCACGAGCAGGGGCGCGGCCACCGCGACCAGCTCGACGTCGGGGGCGGCGGCGAAGGCGTCGTGGTAGGCCATCGACTCGATCGTGGCCCGGGTGGCGATCACACCGACCTTGCCGTTCCTCGTGGCCCGCACTGCCCGCCGGGTGGCGGGCTGGATCACCTCGACGACCGGGACGTCGTAGCGCTCCCTGGCGTCCCTGAGCACGGCCGAGCTGGCGCTGTTGCACGCGATGACCAGCATCTTCACGTCGTGCTCTACCAGGTGGTCCATGACCTCCAGCGCGTATGCGCGGAGCTCGGCGATGCTCTTGGGTCCGTACGGCTGGTGGGCCGTGTCGGCCACGTAGAAGATCGATTCATGGGGCAGCTGGTCGATGATCGCCCGGGCGACGGTCAGGCCGCCCACCCCGCTGTCAAAGATCCCGATCGCCCGGGTGTTGTCCTCCGGCACGCTTCCCAAGGTTAGGGGACTGATCCCCGCCGCAGACGGTAAGAATGCTCACATCGCGCGCCGGGCGGCGGTGACGTACGGTCTAGCCCCGGCCCAGGCGCGCGATCTGGCGCGACTGGGCGACGAGCCGGCCCGCCGAGTCCCACACCTCGACCTCCTCGTCGAACCAGCCGTCGCTGATCAGGCGTCCGCCGCCGATCAGGGTCAGCCACCCCGGCGCGGGCAGGGCCCGCAGGTGCCAGGTCAGCTCCACCGTCGGGGCCCAGCCCCGCGCCCCCGCCGAGAACACGACCGGCGGCAGCGCGTCCACCGCCAGCGCCAGCACGTACGGGTCGGGGTCCTGCGGCTCCACCAGCCGGAAGTACGCCCGCGACTCGGGCCGTCCGGTCGGCGCGCCGGTGAGCCAGCCGATCGTGGGCGGGTCGAAGGCGAGCTCCATCCGGGCGCTGAGGTTCATGTTCGACTCGGGCTTGGGCTGGGGCAGGCGCACACAGTCGGCCAGGTCCGGCATGACGGCCGACGGGCCGTCCGCCCAGTCGGGGGCCGCCTCCTCGTTGAGCGTGGCGGTCGTGACGAGCATCTCGATGAACGACTCGCCGTCCTGGACGAGCCGCGCCCGGGTCATCGTCGCCGTACGGCCCGTCTTGAGCGGTTCGAGCAGCACCCGGGCCGGGCCCGGCCTGGCCACGCGAAGGAACTGGGCGCTCGTCGAAATCGGGTGCGCGTGCGGCGAGGCGTCCACCACGGCGCGCAGCATCGTGGCCATGAGATAGCCGCCGTTGAGCGGCCCTCCGATGGAGTATCCGTCGTCGAGACACACGTCGTAAGTGGTGTCGTCGACCCGGATGGCCTGCGTCGCCTCGTCGAACTTGGTCATGCGCCCCTCGCCGCTCTACCGAATAATGTTCTGCTCATTACTGTAGCGTGGCACTCCGGCGGATCCCACGGCTCACTCGCGTGAGCCTGCTCACGCGAACGGGCCGGGCGCGCAGGGCCGGGCGCGCGGCTCGCGTGGCCGGCTCCGCACGGCGGGCTCGCATCGCGGGCCCGCGCGCGGCGGCTCGGGCGCGGCCGGCTTGCATCGCGGGCCGGTGGGCTCGGGCGCGGTCGGCCTCGCTCGACAGGCTGGCCGGGCCGGGGCGCGGCGGCTCGGGCGCGGCGGCACGCATCGCCGGGCCCACCTGGCCTGGCCGCGGCGGGCTCGCGGTCAAGTGGGCTGCAAGCGCACCGCTACCGGCCGCGCCTACCTTCACGGCGTACCTGACGACGACGCCTGTGAGTGAGCCCCGATGTCCTCCTCCCCCAACCCCCCGGGCCCGTGGCGGCCGGGCGACGAGCCCGACCTCGACCGCACCGTCGCCTATCGCATTCCCCGCGCCGCCGCGAGCGAGGCGCACACCGTGCGGCTGCCGTCCTGGACGGAGCCCGAGGAGATCGGCTTCGCCACCGTGGTCGGCCCGCCCGCGCCGCCTCCCGGACAGGGCAGGCGGGGACGCGGCTGGATCATCGCGCTGGTGGCCGCCGTGCTCGTCGGGGTGGTCGCCGGCGGCGGCGTGTGGGCCGCATCGAAGCTCAGCGGCGGCGGCACGCAGCCGCAGGACGTGCTGCCCGCGAACGCGATGGCCTACGTGCGGCTCGACCTCGACCCGTCGGCCGGGCAGAAGCTCGCGTTGTTCGGCATCGCCCGCAAGTTCTCCGCCACACGCGACGCCTTCGGCGGGGACGACCCCCGCGAGGCCCTGGTCACCGCGCTGCAGAAGGACGACCCCGAGCTGTCGAAGATCGACTACTCCAGAGACGTCGAACCCTGGCTCGGCGACCGCGTCGGCCTCGCCGTGCTCCCCGGGGACGGCGGCGGCGACCCCGTCGGGGCGCTCGCCGTACAGGTGAAGGACGAGGCGGCGGCCCGGGCCGGCATCGCCAAGCTGGGCCTCGGCAGCAAGGGCGGCCTGGCGTTCCGCGACGGGTACGCCGTCATCGCGACGAGCCAGAAGCTGGCCGACGAGTACGTCAAGGCGGCGCCGCTGTCCGGTGATCCGCACTTCGCCGCCGACCTCGGCGCGCTGGGCGAGCAGGGCGTGCTGTCGTTCTGGATGGACGTGGAGAAGGTCGCCGACGCCGGCTGGAGCGAGGTCGCGGCGACGCCCGTGCTGGAGCAGATCAAGGGCATGCGGTTCGCCGGCGCCCTCCGGTTCTCCGGGGACTACGCCGAGCTGGCCGGGATCACCCGCGGCGGCACGGCCATGCGGGGCAGGCCCGAACCGGTGAACATCGGCGAGCTGCCCGCCTCCACGGTCGCGGCGGCCTCGGTCTCCGGCCTGGGCGACCTGCTGCGCGAGCAGTGGCCGTCCATCGAGCAGGCGGCGAGCGACCAGGGCGGCGCCATGGTCAGGCAGGCCCTCGACGAGGCGCGGGCGCAATATGGCCTGTCCCTGCCGGACGACCTCGCGACGCTGCTCGGCCGCACGTTCACGCTCGCCCTGGACGAGCAGGACCTCGACGGCGCGCTGCCCAGGGCCGGCGCCGTGGTCACGACGGACACCGCCAAGGCACGCGAGGTGGTCGACCGGCTCAGGGCCCATCTGAACGGCATGGAGAGGTCCGCCGACATCGCCACCGCGGAGGGCGACGGGCGGTTCGTGATCGCGAGCACCCAGGAGTACGCCGACGCGCTCAACGGCGGCGGCACGCTCGGTGAGAGCGAGACCTTCCGCCTGGCCGTCCCGGACGCCGCGAACGCCACCTACGCCGTGTACGCCGACCTGAACCGGCTGGAGAAGCTCTACCTGCGCGGACTGAACGACCAGGAGCGCGCCGACGTGGAGAAGCTGCGGGCGGTCGGCCTGAGCGGCACCCACGGCGAGGACGGCTCGACCTTCACCCTCCGGGTCGTGTTCGACTGAACCCCATACTCCGGCTCACCCCGATACTCCGGCTCACCCCGATACTCCGGCTCACCCCGATACTCCGGCTCACCCCGATACTCCGGCTCACCCCATACTCCGGCTCATCCCGTCCGAACCGGATCTCCGGCCCACCCATGCCGGAGCGGGCGGGGTGAGCCGGTCGGCGTCCGACGGTGATCAGGCCCAGAGCTGGCCTTCGAGCCGGTCCTCCGCCTCGTCGAGGGTTCCCTCGTACGCGCCGGTGGACAGGTATTTCCAGCCGCCGTCGGCCACGATGAACACGATGTCGGCCCGCTCGCCCGCCTGTACGGCCTTGCGGGCCATGCCGATGGCGGCGTGCAGGGCGCAGCCCGTCGAGATGCCCGCGAAGATGCCCTCCGCCGCCAGCAGCTCGCGCGTACGGCGCAGCGCGTCGGCCGAGGTCACCGAGTAGCGCGTGGTCAGCACGGACGCGTCGTACAGCTCGGGCACGAAGCCCTCGTCCACGTTGCGCAGGCCGTAGACCAGCTCGCCATATCGCGGCTCGGCGGCCACGATCTTCACGTCCGGCACGTGCTCGCGCAGGTAGCGGCCGACGCCCATGAGCGTGCCGGTCGTGCCGAGCCCCGCGACGAAGTGGGTCACGGTCGGCAGGTCAGCGAGGATCTCCGGCCCGGTCGACTCGTAGTGGGAGCGCCAGTTGGCCGGGTTGCCGTACTGGTAGAGCATCACCCAGTCGGGGTGCTCGGCCGCGAGGCCCTTGGCCACCCGCACGGCCTCGTTGGAGCCGCCCGCGGCCGGCGAGGAGATGATCTCGGCGCCCCACATGCGCAGGAGCTGGCGGCGCTCCTCGGAGGTGTTCTCCGGCATGACGCAGATCAGCTTGTAGCCCTTGAGCCGGGCCGACATCGCCAGCGAGATGCCGGTGTTGCCGGAGGTCGGCTCCAGGATCGTGCAGCCCGGCGTGAGCAGCCCGTCCTTCTCGGCCTGCTCGATCATCCACAGCGCCGGCCGGTCCTTGACCGACCCGGTCGGGTTGCGGTCCTCCAGCTTCGCCCAGATCCGTACGTCGGGAGACGGCGAAAGCCGGGGCAGGCCCACCAGCGGGGTGCGCCCGACCGAGTCGATCAACGAGTCGAAGCGCATCTAGCGCGCTCCACCCGCGACGGCCGGGAGCACGGTCACGGTGTCGCCGTCGGCGACAGGGGTGCCGAGCCCACCGAGGAAGCGTACGTCCTCGTCGTTGAGGTAGACGTTGACGAAGCGGCGCAGCCCGGTCTCGTCCACCAGCCGGTCCTTCAGGCCGGGGTGGCGCGACTCCAGGTCGCCGATCAGCTCTTCGAGGGTCGCTCCCTTGGCGTTGACCGCCTTGGCGCCATCGGTGTAGCTGCGGAGGATCGTAGGAATGCGGACCTCGATGGCCATGTCGGCTCAATCTCCTTGATCAGTGGTCGTCGTTATGGTGGGGCGTCCTCCTGCTCTGAACATGGACAGGAGGACGGCGATTCCAGCGGCCTTCTTCCCCCGACGCCGCGTGGGCGGCCGGGTTCAGCGACAGTCGTAGACGACGACAGACGGCGTGTGCGCGAAGAGGAACGCCTGAACAGGAGATTCCGGGCGCACCCGGCGCGACAGGACAGCCGGTGACGACACAGGACGAGCGTCATCGTTAGCCATGGTTCAAGTTTAACCGTACGACTCTACGATCTTGACTTCCTCCTCGGTCACGACGCCGTCCACGATCCGGTAGGACCGGAAGGGCGTCTCCTCCTCGGAGGCGGTCGACACCAGCACATAGTGGGCGTCGGGCTCGGAGGCGTAGCTGATGTCCGTACGCGACGGGTACGCCTCGGTGGCGGTGTGGGAGTGGTAGATCACGACAGGCACCTCGTCGCGGTCGTCCATCTCCCGCCACACACGGAACTGCTCCATCGAGTCGAACCGGTAGAACGTCGGCGAGCGCTCGGCGTTCTCCATGGGGACGAACCGCTCGGGACGGTCGGATCCGGCGGGCCCGGCCACGACACCGCACGCCTCGTCGGGGTGGTCGGCCCGGGCATGGGCCACGATCTTGTCGACCAGCTCGCGTGAGATCGTCAGCATGCTGCGAAACCTACCAAAGCGCCCTGACAAGGGTGTCCTGCAGGTAGGTCAGCCAGTCGTAGGTCACGTACGCCGGATAGCGGGGGTCGTCCTCGGACATCGAGGCGATCTCCTCGTGGACCTCCTCGGTGACCTCCAGCCGCACGCCGAGCGCGAGACGGACGTCGTTGAGCGCCCGCAGCCACGCCTGCCCCTGCTCGGCGGTCAGCGTCAGCAGCCCCGGCTCCGCGGTCTCCAGCAGCGTGGTCGCGTCGGCCCGCTTGGCGTCGCGCAGCGTCGCCTCGGTGTAGCGCCGGAACTCCTGCGCCGCGTCCTCGTCGTCCGAGTACGCCGAGGGGAACAGCCGCGCGAGCACGGGGTCGGCGGGCGGAGCAGCCGATCCGATGCCCAGGGCGCGTTCCAGCGGGTCGTCGCCGGTGGCCCCCGGCTCGACCAGGCCGAGCACCTGCGACACCAGCGAGCGCAGGATCGACACCTCGCCCGCGTCGAGCTGGACGGCCACCCCGTCGCGCGTCGCCTGGAATCCCGTGCTCATCACTTGTCCTGCTGGACGGTCGCCCACAGCCCGTAGGAGTGGAGAATCTGCACGTCCCGCTCCATCTCCTCCCGGGTGCCGCTGGCGACGACGGCCTTGCCCTTGTGGTGGACGTCCATCATCAGCTTCTCGGCCTTCTGCCGGGGATAGCCGAACACGGTCTGGAAGACGTACGTGACGTACGACATCAGGTTGACCGGGTCGTTCCACACGATCGTGAGCCACGGCAGATCGGGGCGCACGTCCGACGACGGACGCTCGACCTCGGTTGGAGCTGTGCTACCCACGTACCCATCCTGCACCACGACCGTCGTAGTCTTCGACACGTGCGCACGACCACGGGCACGGCCCTGCTGACCGACCGCTACGAACTGACGATGCTCCAGGCCGCACTCGCCAGCGGTGCGGCGCATCGGCGGGTGGTCTTCGAGGTGTTCGCCCGGCGGCTGCCCGGAGGACGGCGCTACGGGGTGGTGGCCGGCACCGGGCGGTTCCTCGACGCGCTCGAGGCCTTCCGCTTCGAGGAGCGGGACATCGAGTTCCTGTGCTCCTCCGGGATCGTGGACGAGCCGACCGGCGAGTTCCTCGCGGGCTACCGCTTCTCCGGCGACGTGTACGGCTATAGCGAGGGCGAGGCGTTCTTCCCCGGCTCTCCGATCATGGTCGTGGAGGGGACGTTCGCCGAGGCCGTGCTGCTGGAGACCGTGGCGCTGTCGATCCTCAACCACGACTGCGCGATCGCGGCGGCCGCCTCGCGGATGGCCCAGGCGGCCGGCGACCGGCCGCTGATCGAGATGGGCTCGCGCCGCACCCACGAACACGCCGCGGTCGCCGCCGCCAGGGCCGCCTACCTGTGCGGCTTCGCCTCCCCCCCCACCCTCATGGCCGGCCGTCTTTACGGCGTGCCGACCGCCGGCACCGCCGCCCACGCGTTCACCCTGCTCCACGACTCGGAGGAGGACGCCTTCCGGGCACAGCTCGACTCCCTCGGTCTCGGCACCACCCTGCTCGTGGACACCTACGACGTGGCGAAGGCCGTACGGACCGCGGTGGAGCTGGCCGGGCCGGATCTCGGCGCGGTGCGCATCGACTCCGGCGACCTCGCGGTGGTCGCGGTGGAGGTGCGCCGCCTGCTCGACGAGCTGGGCGCGAACCGCACGCGGATCGTCGTCACCAGCGACCTGGACGAGTTCGCGATCGCGGCGCTGGCCGCTGCGCCGGTGGACGCCTACGGCGTCGGCACCGCCCTGTCCACGGGCTCCGGCCATCCGACGGCGAGCCTCGTCTACAAGCTCGTCGCCCGGGAGGACCACGCGGGCAGGCTCCAGCCGGTCGCCAAGGCGTCCGTAGGCAAGCCGAGCATCGGCGGGCGCAAGTGGGCCTACCGCAGGACCGTCGACGGCACCGCGACCGCCGAGATCGTCACCCGCGAACCGGTGGAGACGGACGACCGCCCCCTGCTGGCCGAACTCGTCCGGGACGGCGAGATCGTCGGCCGCGAACCCCTGACGGCCGCCCGCGACCGCCACCGGGCGACTTTGTCCGAGTTGCCACTGGAAGCGTGCAGCCTCTCCCCCGGAGACCCCGCAGTCCCTACTATCTTCAAGTGATCGCGGGGGACCGGCGCATGAGGACGACGCCGGTCCTCCGTGATCGCCACTGTGAGGTGACCCCATGAAGACCGCGCTCGTCGTCGTGGACGTGCAGAACGACTTCTGCGAGGGCGGCAGCCTGCCGGTCGGCGGCGGCTCCGAGGTGGCCGCCGCGATCAGCCGCCACATCCAGGAGCACCCGTACGACCACGTGGTCGCCACCCGCGACTACCACGTCGATCCCGGCGCCCATTTCGCGGACGAGCCCGACTTCGTGGACTCCTGGCCGCCGCACTGCGTGGCCGGCACGCCCGGCGCGGACTTCCACCCGGCCTTCGACACCTCCAAGATCGAGGAGGTCTTCAGCAAGGGCGCGCGACAGGCCGCCTACAGCGGGTTCGAGGGAACCAACGCCGACGGCGTCGGCCTGGCCCAGTGGCTGCGCGACCGCGGCGTCGAGGCCGTCGACATCGTCGGCATCGCCACCGACCACTGCGTGCGGGCCACCGCCCTCGACGCTGCGGCCGAGGGCTTCGCCGTACGGGTGCTGCTGGATCTGACGGCGGGCGTGGCCCGGGAGACGACCGAGGCGGCGCTCGCCCGCCTCGCCGAGGCCGGAGTCGAGCTCGTCGGAGAGCCCGTCCTCCGCTCCTGACCCGCTCCTGACCCGCTCCCGATCCGCGCCTGATCCGCGCCTGATCCGCGACACCGCCGAGCCGTGCGGCCGGGACACGCGCAGGACATCAATGGCTTCACCACGAAGCGTCACGGGTGTATTACCTAGAGCGACGACCCCTTCGTGGATTGGCGGCCCCGATGTTCGCGTTCCTGCTCGGCCTCAGCTGGCTCGTCCTGACCCCGGTCTGCATCTGGCTGCTCTTCGGGCGCGGCCACAAGGGCGTGCGCCGCGCCACGGGCGCGCTGACGCTCGCGGCCCTGCAGGCGATCACGATGACCGTGGGGTTCGCCCAGGAGCCCGCCCGGGTCCCCGCCCAGACGGTCGCCGTACGCGACCCGCGCGCCGACGCGAGCCGACCGGCGGACGCGCGGCCCACGCCGTCCCCCGGTGTGGCGGCGGCCGCGACGCCGTTCCCGGCACCCGGCGCCCCGCCCGCCTGCGACTCCCGCGTCCCCGACCCCCAGGCCGTACGGCTGTCGTTCCACGGCAGGGTCCTGCACGGCCTCACGGTGTTCTGGCCCGCGTCGCCCGCACAGTGCGACACCGCGACGGTGGCCGTCCACCAGGCCGGGCGCCGGCTGCGCATCTGGGTGCAGGAGGGCGGCGACGCGCGGCAGCACGAGGGAGCGCACAATGTCCCCGTACGCGTGGAGCAGGGCATGGCCTCCCTCAGCCTCCGGCTCGGCTCGGTCACCCGGAACCACCGGCGTTACGTGGCGATCAACGGCCACACCGGCGACAAGATCCCGCTGCGCTCCCGCACCTCATAGCACCGCCGCGAGGGTGAAGACCAGCCGTTCATAAATCGCGGGAAATGAGGACACGATGCACAGAACACTCGGAGCCGGGTGAATATTCGTCACACCGGTAGCGAAAAATCCCCACCCCGCCGACGGACCGCGCAAAATCCGCCGCGAACATTCCCATTCCGGCGGCCTCCGAGCTGATAGCAATTACCTCCGCACACGCACAGCGCTCTTGTTTTCCCCCCAGCGAAGCCCCCGGCTACGCTGCGAGCAGCATCGGAGGACATGCATGTTGACGCTCGAGGAACGCGTCGATCTCCTGGAGCAGGAAATGGTCAGTCTCGGCAAGAACAATCGCCTGGAGGCGACGATACGCGCCTATGACTCCCAGCAGATGGTCTGGGTCAAGATCGACGCGGTGGGCGAGCGGCTCACCCGGGTCGAGCAGATGGGCGAGCAGACGAGAACGGACATCGGCGTCCTCAAAAGCCAGATGGCCGCCGCCAGTCGCCGGTTCGACCGCGTGGATCACGAGATCGCGCGCCTGGACGGGCGCATCGACGAACTCAGCAATCGGGTCGACACGTTGACCGGCCGGGTGGACACCCTCACCGGGGAGGTCGAGACCCTCAGAGGACACGTCGAGGTCCTGACCGGCCGAGTGGACGGCCTCACCACACGCGTGGACACACTCACCAACCGCGTCGACACCCTCACCGGGCAGGTGAACGTGCTCACCGCTCGTGTCGACGGGCTCACCGGTCAGGTCGAGGCCCTGACCGGCCGCGTCGACGGCCTCACCACCCGGGTCGACGCGATGAGCGGCCAGGTGACCACACTGACGGAACAGGTCGACGGCATGGCCGACCACCTCCGCAGGATGACCGACATGAACAAGACGATGTTCAACTCGGTCCTGACCCGGCTGGAAGATGTGTACGCCCAGATCCGGATGAGAAACTTCGCCGACCGACCGGCCCCTCGGCGCGTGGAGGATGCCGAGGACGGCGGAGCGGAGGCGTCCGCCTGATCGACCCGGCCCGGAATCCGGAGCCCGGGGAGGGGCCCAGGCAGTGCCCGGAACGGCTTGCCGCAGGTCCTCCTGGCCCGCCCCGGGTAGCCGGCGCGACGGCACCGCGGTTCGCCGCCCCGCAGGGGACCGGCGAGCCGCGGTCCGTCACCCGTCGGGCGGCAGGCCGTCAGCAGACACCGAACGACTCTTCGGCGCACTCTGGCTGCTGCCGCCGGAGGCGCGCGTGCACGAGCCGCAGGTCATGCTCGACGGCGACCAGAGGCGCGACGCGTCGCCCGGTCCGGCGCGCTGGACCACGCGCATAGCCGTACGGCCCCGATGGAATGACCGCGAGGTCACTTGCGCTGGGTGGCCCACTTGCGGATCATCGCGATGCGCTCGCGGACCTGTTCGGCGGTGGCCTGGGCGATGGCGGGGCCCCCGCAGGCGCGGCGCAGCTCGGCGTGGATGACGCCGTGCGGCTGACCAGTGCGGTGGTTCCACGCGCCCACCAGGCCGTTCAGCTCCTTGCGGAGCTCGGCGAGCTGCTCGTGCGGCGCGAGGGCGGGGGCCTGCTCCTCGCTCTTCTTGGTCTTACGCTTGGCCGCCTGCTGGTCGGCCTGGCGCTTGCGCAGCAGTGAGGCCACCTGGTCGGGCTCCAGCAGGCCGGGTAGGCCGATGAAGTCCTCCTCCTCCGGGGAGCCGGGCGCGGCGGCGGTGCCGAACTCGCCGCCGTCGAACAGCACCCGGTCGAAGGTCGCGGACGCCTCCAGCGTCTGGAAGGGCAGCTCGTCGCCGAGCGCGTCGGGCTGCTTCTTCTCCTGCTGGGCCTGCTCAAGCAGCAGGTCGTCGAGGCCGTCCTCGTCGCGGCGGCGGCCCAGCACGTGGTCGCGCTCTTCCTCCATCTCGCCCGCCAGGCCCATGAGGACGGGCACCGAGGGCAGGAAGACCGACGCCGTCTCGCCGCGTTTGCGGGCTCGGACGAAACGCCCGACGGCCTGCGCGAAGAACAGCGGGGTCGAGGTGCTCGTGGCGTAGACCCCGACGCACAGCCGGGGAATGTCGACACCCTCGGAGACCATCCGGACCGCGACCAGCCAGCGCCGGTCGGAGGTGGCGAAGTCCTTGATCTTCTTGGACGCGCCCGGGTCGTCGGAGAGCACGACCTCGGCGCTCTCCCCGGTCACCGTGCGGATGTGCCGGGCGTAGGCGCGGGCCGCCTCGTGGTCGGAGGCGATGACCAGCCCGCCCGCGTCGGGGACGCCCCGGCGCACCTCGGTCAGGCGCCGGTCGGCCGCGTGGATGACCTGGCGGATCCAGTCGCCCTTCGGGTCGAGGGCGGCCCGCCACGCCTGCGAAAGCTGGTCCTTGGTCAGCGGCGTGCCGAGCGTGGCGGCGATCTCGTCGCCCGCGCGCGTGCGCCACTTCATCTCTCCCGAGTACGCGAGGAAGATGACCGGCCGGACGACGCCGTCGGCCAGGGCCGGGCCGTAGCCGTAGGAGTAGTCGGAGACGCTCCGCATCGCCCCCTCGCCGTCCTCCACGTAGGTGACGAACGGGATCGGGCTGTCATCGGACCGGAACGGCGTGCCGGTCAGCCCGAGTCGCCTGGTCGCGGGCTCGAACGCCTCGCGGATGCCGTCGCCCCACGATTTCGCGTCGCCGGCGTGGTGGATCTCGTCGAAGATCACCAGCGTCTTGCGCGCCTCGGTGCGGGCCCGGTGCAGCGCCGGGTGCATGGCGATCTGCGCGTAGGTGACCGCGACCCCGATGTAGTCGCGCGAGGTGGCGCCCTGGCTGTTCTTGAACTCGGGGTCGATGCTGATCCCGACCCGGGCCGCGGCGTCGGCCCACTGCCGCTTGAGGTGCTCGGTGGGGGTGACGATCGTGATGGCGCGCACGATCCCGCGGCTGAGCAGCTCGCTGGCGATCCGCAGCGCGTACGTCGTCTTGCCGGCGCCGGGTGTGGCGACGGTCAGGAAGTCGCGCGGCTCGCGGCTGAAGTAGAGGTCGTAGGCCTGCTGCTGCCATGCGCGCAGCTTGGGGGCGGTGCCCCAGGCGGCTCTGTCGGGGTAGGACGGGGAGAGGTGGGACGCGGCCGAAACGCTCAACGACGCCTCCCCGAACTCATCGGAACACTGGTGTCTCTATCGGTTCGCTCCCTCACAGTGGATTCAGACTAGCCCGCCGGACCGACAGAACGCGCCGAGCACGCGCAGCCTGGCCGGAATTCACCGGGTGTGGCGTCGAGCACAGTCGAGCACCGTCGAGCACATCGGGGCCGGCGCGATGCCGCAGGTGCGCCGCCCCGGCCGCTTCCACCCGCCACGGCCCCGGCCTGCTTTCCCGTGGCCGCCGCGTTCGTCCATCGACGGGAAGATGCTCCCGCGATGGCCGTGTCCAGCCGGCGCCTTGACGCACGAGGGCGGACAGCCCCGGGAGCCCGTCGGGCTCCGCGGCTGTCCGCCCTGAGTGCTATCTGCCAGGACCGGCCGTTACAGCGTCGTCGGCGCCGTGCAGTTGGCCGTGGACAGCGGCAGGAAGGTGCCGAGCGTCCC
>NZ_VJVX01000045.1:0-72410 GCF_008033685.1 Microbispora sp. CSR-4
CTGCGATGTAGCCCGAGCAAGACCGGCCACCTGGTCAAAGCCATCGCGGTCCTTCAGAACCATCGGGTAGCACACGCCTCCCGAGGATGAAATTGGCTCTGTGTCTCGTGCTCGGAAGCAGGATGTTCTGCTCACCACCGCTGACATTCGCCTTGTGAAATTCATCCGGCGCAAGGAGAAGGGGAAGCCTTCCGAGTGAAATCGACAGCGGTGCTCTTCTCCGGGATCAGTACAGGCGCACCCCTGCTCGAAATCGCCACCCCATGATTCCCAGTCTCGCCATAGGTAAGAGCCTGGAGATGGGGGTCTGCCGGGCATCTTCGGGATAGGCGAAGGCATAGCCCACCGCGGTGAGCCGCTCCACGATGACGTCCACGTTGGCCGCGACGCGTCTCATGGTCTCTCGCGCGACCTCTTCGGCGTCCTCGTGAAGCGCATCGGGAACGCCATCGGGGCCGTACGCACGAAGCTCGTCCCAGACGGCGAAGCATTCGCCGGCGCGGTATCTCACACTCCATGACGTCATGATCGGCGATGATATCCAGGCATGGCCCAATGCTCGGCTCGGCCGCCGACGGGCTGTATCAGGCGAATGAACGGGCTGGTCGCCGGGCCAGGTTGTTTCTGCCCGGCGACCAGGGAACCCGGGCCGGCTGAATCCGGTCGGGGCCGTGGAGAGATTTATGGGACGCTGTAAAGGAACCAGAAGTTGTACTGGTATTCGCAGTGGTACCAGTCCCACAAGTGGTTCTGGACGCCGTAGTCCCCGTACCGATAGCAGTCGGACGAGTAGTAGTAGACGTTGCGAAGCGTATCGGCGTGTGCGGGGACGGCGGTCGCGGTGACCGCCAGCCCACTGACCAAAGCGCCGGCGACGGCTAAAGCTCTGAGTTTCCGCACTTAATCTCCTGACCGTGGATGTCGTGCCGAACTTCCACTGCGAAGCATTGCAGCGCGGGTGATATCGGTATAGGTCGTGATGTTCGTCGCCGTTCTCCTGCGAGGTGACCTGCGGCTTTATCGGGCACGTGCTGAAACTTTCCCAGAGGATTTTCGGAGGTGCCCGGTGTCGTTGAAGCAGACGAGGGCGGGAGGCCGGTCGGTGCCGTACGCGGGAGCTGTCCCGGGGGCTGCGGAACCTGCTCAGAACGCGAGGACGTGAGGATTGGATGCGCCCGGTTAGGTTGGTCGGGTGGCGATCTATGACGCTCTGCCGGCGGAGTTGGTGACCGAGCGGCTCCGGCTGCGGCGGTGGATGCCGTCGGATGCCGAGGAGTATCGCGGGTTGTGGCTTGAGCGGGATGCGCGAGCGCTACGGCGGATCGACGCCGAGGGGCGCCCGACGGTCGAGGACATGCGCGGCCGGCTCGTCGACAACCCGCTGATGGCGGATCGAGGGCTCGGATTGCTGCCGATCGAGCTGCGAGACACCGGTGAGTTCATCGGGTACTGCGGATTGACCGTCGGCCAGGCGTCTTTCGACGAACCCGAGATCGCCTATGAGCTGGCACGACGAGCGCACGGCCATGGGTACGCGACAGAGGCCGCGCGTGCGATCGTCGAAGCCGCGACGCGTACGGGGCGGCGACGGCTCTGGGTGACCGTACGGGAGTGGAACGCCCCCTCGTTCCGCGTCCTCGAGAAGCTCGGTTTCCACTGGAGCGGCCGCATCACCGAGGACGCCGAACGCGGCAACACGATCTGGATGACGCGCGTACTCCAACCGAGGTAGAGAAACGGATCCCGCTGGGTGATCTCGCCAGCGCATGTCGTGGTGGTCTCCCGCAAACAGGGTGGAGCCATATGCGCATAGATCACTAGAGTTGCCGCTTCGGCACTCGTTGAGATCTTGAAGGTGTGTATGGCTCCGCGTCCGCAGCGGCTTCTCAGGTTCTTTGTTGCTTTTGCATGTTCGGCGGTGGTGGCAGGGTGCGGCACGCCTGAAACGCCTGCCGCGGCTCCACCTGCCGGCGTGCCTGCCGCCCTCGTCGACCGCCTGGTCACGTTGGAGCAGGATGGCACCGTCCGCATAGCTCAGCTCGATGTGGCGGGTCCCACGATGGAGATCTACGAGGACTACCAGTGCCCGGTGTGCCTGGAGTTCGAGCAGGGCGACAACGGCGCGTTCGTGCGGGAATTGGCCGTCAAAGGCGAGATAGCCGTCATGATCCACCCGATGACCATCTTCCAGGACGACATGCCGATCACTCGGGAGAACTCCCGACGGGCTCTGATCGCCTCACTTTGCGTCCGGGACCCGAGCAAATGGCTGAGATATCACGACGAGCTGTACGCCCACCAGCCGGACGAGTTACAGAAGGGCGGGTTCCCCAACGAGCAGCTCGTGCAGCTCGCGAGCAAGGTCGGCATTCCGGCCGAGGAGTTCGCCGAGTGTCTCACGTCTCCGGAGACCGCGAAGCGGGCCGACGACGTCACCGCCTTGGGCTTCAGCAGAGGAGTGGAAGGCACTCCCACGATCCGATATCAGGGCCAGGATCTCGATTGGTCGATCAACTGGCGTGAGACGGGGCAGGGATGACATTCCGTCCACGATGAGGGCGGGCTTTGGTGAAGGCGCTCCCGCCGCCGCGGCTCGCGACGGCGGAGCTGTGGTGATGACAGTCAGCCCGGTTCCTGGCACTCTGCCCGATCATGGGAGTCCTCTACGACTATTTCAGGGCGGCCACGGACGGCGAGGCCGTGGACGTCTTCGACTGGCCGGCCGGTCCCACCTGCCGGCCTCCCGGCGTGGAGCCGAAGGACAGCGCCGAACTCAAGAACATCGACCCGCACGTGATGATGGGAACTCTCGAAGCGCTGCTCACCGGCGGCCGATACGAGGACATCACCGCGCGGCCCCGGCACTCCGCCCCGCTGAGATTCAGCGAGGACGGAGGGCAGGGAGTCATGACCGTCACCGACGAGTTCACCTCGGCACTCGCCGCCACCACCGATGACCGGATCCGCGCCGTAGCGCAGCCCTGGTCCGAGACGGAGGAGTTCTGGGGCCACGCGGACCCGGCCGACCTCGCAGAGCTCCTCCACGACCTGCGCGATCTCGCGGTACGGGCCACCCGGCACCGGCACCACCTGTACTGCTGGATGTCTCTCTGACGCCACACGGACAGGCAGGACCGTCGTCGATCCTGCCTAGCAGCAGGACTTGTCCGTGCTCGCCGTCTCGTTCTGGGCATCGTCCGTGGCGCAGCAGACGGGGTCGGCCTGCTTGGTGAGGCTGTCGGCGTCGGCCTTGACCACGTACACCTCCCAGGGCTCGTTGCCGGGACCGTGGACCCACACCTTGTCCTGCAGGGCGTAGCAGCAGGTGGTGTCGTTCTCCTCGAAGGTCGCGAGGCCGGCCTCCTTCAGGCGTTCGGTCGCGGCGGTGACCTGGGCGGTGTCCTCGACCTCGACGCCGAGGTGGTCCATCCGGGTCGGCTCGCCCGCCTCGCCCTCCAGCAGGACGAGCTTGAGCGGGGGCTCGGCGATGGCGAAGTTGGCGTACCCGGGCCGCCGCTTGGCGGGCTCGACGCCGAACAGCTTGGAGTAGAACGCGATCGAGCCTTCGAGGTCGGCGACGCGCAGAGCGAGTTGGACGCGGGACATGGGTGTCCTCCTATAGCGGCCGGACTGACTGCTTGCTTCGATGAACTTCTAATCAATGGATACCCGGAGTTTGTGGCTCTGCATAGACCTGTGTCAAATTAGAGACATGTCGAAGCATGAGCTGCCGATCATCGACGCGGGCGTGCCCGATGCGGCCTGCTGCGCGCCGCTGGCGTGCGCGCCGTTGTCGGAGAGCGAGGCCGCCGAGCTGGCGCCGCTGTTCAAGGCGATCGCCGACCCCGTACGGCTGCGCCTGCTGTCGCTGATCGCCTGCCACGAGGGCGGCGAGACCTGCGTGTGCGACCTGACGGCGGCCTTCGACCTGACCCCGCCCACGATCAGCCACCACCTCAAGGTGCTCAAGCAGGCCGGGCTGATCGACTCCGAACGCCGGGGCACCTGGGTGTACTACTGGATCAAGCCCGAGGTCCTGGCCCGCATGTCGGCGCTGATCGGCCCGGCGTCGCCCGCCCTCGCCGGTACGGCCTGACCACGGGCACCATCAAAGATGGAGAGGCTCATGTCCGAGAACGTGGAAGAGGTCAGAGCCGGCGTCGTCGCCCGCTACGGCGAACTGGCCAGAGCCGCGCAGGCGGGCGAGCGGGTCGTCGAGCCGCAGGAGGTCACCGGCGGATGCTTCGGCGCGGCCGGCTACGACGACACCACCGGCCTGCCCGACGGAGCCCTCCGGGCCAGCCTCGGCTGCGGCAACCCGGTCGCCGTCGCCGATCTCCAGCCCGGCGAGACCGTCCTCGACCTGGGATCGGGCGGCGGCATCGACGTCCTGCTGTCGGCCCGCAGGGTCGGCCCGACCGGCAAGGCGTACGGCCTGGACGCCACCCCCGAGATGATCGAGCTGGCCAAGGCCAACGCCGCCGAGGCCGGGGCGGCCAACGTCGAGTTCCTGCACGGCCACATCGAAGACGTCCCGCTTCCCGATGACAGCGTGGACGTCGTCATCTCCAACTGCGTCATCAACCTGTCCGCCGACAAACCCCGGGTGCTCGCCGAGGCCTTCCGCGTCCTCAGGCCCGGCGGCAGGCTCGGTGTCTCCGACGTCATCGCCGACGACGGGCTCGACCCCGCCCAGCGTGCCGAGGCCGAACGCCTCGTCGGCTGCACCGTCGGCACCCTCACCGAATCCGAGTATCGCGCCCTGCTCGCGAAGGCCGGGTTCACCACGTACACGATCACGCGCACGCACGCCGCGGCCGGGGGGCTCCACTCGGCGATCATCCGGGCGGCCACGCCCGCGGCGCCGTCCGGCGTGACCATCCGTCCGATGCGGGAGAGCGACGCGGCGCGGGTGCTCGCGATCTACCAGGCCGGTCTCGATGGGGGGAACGCCAGCTTCGAGACCACGGCGCCGGACTGGCGGGCGTTCGACGCCGCGAAGCTGCCGCTTCACCGGCACGTCGCCGTGGACACCGCCAGCGGGGAGGTCGTCGGCTGGATCGCGGTCAGCGCCGTCTCGTCCCGCTGTGTGTACGCCGGGGTGGTCGAGCACTCCGTGTATGTCCACCCAGACCACGGCGGCCGGGGAATCGGGCCGGCGCTCCTGAACGCGCTCATCCAGTCGACCGAGACCGCGGGCATCTGGACCATCCAGTCGGGCGTCTTCCCCGAGAACACCGCCAGCCTGCGCCTCCACGAGAAGGCCGGCTTCCGCGTCGTCGGCACCCGCCACCGCATCGGCCGCCACCACGGCCGCTGGCGCGACGTCGTCTTCATCGAACGCCGCAGCAGCGCCACTGGCCTGTGACCTACCGTCCAGGCCGTGGGACACGGCCGAGCCGGCCGAACTGATCCGCCGGAGGTGGGCGACCGCCGGGATCGCGTAGCCGGCTCCGTCGCCTCAGGGTTCGGGCCGCAGGAGGGCGACCGTTCTGGTGCCGATCTTGAAGGACCCGCACGTACGCAGGCGGTCGGTGCGCGGCGCCTTCCGTCCGCGGACCGCCACCGCGATCACCGCGTTCTCGCCGAGCACCGAGCCGAGGGTGTCGAGCATGCCGACGACCCCGTCCGCGCCGTTGGGGCCGTGCCAGGACGTCTGCTCGCCATAGGGCACGTCGGTGATGACCACGTCCGGCGGGCGTACGGAGAGGAAACGGCGGAGCCGGCCGGCGTCGAAAACGTCGGCCTGATACACGGCGTTGGGCAGGTCACCGCCGTCGCCGCTGAGCGTGTCCGCGAGCCGGTGCGCCGCCTCGGCCGCCGTGGTGTGGGAGGCGCGGCCCCAGCGCGCGGCCTGTTCGCCGAGATGGGCGGCACGTGCCATCAGCCCGGCGCGCGTCAGCAGGGCCAGGTTCCGCTCGGCCAGCTCGACGGCGGCCGGATCGATGTCGGAGGCCAGCGCGGCCGAGATCCGGCGTCGGTGCAGCAGCCCGATCACGGTCAGCAGATAGCCGCTGCCGCAGCACGGATCCCACACCGTGGCGTTGCCGCCGCCTCGCAGCGCCATCGCGCGCTGGAACATCTCGCTGGCCAGCCGTACGGGGAAGGCGGGGAACCCCGGAGCCGAGTGCAGCACCGCGCCGCCGGCCAGATCGGCGTAGTCCGCCCGGACGGTCGCGTGCCGGTAGGTCACGGCGCGAGGCCGAACTGCGCGGGCCGGTCGCCTGCACCGCTGACAATCCGTCGCCGGTCCCCGGTGGCGTCGCCGGCCGGGTCCGTCGCCCCCACCTCGGCGCATCCGTACGCGACATGCCAGTCGATGTCATGGATTGTCACGTTTTAGGACGCTATCAGTGCCGTCCACCCATTTTTTGAGAGCTCCTCGCGGGGCCTCCTGGAGAGGTCAGCGGTCGCGGTGGCGGCGGAACCTGCCGCTGACTCCGCCGAACAGCGCCATGCCCTTGATCACGATCACCGGCGCCGACGGGTCGGCGTCCGGGCTGTTGTGCACGTCGTAGCCGCCGAAGATGCCGACGCCCTCGCAGCGCACCTCGACCCCCTCCGGGAGGATGATCTCGGCACCGCCGAAGATGGCGTTGACGGTGATCTCGACCTCCTTCGCCTCGAACACGGCCTCGGACAGGTCGAACTTGATGCCGCCGAAGACGGCCAGCGCCGTGGTCTTCCGCCGTACCCGCCAGCGGCCCTTGCGCTCGGCGCCGCCGAAGATGGCGACGACGTTGTCGGGCTGGGTGCTCTCGCCCGGCGCGTAGGAGATGGCGCTGGCGCCCGCCGTGAAGGACGCCGGGCTCGTGGCGGAGCGGTGCCGCTCGACCTGGAGATCGTGGGTGAGGAGCTCGAGCTCTCCCACGGTCTTGGCCTGATAGAGGCTGTCGAGCCGCTCGGAGTATTCGTCGTGGCTCAGCTGACCCGTGCTCAGGGCCTCGCCGAGCAGGGCGGCGACCTGGTCCCTGTTCTGGTCCGAGGCGCGCAGGTGAGACGTGGGGGAGTCCCGACGCTGAGGGGCATTTTCCATGCTGGTCACGATAGTTCTCATTCGGCCCGGCAGGGAGTTCGTCCCGCTTCGAAATGTTCCTGTAGCCGGCCGTCGAGGGAGCGGGTGAACGCCGGTCGCCCGCGCTTTCGATGGCGAAGGCCCCTTCCCTCGCCCGGGAAGGGGCCTTCGCCGGTCGAATGCCGGTCGAATGCCGGTCGAATGCCGGAGTCCTTATGCGGCGACGGGGGCCCAGAGGCCGTCGATCGCCTGCTCCGCTGCCGCGAGGCTCTTTTCCGCCAGCGGAATCAGCTCGGCCATCGCCGGTGTGACGTGGGCGAGGGTGAGCTCGGCCGTGATGAAGCGCGGCTCCAGGCCCGTCATGGACAGGCCGTGCGGCAGCCACGGCTCCGCGTGGTCCCATCCCTCGCGGGGGGTTCCCGGCTGGTAGCCGCCGCCACGGCTCGCGAGGACCAGGAACTCGCGCCCGCCCAGCAGGCCCTGGTTCGTCGTCGGGTCGTACGACAGCCCGGGGGCGATGAGGTGGTCGACCCAGGACTTGACGCTGCTCGGCGGCCCGTAGTTGTAGAGCGGGAGCCCGAGCACGATCGTGTCGGCCTGCTTCACCTCGCCGACCAGCTCTTCCGTCAACCTCCACGAGGCCGCCTGCGCAGGAGTGTGCTGCTCCGGCGGGACCACCCGGGCAAGGCCGCTCTCCTGGTCGAGATGCGGGAGCGGGCTGCTGCCCAGGTCGCGGTAGGCGACCGTACCCCCGGGATGCGCGGCGCGCCAGGCGGCGACGGCCCGCGCGGTGAGCTTGCGGCTGACCGAACGCTCGCCCTGGATGCTCGCGTCGATGTGCAACAGATGAGGCATCTCTTAACCTTTCGAAGATGGTTGACGCAGGACCAATGATTAGCTCTCTGTCTATCGCAGGTCAAGTCGGCTAGAGTTGATTCATGACGTCCCCGCCCGTCGTCGAACAGATCGGACAACCCGAACAGCCCAGACGGCCTGAACAACCGGTGCACCGGTGCGGTGCGCTGCTCGAACACCTCGCGCGGCGTCTGCGTCTGCGTTCCGAGTCGGTGCTCGCGCCGCTCGGCCTGCGTCCCCGCCATCTCGTCGCCCTCACGGTGCTGCGGGCAAGGGGCGGCAGCACCCAGCAGGCGCTCGCGAGCACGCTGGAGATGGACGGGACTAACGTCGTCGGGCTGCTCAACGACCTCGAAGCCGAGAAGCTGATCGAGCGCCGGCGGTCGCCGGAGGATCGCCGCAGGCACATCGTCGAGCTCACCGAAGCCGGGGCGGAGCGGCTCGCGAAGGCCGAATGCGCGCTGGCGGCGGTCGAGGACGAGGTGCTCGGCGCGCTCGACCACGACCAGCGCGAGACCCTCTTCGGCCTGCTCCAGCAGGTGGCCACCCGCGGCGTGGAGGCGGCCTGCGTGGAGGCGGACACCGGCAGTGTGGAAGCGGCCTGTGTGGCGGAGGCGGCCGCCGACGACGAGGTCCCACCCCGCTGAACCCCGGGCCGCCGGCCTGCCTTTCCCGCAGTGTGTCGCAAAATCTGGAAGTACGTACTAATCTATGTTCTTACTATGAAGGACGTAGATTCCTATGAGCACGATCCCGACGGCTTCCTCTTCGACCCACGGGCCAGAGCGGCGATGGCGTGGATCGCCGGTGACGACGGTGATCTGCCCGCGTTCGAGGCGAGCGCGGCGGTCCGCACCGCGTCTCACGCGGTCGAGCGCCTCCGCTCCCATGGCTCCGAGGGCAGAGGACTCAGCGCGGGCGCTCTCGACCTGCTGATCCGGCTCGCCGCGCGCGAGCAGGGGATCAGCATCGGCGAGCTCGCGCGGGCCGCCGGGGTCAGCTCCCGCAACGTCACCGGCCTGGTGGACACCCTCGAACGCGACGGGCTGGTCCGCAGGGTGCCCGACCCGGGCGACCGGCGTTCGGTCCTCGCCGAGATCACCCCGGCCGGCCGGACATGGATCGAGGACTTCCGCAGACCATCGCAACTCGCCATGAAGGCGCTGTTCCAGGGGTTCACGCCCGAGGAGCTGGTCGTCCTGCGTGATCTGTGCCTGCGCCTGGCCGTCAACCAGCAGCGCCTCTCCGCCCACCTCCGTCAGATCGGAACCCGCCCATGACCACCCTGGAACAGACGCGCCGCGCCGTACGCGGGTATCACGAGGCCCGATTCCGCGGGGACGCGACCGCCGCCGCGGCGCATCTGGGGGAGCCCTTCCGGTTCGAGAGCCCGTTCTTCGCCTCCGGCGACCGGGCCGGGCATCTGGCGACGCTGCCGGGGTTCGTGTCGATCGTGACGGGGGTGGACCTCATCAGTGAGCTGTACGGCGACGCCGAGGCGACGCTCGTCTACGACGTGCACACCGCGACGCCGGCCGGTACGCAGCGCACCGCCGAGCATTTCCGCCTGGACGACGGCAAGATCGTCTCGATCATGCTGGTGTTCGACGCGTCGCCCTGGCAGCCGATGCGGGCGGAGATCGAGCCGAGCTCCGCGAAGTGAACCCGCGGGGCCCCGGGCACGAAGGGCCCCCACGGGCGTCCAGGAGCCGCTGGACCGGTTCACGCCCTCTCCCTAGCATTGGCCCGTGCGGCTGAACGTCCTCGGTCCGATGGAACTCGTCGTGGCCGGGCAGGCCGTCCCGGCCGGGCCGCCGAAGCAGCGAGCGCTCCTGGCCCTCCTCGTGATGAACGCCGATCGGGTGCTCCCGGTGGACGTGCTGGCCGACCGGCTCTGGGACGGCGGCCCGCCCGCGAGCGCGCAGGGCAGCCTCCAGGTGTACGTCTCCAACCTGCGCCGCCGCCTGGAGCCCGGCAGGAAGGCAGGCGCACCGGCCACGGTCCTGGTCAGCGCGGCGGACGGGTACGGCCTGATGACCGCCGGGATCGACCTCGACACGCGGGACTTCGACCGCCTCGTGTCCACAGGATCGAGGCATCTGGGCGAGGGACGGCACGAGCGGGCGGTCGCCGTGCTCACCGAGGCGCTCGGTCTGTGGCGGGGCGACGCGTACGCCGACGTGCGGTCCGAGGAGTGGGCGCGGCCCGAGATCGCCCGGCTGGAGCAACTGCGGCTCGACGCGGTCGAGGGGCTGGCGGGGGCGCTGCTGGAGCTGGGCCGCCACACGGACGTGGTCGCCCGGCTCGAACCGTTCGTGCACGATCACCCGCTGCGGGAGCGAGCCTGGGAACTGCTCGCGCTGGCCCATTATCGGTCGGGCCGCCAGGCGGCGGCGCTGGAGTGCCTGCGCAGGGTGCGCGAGGTGCTGGCGGACGAGCTGGGCATCGACCCCGGGCCCCGGCTGCGCGAGCTGGAGACCGCCGTGCTGCGCCAGGACGCCGCGCTGACCGCGGCGGCACGGCCCGTCGCGCCGCCCCCGAGGCGGCCCGCCCCCGGGCGGCCCGTGGACGACGAGCCGTTCGTGGGACGCGAGAGCGCGCTGGAGTTCCTGGCCGGTGCCGTGCGGGCGGCGTCCACGGCCCGGCAGGTCGTGCTCGTCGACGGCGAGCCCGGGGTCGGCAAGACGAGCCTGCTCAGGAGGTTCCGCGCGACCGCCGGCGTCCCGGTGGGGTGGGGAGCGAGCCCCGGCCACGAGACGGCGCCCGCCCTGTGGCCGTGGGAGCAGGTGCTGCGCGATCTCGCGGACGCGGTGCCCGGGGCCGTGCTGCCCGAGGAGGTCCGCACGTTCCTGTCGGGCGGGGTCGAGGCGATCCCGGCGTACGACGCGCAGGGGGCGCGGCTGCGGTTCTTCGAGGCGGTGTCGGCGTTCCTGGCCGATCTCGGCCCGGTGGCCGTCGTCCTGGAGGACGTCCACGCGGCCGACGACGCGACGCTGCGCCTGCTGGTCCACGTCGCGTCCGTCGCGCGGCCGGGCCCGCTGGTCGTGGCCAGCTTCCGGCGGCACGAGGCGTCGGCGCTGACCGCCACCCTGTCGGCGCTGTCGCGGCTCGGCGCGCGCAGGCTGGGGCTCGACGGGCTCGCGGCCGAGGAGGTGCGCGCCCTCGTGCTGGAGCTGTCCGGCCGTGACCCGGGCAGCCGGAAGGCCGAGGAGCTGCGCGGACGCACCGGAGGCAACCCCTTCTTCCTCACCGAGCTGGCCCGGGCGGGCGAGGAGCTGCCGCAGGGCGTGCTCGACGTCGTGCTGCACCGGGTGGCCGGGCTGGGCGAGGAGACGGCGGCCCTGCTGGAGCTGGCCGCGGTCGCGGGCGACGAGTTCGAGGCGCGGGTCATGGCCGAGGTCGCCGGGCGCGACCTGGGCGACCTGGTGCCGTCGCTGGACGCGGCGCTGGCGGCCGGTCTGCTCCGTGAGTCGGGCACACGCCTGGGCGGATACGCGTTCGCGCACGCCCTGGTGACCGACGCGTTGCTGTCGCGCCGCTCCCGCCTCTGGCGTGCGGGCGTGCATGCGCGGCTGGCCGGGGTGCTCACCCGGGTGCACGGAGACCGGGACGACCAGGCGGCGGCCATCGCGCGGCACTGGCTGGCGGCGGCCGGGCTGGGCCCGGAGCCGGCCCGCATGGCGATGGACTACGCCGCACGTGCCGCACGTGCGGCCATGCGCAGGCACGCGCTCGACGACGCGGCCGCATCCTGGCAGGAGGCGCTGGCGGCGGCCGAGCTCGCCGGGGCCGGGGCGGCCGAGCGGTTCGAGCTCGCGGCGGGCCTGGCCGAGAGCCGCTACGCCGCCGGGCGATACGACGAGGGCTACGAGGCGATCGGCCAGGCGCTGGCCCTCGCGGGAGACGACCCGGAGCGGGCCGTCCGGGCCGCCGACATCGCGATGGGGCATGGTGTCTGGGTCCCCTTCCGGCACGACCTGGACGTGCGGGTCCTGCGGGAGTCGATGGACCGCGCCGTGCGCGAGCTGCCGGAAGACACCCCCGCCTGGGCGTCCGCGCAGGCCGTACGGGCCGTGGTGCTGGCGCAGACCGGCGGCGAGGACCAGATCGACCGGGTCTCGTCGCAGGCCGTGGCGGCGGCCGAGCGGCTGGGCGACCCCGCGCTGCTGCGGCGCGTGCTCCACCTGCGGCTGCTCGCCATGCAGGGGCAGGACTTCATGGACCGGAAGGCCGAGACCGCGCGGCGCCTGCTGGCGGAGCCGGATCTGTCGCCCCAGCTCAGGGTGATCGCACAGCTCCACCTCGTCGCCCATCTCGTCGAGCACTGCCGGGTGGCGCAGGCGCGCGAGCTGCTGACGGAGACCGACGCCCTGCTGCGCGACCTGCACAACCCGGCGCTGGCGCTGCAGGCGGCGATCGCGCACGTGGGGCTCGACCTGTTCCAGGGAGTGCCCGACCCGGCCCGCCATTTCGAGCCGGTCAGGGCGACGTTGTCCCTCTCCGACCTCGCGTACTTCGAGGTGGCCATGCTCACCGTGCGGGCCGAGACGCTGATCCAGGAGGACCGCCTCGTCGCGGAGGTGGCCTGGATCGAGGAGATGCATCGCCGTACGGGCCTGGCGGGGTTCGCCTACGTCCTGGCCTGCGCGCTCGCGGACCTGGGCGAGCGTGACCGGGCCCTGCGGCTCCTGCGGGAGACCCCGCTGCCGCCGCGCGACTACCAATGGGCCACGGCCACCATGTGCCGGCTGCACGCGGCGATCCGGCTCGGCGAGCCGGACGTCGTGCGGGAGGTCTACGACGCGTTCCGTCCCTTCGCCGGCCTGCTGCACGTGAACGGCTCCTGTACCACGGTCGACGGGGCGTACGACGGCCACCTCGGCGAGGCGCTGCTGGCGCTGGGGGATCGCGCGGGAGCGCGGGCCCATCTGCGCGAGGCGGTGCGCGTCCTGGAGGAGGCGGGCGCCGGCTACTGGCTGTCAAGGGCCCGACAAGCCCTCGACAAGTGCTCATAAGGGGGAAAAGCGCACGCTTCACGTGCGAAACCGATCCCTTGGAGTCATGCCATGGTCACCCTGACCACCTGGCCGCGCGAGGCGGCCGAGCTGTTCGAGCGCGCCGTCGTCTGCGAGTACGCCTCGCTCACCCGCGACGGGCGGCCCGTCACCTGGCCGGTCACACCGTACGTCGGCGCGGGCGGCACGCTCGACGTGAGCACCGGCCTCACCTATCCCGACAAGGCGGAGCGGGCCCGCCGCGACCCGCGCGTCGCGCTGCTCTACTCCTCCGCCGTGGGCAGCGGCCTCGACCGGCCGCCCGTCGTCCTCGTGCAGGGCCGGGCCGCCGTACGCGACGCCGACCTGCAGGCCAACACCGACAGGTACGTCCGGGAGTCCCTGGCCAAGACGGGCTCCGGGTTCGCCGGGATGCCGTGGTTCCTGACGAAGCGGCTGGCCTGGTATTTCGCCCGCGTCTACGTGGAGGTGACCCCGGAGCGCATCGTCTGGTGGCCCGAGGGCGACCTGTCCCGGACGCCGGAGGTGTGGACCCGGCCCGGTCCGGCGGCCGCGCCCGTCTCCGACCCCGCCCCGGACGGCCCCCGGCTGCCGAGCCGGTCCGTCGCGCCGGCGGACTGGCGGCCCTTCGCCGGCCGCGCGGCCCGCCTCGGCGAGCCCGTCGTCACCATGGCCGGCGGCATGCCGCTGCCCGTGCGCACCCGATCGGCCGTACGCACGGAGGAGGGCTTCGACCTGCTGCTGCCCGCGGGTGTGGACGCCGTCGCGGGGCCGGTGTGCCTCACCTTCCACCGGCACGGCCCGGCGATGGAGTGGCAGGAGAACGTGGTGCTCGTCGGGACAGCGACGGGGACGGGCGACCGGTTGAGCGTACGGGTCGAGCGGGCCCTGAACGACTGGAGCCTCGCGGGGAGCGGTCGAGAGCGGTTCCGGTCGTTCGCCGGGCAGGGCCGGATGCTGAGCAAGCGTCTGCGCGCCGAGGCCGCACGCCGCGGCCAGCCCGTGCCCGTGGTCCGCCGTCCGCGCGCCTGACGACGTACGGCAGCATGGTCGGGTGTCAGAAGGACCATCACTGTGGCGTGACCGGAACTTCACCGTGTTCTGGGCATCCCAGACGCTGTCGGTCGCGGGGGACTCGTTCGCCCTCATCGCCGTACCCCTGCTCGTGCTGCACGTGACCGGATCGGTCGCGCAGATGGGCCTGCTGACCGGTGTGGCGAGCGCCGCGTCGGTGGTGGCGGGGATCTTCGCCGGGGTGCTGGTCGACCGGCTCGACCGCAGGCGCCTGCTGATCTGGTGCGACGTGGCGCGGATGGCCCTGTATGGCGTCGTCCCGGTCGCCTGGGCCTTCGGGCCGAAAATCTGGCTGCTCTACGTGGTCCTGCCGCTCAGCGAGGCGATCGGCATGGTCTTCCAGGTCGCGTACGTCACGGCGGTGCGGGGCCTGGTCGACGCGGACCGGATCACCGAGGCCAACGGGCGGCTGAGCGCCACTGCCGCCGCGGCCGGGATCGGCGGGCCGCTGCTCGCGGGAGTGGTGGCGGGTTGGTTCGGGCCCACGGCCGCGATCGCGATCAACGCGGCCAGCTTCGGGGTCTCGGCGCTCGGCGTCCTGCTGATCAGGCTCAGGCGGCAGCCCGCGCCGTCAGCGGAGGAAGCGGACGAAGCGGCGCGGGGGCCCTGGCACGAGCTGCTCGCCGGGGCCCGCTTCCTGTGGCGGCAGCCGGTGCTGCGTGCCCTGACCGTCCTGCTGTCGTTCTTCATCTTCCTGACGCTCGGGCTGACCGACGTGCTGATCTATCACCTCAAGCACGACCTCGGCCAGTCGGACGGCGCCGTGGGCGTGGTGCTCGCGGCCGCCGGGCTGGGCACCGTCGCCGGCTCGCTCCTCGTCGGTCCCGTACGCCGCCGGATGGGGTTCGGCGCGTCGTGGATCGGGGCGATCGCGGTCGCCGGGCTCGCCATCATGGGGCTCGGCGTGTCCACCGGCGTCCCGGTGGCCGGGGTGACGGCCGCCGCCTATCTCGCCTGCGTCAGCGTGGCCGGGATCTGCTCGATGTCGCTGCGCCAGCAGGTCACCCCCGACCACCTGCTCGGCAGGGTCACCTCGGCCTTCTGGATGACCCACTACGCGCTGGGCCCGGCCGGGGCGGCCGTGCTGACCTGGGGCGCGCAGCACCACGGGGTCGAGGTGGTCTGCCTGCTGGCGGGGGCGGCCTGCCTGCTGATCGCGGTCGCCGCGTTCTTCACGCCCATCCGCCAGCAGAACCCGGAGCTGTCGGCCGCCACCGGCTGACGGCCGACCTCCAGCGACGCCTGACCTTTCAGCGAGCGGGGCCGAAGGCGGAGGCCAGGGCCGTACGCAGGGTGTCGAGCTCCTTCGTGTCGGGCCGGAGGGAGTCCGACGCCCAGGCCACGTAGCAGTCGGGACGCAGCAGCAGCCCGGTCGGGACGCCTTCCCGGCTCGTCGTCGCGGTGACCAGGTCGACGCGGTCGCGCCGGCCGTCGAGGGCACCAGCGAGCGTGCCGTCCGGCGTCAGATCGATGAGCAGCGGCCGGGCGGTCCTGGTCAGCTCGGCCAGCCGTACGGAGCCGGTCTCCGTCTCCAGCACGAGGTCGGGGGCCGGACGGCCGGTCAGGGGGTGGGTTCCTTCGAGGTCATACCTGATGTCCGCGCCGGACATCATGTCCGCGATGTGCTTGATGGTCCGCTCGTCGCGCAGCAGCTCGCCGAACAGCACGCGCAGCGCGGTGACCTCCGGCCCGGGGGCGATGAGCGCCGCCTGCGCCTGGGTGTGCATGACCACGCGCTCCGCGGCCGGGCGCCGCTCGGTCTCGTACGTGTCGAGCAGGCCGGGCGGGGCCCAGCCGCGGATCTCGGCGGCCAGCTTCCAGCCGAGGTTGACCGCGTCCTGGAGGCCCAGGTTGAGGCCGGGGCCGCCGATCGCACTGTGGACATGCGCGGCGTCGCCCAGCAGCAGCACCCGGCCGTCCCGGAAGCGCTCGGCCAGGCGGGTGTTGCCGCCGTTCAGGCGGCGCAGCAGGTGGGGCCCCGCGCCCTCGGGCGGCCCGAACGGCAGGTCGGCGCCACCGAGGACCCGGCGGGCGCTCTCCCGCAGCTCGTCCAGGCTCATCGGCTGGTCGCCGCCGTCCCCGTGCCACTCCGTCGTGCTGACGAGCGTCTTGGTGGGGAACGGCGCGAACGCGAACATTCCGTGCTCGGTGCGGTGGTGCATGAACGGGGGGATCGGTCCGTAGCCCGGCACGTTCAGTCCGCCGGTGGCGGGATCGATCAGCTCGGCGGGCACGGTGACATGCGCGGTGCGGGAGACCGAGTCGTCCCTGGTCACCCCGGGGAAGCCGATGTCGCACAGCTTGCGGGTGACGCTGCGCCCGCCGTCCGCGCCGACGAGGTAGCGGGCTCGCAGCCGGTACGGCCCCTCGGGGGCGGCGATCTCCGCGGTGACGCCGTCCTCGTCCTGGGAGAGGCCGGTCAGCTCGTGTCCCCGGCGGATCTCCACGCCGAGCTCGCGGGCGCGCTCCTCGAGGATCTGCTCAAGGCGCTTCTGCGGCACCTGCAGCGTGTAGAGCGAGTTGTCGTCGAGCCTGCCCAGGTCGAGGGGAATCGCGCCGAACACGAAGCCCGGGCTCGGCCGGGGCGGCTCGGTGCTGCCGCTCAGGCGCTCGTACAGGCCGCGCCGGTCGAGAACGCGTACGACCTGGCCGACGAGCCCGTTGGCCCGGTCCTCCTTGGCCTGTCCGTTCAGGCGTTCCAGCACGATCGGCCGCACTCCGGCCAGGCTCAGCTCGCAGGCGAGCATCAGCCCGTTCGGTCCGGCTCCGGCGATCACGACGTCGGTGGTCATGGCGGTCCTCCTTGGGATTCGGCGGGCGTGACGAATGAAAGGCATGGCGAATGGAAGACATGGCGGTTTCGGGGCATGGCGGTTTCGGGGCACGGCGGTGGCGGGGCACGGCGGTGGCGGGGCGTGGCGGTTTCGGGGTACGGCGAACTCGCGGTGTGGCGACTTCGCGGCATGGCTGATGACGGGACGGCGCCGGGCGCGTACGGCGTCCGCGTCAGGGCGTGAAGGGCCGGGTGGCGTGCCGGCGCGGCACGTCACAGCGCGGTACGGAGGGTCCTTGTGTCAGGGCCCGGGGTTGTAACGAGGGGTCCGGGGTTTGTACGAGGTGCCCGGGGTTTATGTGAGAGGCTCGGGCAGTCCGGCGGAGAGCCGGTCGAGCGCGTCTTCGATGAGCGGTCTGACGGGCACCGGTGGATCGGCCCGCAGCCACTGGTCCATCGCCACCCGGATCGCGGCGCCTACCGCGCCCGCCACCAGGCGCGCATAGACGTCGCGGTCGACGTCGGTGCCGGTCCGTTCGGCGATCGCCGCGGCCAGCTCCTCCTCGGCGATCGCGTTGGCCTTGAGCATCTCGCCCAGCAGCGAGGGCTCATTGATCATCAGGCGGATGCCGGTCTGCCACTGCTGGTCCGGCTGTCCCTCGCCGTATTCCGCACCCAGGGAGAGCTGGGTGACGACGGCGTTCTTGATGGCCTTCCACAGAGGCTCCGGCGCCGGACGGCGGCGCAGCTCCTGTGCGATCAGACGGGCGCGGTCAAGGTGCCTGGCGGCGATCGCCTCGCCCTTGCTGGAGAAGTAGTTGTTGAAGGTCCGCGGGGCCACGCGCGCCTCCGCGGCGATGTCCTCGACGCGTACGTTCTCCAGCCCGCGCTCCGCGGCGAGCTTGATCGCCGCCCAGCTCAGTGCGATGCGCGTCTCCTGTTTCTTGCGCTCGCGCAGCCCCGGGCGCTCGTCTTCCCTGCTCACGAGAACACCATACAACTAATTGCGTGAGACGCAAAGATGCGTGAGACGTATTTTTGCGGGAGGCGCACTTTTTCTGCGCTCGGTGAGGTGCCTCAGTCGCGCGCCCCGGTCAGGCGGATGAACTCCTCCAGGGAGAACCGGCCGTCGGCGTCCACGTCGGCGTCGCGGTCGAGCGCGCCGATCGCCTCCGGCGGCAGACCGGGAAAGTACGCCCGCAGCTCCGCCTCGGTGATGAAGCCGTCACCGTCGCCGTCGATCGCCTCGAATTCGCGCTTGAGGGTCTCGAACCGCTCGTGGCTGAGTTCGTTAGTCACCTGGACCTGCCTTCGCACCGGGGGACGACATCAGACAACCTATGCCGTACGGCGCGAAAGTTCGACGGCAGGTCCGGTCATGTCGAGGCGCGGACCACCAGGCGCGTGGGGAGGACGACAGAGCTGGTGTGGCGGCCGTCGAGGCGCGACAGGAGCAGCCGCGCCAGGGCCAGGGCCTGGTCCGCGGCGGGCACCCGCACGGTGGTGAGCGCCGGGGTCGTGCACGAGGCGGCGTGGATGTCGCCGAAGCCGACGACCGCCAGGTCTTCCGGCACCCGCAGCCCCCTCTCACGCGCCGCCTCCATCGCGCCGATCGCCAGCTCGTCGGAGGTCGCGAACACGGCATCCGGGGCCTGGCCGCCGGACAGCAGCTCGCGGGCGGCGGCGGCCCCCGATTCGCCGTCGAGGCCGGCGAGCGCGATCATCGGCCGCAGCCCGTCCTCGTGGAGCGTCGCCAGGTGCCCGTTGAGCCGGTCCTGTACGGCGACGAGGTCCATCGGGCCGCAGACCACGCCGATCCGACGGCGGCCCCGGTCGAGCAGGTGCCGGGTGGCCGCCCTCGCGCCGCCCGCGTTGTCCACATCCACGTGCGGCACCAGGGAGGCGATCGCGGGCTTGCCGAGCAGCACGACCGGCACCCCGGTGCGGGCGAGCCGTTCGGTGAGCGTGTCCGGGCCGTCCGGGGGGACGAGCACGACCCCGTCGACCTGCCGCGCCTCCACGTGCCGGACGATGCGCCGGTGGCTTTCGGCCGTGTCGGCGAGCATCAGCGTGATCTGCTTGCCTGCCCCTTCGAGGACGCTGGTGACGTACTGGACGACGGCAGAGATCAGCGCCTCGCCGCCGTGCCGGGGCACCGACAGGACGAGCGCGACCGAGTCGGTCCGCCGGGTGACCAGGCTCCTGGCGGCGGCGTTGGGCACGTAGCCCAGCTCCTGGACCGCGCGCAGCACGGTGGCCCGCACGTCGGGGCTGACCCGCGCCTCCCCGTTCACCACCCGCGAGACCGTGGCCCGGGAGACGCCCGCGCGGGCGGCGACGGTTTCGAGCGTGGGCCGCTTCGGCCGCTCCGCCCCGAGCCCGTTGCGCTTGATGACGTCGCGATACCACAGCGCGCTGTCCTTGAGCAGCCGCCGCTGCGTGGTGAAGTCGACGTGGACGATGCCGAACTTGCGCCGGTAGCCGTCCGCCCATTCGACGCAGTCGAGCAGCGACCAGAGCAGATAGCCGCGCACCCGGGCGCCCTCGTCGATCGAGGCCCGCAGGGCGCGCAGGTGCTCCTCGATGAAGCTGATCCGGTCGACGTCGTGGATGCCGTCGGCGGTGACGACGTCCTCGAAGTCCGCGCCGTTCTCCGTGATCATCAGCTCGGTCTCCGGATACTCCTCCGACAGGCGCCGCAGGAGCACGGAAAGGGCGCTCGGCATGATGGGCCAGCCCATCGCGGTGACGGCCGTGGGCACGCTGCAGAACAGCACGCCCTCGCTGCCCGGGAAGGCAGGGTCGGCCGGGGCGCTGGGCTGGGCCTGCACCGCGATGGGCGCGTAGTAGTTGACGCCGAGCAGGTCGATGGGCCGGCCGATGAGGTCGAGGTCTTCGTCGTGGATGTGGCCGAGCCCGGCGGCCTTCTCGACCAGCGGCAGCAGCTCGGCGGGATAGCGGCCGCGCAGCACCGGCTCGAGGAACTGGCGGTTGTGCAGGGCGTCGATCCGCGCCACCGCCTCGGCGTCCTCCTCGGGGATGCCGGTGGACATGTCCCCGAGCTGCGCGGGGGTGAGGACGGGCGAGAGGTTGAGCACGACGCCGGCCCGCGCGGCGCCCCGCGCGCGCAGCGCCTCCAGGCCAAGCCCGTGCGCGAGCAGCATGTGGTGGGCGCTGACGAAGGCGTCGGCCGCCGACCGCAGGCCGGGGGCGTGCACTCCCGAGGCGTGGCCGAGAAAGGCGGCGACCCACGGCTCGTTGAACGTGAACCAGGTGTCCACGCGGTCGCCGATCCTGTCGGACACGACCTGGGCGTAGTCGGCGAAGCGGCGGGCGGTGTCCCGTGCGGTCCATCCCCCGGCGTCCTGCAGCGCCTGCGGCAGATCCCAGTGATACAGCGTCGCGTACGGCGCGATGCCCGCCCTGAGCAGCTCGTCCACGAGCCTGTCGTAGAAGTCGAGCCCCGCGCCGTTGACGCGGCCGTGCCCCTCGGGCAGCACGCGCGGCCAGCTGACCGAGAACCGGTAGGCCGAGAGGCCGAGGTCCTGCATCAGCCGTACGTCCTCCGCATGGCGCGCGTAGTGGTCGCAGGCCGGGTCGCCGTACGCCCCGCCCGGGAAGGCGTCCCAGATGGAGGGGCCCCGGCCGTCGAGGTCGGTGGCGCCCTCGATCTGGAACGCGGACGTGGACACTCCCCAGACGAAACCCTCTGGGAACAACGCGGTACGCATCTACGCGAAACCCCCGGTGACTCGGTGAGCGCTCAGTTTCCCGCGTCGCGGCCGGGCTCGCTACTCCGTCGCGGAGAACGCGATGCAGTGCCCGGCGCGGCGGAGACGGAGGTGGGGCGGGTCGTCGGCACATAATGAAGTGCGATGGATACGGGGAGTGGCCAACGCGTCGATCGGGGGATCGACGTCAGCGTCGTCGTCCCGGCGTACAACCGCCGGGCGTCGCTCGACCGTTGCCTCACCTCGTTGCTCGTGCAGCGGGTCGCCAAGGAGATCGTCGTGGTCGACGGCGGTTCGCGCGACGGCACCCGCGCGCTGCTCGGCCTCTACGCCGCCCACCACCCGCGCGTGATCACCGTGATCCAGGACGCCCAGCCCGGCACGCCCGGCGGCGCCCGCAACCGCGGGCTCGAACGGGCATCCGGCCGCTACGTCTTCTTCTGCGACGCGGGGGACCATCTCGCGCCCGACGCGCTGGCCCGCCTCGTCGCCGTGGCCGACCGGAACGGCGCCGACGTCGTCGTGGGCAGGATCGCCGGCGCCCGCCAGGGGCTGCGGGAGAGCGCCGACAGGGCCTCCTTAACCGCGGTCTATGACGATCTGTCCTGTTTCAAGCTCTTCCGCCGGGACTTCCTGGAGCGGCACGCCATCCGGTTCGACGAGACGCAGCGGCGTGGCGAGGACATGACCTTCGCCGTCCACGCGTACTGCCATGCACGGGTGATCTCGGTGGTCGCGGACGGGGACTGCTATTACGCGGAACGGCGCTCCGCGGAGGGCGGGGGCGAGGCGTCCGCGCGGGACCCGCTCGGCTGGCTGCGCGTGGTCCGCACGCCCATCGAGGTCATGGCGCGGCACGTGCCGCCCGGCGCGCTGCGCGACCGCCTGCTCCTGCGGCACCTGCGCCGCGACGTGCTCGCCCAGCTCGGGGTGCCGTTCCTGGCGGCCTGCGAGGCCGAGCGCGAGAAGATCGCCGTCGAGGTGGCCGACATCTGCGGCCAGTGGCTGACGCCGGGCGTGCGCGCCGGTCTCGACGGCGTCGACGCCGCCCGCGTCGCCGCGCTCGACGACCCCGACCGGCTCGTACGGCTCGCGCTCGTCGAGGCCGCGCCGCTGCGGCATCGGCTGACCGGCGTCGAGTGGCGGGGCGACCGCCTGGTGATCGAAGGATGGGCCGCCCTCGGCGACATGGACGGCCTGCCGGGCGGCCGGTCGGACGGCCGGTCGGACGGTCTGCCGGGCGACATGGGGTTGACCGGTGCTGTGGGCGTGGTCTTGCGCGAGCGCGCGTCGCGCCAGGAGCGTGTGCCGTTCGTGACCCACGGCGCGACCGGCGCCTCTTTCACCGCCGTGCTCGACGTGGCGGCGCTGCCGCCCGGAGTGTGGGACATCCACGTGGCCGTCGAGTGCGAGGGGGCGCGCAGGCTCGCCAGGCTCGGCTCCCGCCGCGAACCCGGCGTCGGCGTTCCGGCCGCCCACATGGTGGGCGGGGTCGTCGCGGTGCCCTTCCTCACCCGGTCCCACGGCCATCTCGGCCTCGACCTCGGGGGGCACGTCGTGCGGGTCCCCGCAGTCGTACGGCTCACGCGGACGCGGTGGCGGGGCAGGCGGCTGCGCGTGGAGGGCAGGGCGTTGGTGGGCGAGGAGGCCGCCGCCGCGGCCGTACGGCAGGTGATCTGGCGTGAACGGGCGTCCGGACGCGAACACCGGGAGCGGGCCGTGGCGGCCGGGCCGCGGGAGTTCGCGGCCGAGACCGCCGGCCTGCGGCCCGGCACCTGGGACGCCTACCTCGAACTCGGCCTCGGCGGACCTCCGGTGCGCTTCCCGGTCAAGGTCGCCGAGGCCGACGCGCTGGACCGGCCCCTGCGGTGGTGGCGCGGCGCGCTGAGAGGGGGAGTGGCGCAGTGGACCATCCGGCCGTACGCCACGGCGGTCAACCGGCGGCTCAGCGTGTCGGTGCGGGTGGTGACCCCGTTGACCGTGGTCAGGCGGATGGCCAGGCACCTGCGGCAGCGCTAATTGCGAATTATTTGCAACTACAACCTCGTGCTCTAAAGTGGGAGGAGATTCGTCCGTTTCGAAGGGGTTATAAGCCGTGCACGTGCCCGATGGGTTCTTCGACGTTCCCGTGTCCGTCGGTGCCGGAGTCTTCGCCGCCGCCGGGGTGGCCGTGTGCCTTCGCGGCGCGAAACGGGAGCTCGACGACAGAACGGCCCCCATGGCGGGCCTGGTGGCCGCGTTCATATTCGCGGCGCAGATGCTCAACTTCCCCGTGGCGGCCGGCACCAGCGGTCACCTGCTCGGCGGGGCCCTGGCGGCGATACTCGTCGGGCCGTACACCGCCGTTTTATGCGTCGCGGTCGTGCTGCTCGTGCAGGGGTTCTTCTTCGCCGACGGCGGGCTGACCGCGCTGGGCGTCAACATCACGCTGATGGCGATCGTGACCTCGGTCGTCGGCTGGGCGGTCTTCCGGCTGATCACGCGGGGTGCGCCGCGCGGGCGGCCGACGCTGGTGGCCGCGTCGTTCGTGGCGGCGCTGGTCTCCGTGCCGACGGCGGCGCTCGTGTTCACTGCCCTGTTCTGGCTCGGCGGCACCGCGCCGATCGAGCCGGGCTCGGTCGCCGCCGCGATGGTCGGCGTGCACCTGCTCATCGGGCTCGGCGAGGGCTTCATCACCGCGCTCACCGTGAGCAGCGTGCTGGCCGTGCGTCCCGACCTCGTGTACGGCGCGCGCGGCATGACCAGGACGCTGACGCTGCGCACCGCCGACGGGGACGTCGAGGTCGGGCCGGCGGCTCCGGAGGCTCCTCCGGCCCGGATGGGCCTGCGCCCGGTGCTCGTGGGCGGCGCGCTCGTGGCCGTGCTGCTGGCCGGTGTCGTCTCGTTCTACGCCTCCAGCGCCCCCGACGGGCTGGAGAAGGTGGCGGCCGACAAGGGCCTGAGCGCGCAGGAGAAGCCGCACGCGGCGGAGAACGGCCCGCTGGCCGGATACAGCGTCAAGGGCGTGGAGAACCAGCGGCTGTCCAACGGCCTGGCCGGGGTGGCGGGCGTCGCGCTGACGGTCGCGGCCGGAGGCGGCGTCTTCTACGTCGTCCGCCGGCGCAGGCGCGGAACCGACGCCATGACGCCCGCGAGCGCCCGGTGAGCCGCGCGAGCTCGACGGCCACGACGGCCACGACGGCCACGACGGCCACGACGGCCACGACGGCCACGACGGCCACGACGGCCACGACGGCCACCGCGCCGCCGAGGCCGTGAGCGGCCTGCCCGCGTGCCGGGCGGGACGGGGCGGCGATGATGACGGCGATGATGACGGCGATGATGACACGGTGAGTGCGAAGTGAGTGCCGGACACCATCACCCGATCTACCGGCCCGCCGACACGCCCGTCCACCGGCTGCCGCCCCAGTGCAAGCTGGCGGCGGTCGTCGCGTTCGCGGTGTTCGTGGTCGCCACGCCGCGCGAGCGCTTCTGGGCGTTCGCCGTCGACGCGCTGCTGCTGGCCGCCGTCGCGGTCGCCGCCCGGGTGCCGGCCGGCGTGATCGTCCGGCGCATGGCGATCGAGGTGCCGTTCGTGTTGTTCGCGCTGGCGATCCCCCTGATCGGCACCGGCGAGCGGGTGCAGGTGCTCGGCCTGTCGCTGAGCGCCCCCGGCCTGTGGGCGGCCTGGAACATCCTGGCCAAGGCCACCTTGGGCGTGGTCGCCTCGATCCTGCTGGCGGCCACGACCGAGCCCCGCATGATGCTGCTCGGCGCCGAGCGGCTGCGGCTGCCCCGGCTGCTCGTGCAGATCGCGACGTTCATGCTGCGCTACCTGGACGTGATCCTCGACCAGATGCGGCGCATGCGGATCGCCAGGGAGTCGCGGGGATTCGTCGCCCGGGACCTCCGGCAGGCCCCCGTGCTGGCGAAGTCGGCGGGCGCCCTGTTCATCCGCGCGTACGAGCGGGGGGAGCGGGTCCATCTCGCCATGCTGAGCCGCGGCTACATGGGCGAGATGCCGACGATTAGGGATATATCAGCAACTGGGCGAGACTGGGCGATGGCGGGCATGCTGCCTTGCCTCGCCGCGGTGACGGCCCTACTGGCGTGGAGCACGACATGACCCCCGGCAGCCCCTCGCTCACGGTGAGCAGGCTCGCGTACGCCTACCCCGACGGGACACAGGCGTTGTACGGCGTGGACCTGACGATCGAGCGGGGGGAGCGGGTCGCCCTGCTCGGCCCGAACGGCGCGGGCAAGACCACGCTCGTCATGCACCTCAACGGCATCCTCACGGCAGGCCACGGGACGGTGGAGGTGGCCGGGCTCCCCGTACGCGCGGACACCCTGCGGGAGATCCGCCGCCGGGTCGGGCTGGTGTTCCAGGATCCGGACGACCAGCTCTTCATGCCGACGGTGCGGGAGGACGTCGCGTTCGGCCCGGCCAACCTCGGGCTGCGCGGCGCGGAGCTCGACCGCCGGGTGCGCGACGCGCTGGAGCGGGTCGGCATGCTGGACGCGATCGACCGGCCGCCGCACCACCTGTCCTTCGGCCAGCGCCGTCGGGTGGCGGTGGCCACGGTGCTGGCGATGGAGCCGGAGATCCTCGTGCTCGACGAGCCGTCGTCGAACCTCGACCCGGCCTCCCGCCGCGAGCTGGCCGAGATCCTCAAGAGCCTGGACGTGACCGTGCTGATGGTCACCCACGACCTGCCGTACGCGCTGGAGCTGTGCGAGCGCTCGCTGGTGATGTCCGAGGGGGTGATCGCGGCCGACGGGCCGACGCGCGAGCTGCTCGCCGACGCGCGGTTGCTGGCCGCGCACCGGCTCGAACTTCCCTACGGCTTCGCCGTCCCTGCTCAGCCGGGGTGATGGATAAGTAAAGTGGGCCGGAGCTGAGGAGGTCCCGACGATGAAGCTGCGGCTCGCCCGCCAATCGCTTTCCAACGCCGTCGTGGTGGTGGCCGTGGAGGGGGAGCTCGACTTGTTCACGGCTCCGTTCCTGCGTGACGAGATACGGGACGCCATACGCGACGACGGCCCGACACTCGTGCTGGACCTCGCCGAGCTGTCGTTCATGGACTCAAGCGGGCTCAGCGTGCTCATCGAGGCCTGGCGGCTCGCCACGAGCGAGGGTGGCGCCGTATGCCTCGCCTCGCCGCAGCCTCCGGTGGCCCGCATCCTGCGTACGACCGGCCTGGATCGGCGGATCAAGGTCTACCCCGACGTCGATACCGCGATTTTGCAGCACCCCGAGTAGAACTTCATTCGGTTCGCGCGTTAAGGTCCGGCTATGGATCTGAACGGAGCAGCAGCAATCATCTCGGGCGGTGCCAGCGGCCTCGGCGAGGCCACGGCCCGCGAGCTGGCCCGCGTCGGCGCGACCGTGGTCGTGGCCGACCTGAACGCGGAGCGCGGCAAGGCGCTGGCCGACGAGATCGGCGGCGTGTTCGCCCACACCGACGTGGCCGACGAGGCGTCGGTGCAGGCCGCGGTGGAGGCGGCGGTCGCCACCGGCAAGCCGTTGCGCGCCGTGATCAGCAGCGCCGGCATCGGCTGGGCCGAGCGCACGGTCAACCGGGACGGCTCGCCGCACAACCTGGCGTCCTACCGCAAGGTGATCGACGTCAACCTGATCGGCACCTTCAACCTCATGCGCATCGGCGCGGCGGCCATGGCCAAGACCGAGCCGGTGGACGAGGACGGCGCCCGCGGCGTCGTCATCAACACCGCGTCGGTGGCCGGCATCGAGGGCCAGACGGGCCAGGTGGCGTACTCCGCGTCCAAGGGCGGCATCATCGGCATGACCCTCCCCGCGGCCCGCGACCTCGCGGCCATCGGCGTGCGCGTGCTGACCATCGCCCCGGGCATCATCGACACCCCGATCTACGGGAAGATCGGCGACAAGAACGCCGAGGAGTTCAAGGCCAAGCTCATCGCGCCGGTCGCGTTCCCCAAGCGGCTCGGCAAGGCCTCCGAGTTCGGCCACCTGGTGCGCGTGCTGATCGAGAACGACTACATGAACGGCGAGGTCATCCGTTTCGACGGCGGCATCCGCTTCCAGCCCAAGTAAGGCGAGTGAGGTCAGGTGTCCGAGGTCAACTCCGGGCCGGCCGCCGAGCCGGACGCGGTACTCGTAGAGATCGTCGACGGCGGCGTGGCCGTCGTCACCATCAACCGGCCCAAGGCCAGGAACGCCGTGAACGGCGCGGTGGCGCGCGGGATCGCGGCCGCCATGGACGAGCTGGACGGCAGCCCCGACGTGTCCGCGATCGTCCTCACCGGGGCCGGTGGCACGTTCTGCGCGGGGATGGACCTGAAGGGCTTCCTCACCGGCGACATGCCGGTGGTCGAGGGCCGGGGCTTCGGCGGCATCACCGAGGCGCCGCCCAGGAAGCCCGTCCTCGCCGCGGTCGAGGGATACGCGCTGGCGGGCGGCTTCGAGCTGGCGCTGTCGTGCGACATCATCGTGGCGTCCGAGGAGGCCAAGTTCGGCCTTCCCGAGCCCAAGCGCGGCCTGGTCGCCGGCGCGGGCGGGATCATGCGGCTGCCGCGCCGGATCCCGTACCACGCCGCCATGGAGATCGCCCTGACCGGCGATCACTATCCGGCGGCCCGGCTGTACGAGCTGGGGCTGGTCAACCGGATCACCTACCCGGGCGAGGCGCTCAACGGCGCGCTCGAACTGGCCCGCACGATCGCCAAGAACGCGCCGCTGGCGCTCGCCGCGACCAAGCGGGTCATCGTCGAGTCGGCCGACTGGCCGCTCGACGAGATGTTCCGCAGGCAGAGCGAGATCGTGGGCCCGATCTTCGCCTCGAAGGACGCGATGGAGGGCGCGGCGGCGTTCGCCGAGAAGCGCGCCCCCATCTGGAAGGGCGAGTAGACCGCACCTTCGCAGGGACCCGCGGGAACCGTTCGGGGCGCTCCGTCCAGGGGCGCCCCGAGCCATGTCCGGGCCCGTCGCAGACGTCGCCTCGCGGCCTTCCCGCTTCCCGCCCCTTCCCGCTTCCCGCCCCTTCCCGCTCCCCGCCGCTTCACTTTGCCCGCCTCCCGCTGCTCGCAGGGGCCGGACGCCGGGCGAGCGCGAAGCCGGGTCAGAGCGGGTCGCCGAGCGGGCCGTGCTCCTCCTCCAGCGCGTCCGCCCAGTGGGCGGCGAAGTCCGGCTGGGTGCCGTCCACGTCGGTGAAGCCGTACTCCTTGTAGAGCCCCCAGGTGGCCAGCGCGCGTCCGGTCTTGGCCATGACGCCGGGGTCGGCGGCCAGGGCGGCGACGGCCCGTCCCAGGTAGGCGGGGGTCTCGGAATGGGCGAAGTGAGGATCCTGCGCGATCGCGTCCCGCCAGGTGGCCTCGGTCACGCCGAAGTGGTCGAGCATCGCCTCCGACCGCAGATAACCCGGCGTGATGGCGACCGCCGCCACGCCGTACGGCTTCAGCTCCGCGGCCTGGGCGACGGCGAGGCGGATCACGGTGGACTTGGCGATGTCGTAGAAGAACACGCCGCGATAGCGGGCGGTGTTGCCGTCGGTGACCTCCACGACCAGGCCGCTCCGGCGGGCCACCATCAGCGGAAGCGCGAACCGGCTCGTGATGATGTGCGTCTCCACCGCCCGGCGCAGCACGCGCAGGCCGGTGTCGATGTCCTGCTCCCACAGGGGATGCTCCCAGTCCATCAGCGCGTCGCCGCCCCACACCGAGTTGACCAGGACGTCGAGCCGCCCGTCCCGCTCGGCGGCGATCCGGTCGACCAGGGCGCGCACCTGCTCGGGGTCGCTGTGGTCGGTGCGCACCGCGATGCCGGTGCCGCCGGCGGCGGTGACCCGCGCCGCGGTCTCCTCGATGGTCTCCGGGCGGTCCAGGTCGGAGCGGCCGGCCGTGCTGCTGCGGCCGGTGACGTAGACCGTGGCGCCCGCGGCCCCGAGCTCGACGGCGATGCCGCGTCCGCCGCCCCGCGTGCCTCCGGCGACCAGGGCGACCTTCCCGGCGAGCGGCTGGGTGTCGTTCATGCGATCTCCTTCGAGCGGGCACGCGGCCGCCGCCTCGCCGGGCAGGGCCAGGATCGCCCCTCGCTGCGCCTCGTGGACGACCAGTGCTGCGGATCGGTCGGGTCCATGCACAGGAACGCCAGGTGGTTCTTGATACTCCCGCCCGGCCCTCCTGGCAACCCCATGGCATGATCCCGCCGGATCAGGGCAGTCCGCTCGTTTGTGAGCGGGACTGCGTACGGTGAAAGCATGAGTGATTCCGGGCCCGGGCTCCCCCGGCCGGGCCGGTCGATGCGGGAGCGAACGTCGGCGCTGCTCACCGGCGCCCTCGGCAGCGCGATCCTGATGATCGTGCTCGTCTCGGTGATGTGGGCGATCGAGATCGTCGACTACGTGGAGGACGGACGGCTCGACAGGTATGGCATCGTCGCCCATGAAACGGACGGCCTGCCCGGGATCCTGTTCGCGCCGTTCCTGCATGCCGGGTTCGGCCATCTGATGGCGAACTCGGTGCCGCTGCTGATCCTGGGGTTCGTGGCCGCCATCCGGGGGATCGGCAGGTTCCTCGCGGCGAGCCTGGTCGTCATCCTGGTCAGCGGGCTGGGCGTGTGGTTCACCAGCCCGCCGGACACCCTGACGATCGGCGCGAGCGGCCTCGTCTTCGGATATTTCGGTTATGTCGTGGCCCGGGGCCTCTTCGACCGCCGGACCCTCGACATCGTGCTCGGCGTCGTGGTCGCCGTGCTCTACTACTCGATCCTGTGGGGAGCCCTGCCCACCCAGCCGGGCGTCTCCTGGCAGGGCCACCTGTTCGGCCTCATCGGCGGCGTGTTGGCCGCCTGGCTGCTGCGCCGCCGCAGGCCCGTGACGATCTGACCCGCGAACGGCTCACGAGCCGGGAGACGGCGTGGCGTTCCCGATCTCGAACGCGGTGGGGTCGTCGACGACCCGGCAGGGCTGCACGGGCCCTTCCGTCAGCCGCCCCGAGAACTGCCAGGCGACTCCCGGGTGGCCGGCGTCCGGCTCCACCGGATTCTCGTTGACCTCGATCATGACGGTCTGCCCCGGCTCGATGAACTCGGGGTGGATGGTGATGCCGTTCTCCGGCCGGATCGCCTTGCTCGACGGCGTGTTCTCCAGTTGCCTCCGGATGCGCGCCTGGACGGCCGGGTCCCTGCTCTCCAGGTCCTTCTTGGCGAAGGAGGTCCGGTCGCCCTTCACGAAGGGAGCGCGCCCGTCGGCGCACCTCTTGCCCAGTGGCAGATAGGTGATGTCGGCGTGCACACCCATCTTCGCCAGGTCCCGCTCGACCTGGTCCGGGTCCCGGAACTCGTTGATCTTGAGGTTGATCGAGCCGTCCGGGTTCTTCGTCAGCGCGTACGCCGGGGTCTGCCCGCCGACCACCAGCGGTACGGCGGCGGCCACCGCGGCGGCGGCGACCACGGCGCCGGCCAGGTATCGGGGCCGGGCGATCCGGCGTACGGCCGGCACGCGCGTCCGCGCCTCACGGGCCACGATCTCCGCCTTGAGCTGCGCGAGCAGTCTGTCCTCGAAAGTGGCGTTCACTTCGTTCCTCCGATCAGTTCCATGACCCCGGGAAAGCGCTGGACATGCCGCCGGTAGAAGGCCTCGAACGCGTCGGGATCACGGGCGAAGCCCGCCGGACCCGTCTGTCTACGGCGCACCGGCGCTCCCCTCGGTCGTGTGAGAAAACACATCCCTGCGTGGACGGAGCGCCGCACACCGTTACAAGGCCGGAGAAACCACCGGCCGGAGAAACGAAAAAGCCGACGGTCCGGAGACCGCCGGCGGGATCGGCGGCCGCCGGAGAGGCGGCCGCCGCGAGAACCGTTAGAGCCGCTCGACCACGTAGTCGACGCAGGTGGTCAGCGCCTCGATGTCGGCAGGGTCGATCGCCGGGAACATCGCGATCCGCAGCTGGTTGCGGCCGAGCTTGCGGTAGGGCTCGGTGTCCACGATGCCGTTGGCCCGCAGCACCTTCGCGACCGCCGCGGCGTCCACCGCGTCGTCGAAGTCGATGGTGCCGACGACGTTGGAGCGCTGCGCCGGGTCGGCCACGAACGGCGTGGTGTACGACGTCTTCTCGGCCCAGGTGTACAGGCGCGAGGCGGAGTCGGCCGACCGGGCGGTGGTCCAGGCGAGGCCGCCCTGGGCGTTCATCCAGTCGAGCTGCTCGGCCAGCAGGAACAGCGTGGCGACCGCCGGGGTGTTGTACGTCTGGTCCTTGACCGAGTTGTCGATCGCGGTCGGGAGGCTGAAGAACTCGGGGACGAACCGGCCGCTCTCGGCGATCTCCGTCACCCGGGCCAGCGCCTTCGGCGAGAACAGCGCGATCCACAGGCCGCCGTCGGAGGCGAAGCTCTTCTGCGGGGCGAAGTAGTAGACGTCGAACTCCTCGGCGGAGACCGGCAGGCCGCCGGCGCCGCTGGTGGCGTCGACGAGGACGAGCGACTCGTCATCGATGACCCGCTTGATGGGCATCGCGACGCCGGTCGAGGTCTCGTTGTGGGTGAGCGCGTAGACGTCCACGCCCTCCTCGGCGACCGGCAGCGGGTGGCTGCCCGGCTCCGCCTTGATGACCGAGGGATCGGCGAGCCAGGGAGCCTTCTTCGCGACCGTGGCGAACTTCGAGGAGAACTCCCCGAAGTGCAGGTGCTGCGACTTCTCCCGGATCAGCCCGAAGGACGCGATGTCCCAGAACGCCGTGGTGCCGCCGTTGCCCAGCACGACCTCGTACCCCTCCGGGAGGGAGAACAGGTCGGTGAGCCCGGCGCGGACGCGGGCGACGAGGTTCTTCACCGGCTTCTGCCGGTGGGAGGTGCCCATCACCTTCGCCCCGGCGTCGGCCAGAGCGGCGAGCTGCTCGGGGCGTACCTTCGAGGGCCCGCAGCCGAAGCGGCCGTCGGCGGGCTTGATGTCAGCGGGAATCACGATGTCAGCCACGGTTCAAGCCTAGTGAGACCTGCGGATGCTCTAGACCATGGTCCGGATTCTGAGACATCATGGTCGGGTTTTAAGATCACACACCACCTGAAGACCGGCACTCCGCCTCCCGGGAGACTTTCGCGTGGCCGACCCGCACGCCGTCATCGAGGCACTGGTTCGCAGGCCGTTCATCTGGCGGGCCGACCGTCCACTGCCTCTGGTCCTCGTCGTCGGCCGCGACGGCGGCGCGTTCGACACGGCCCGGCGCCTCGCCGAGCCCTTCGAGGACTTCCTCCCGCAGGCCACGGTGCGGGCGGGGGAGTACGACACGCTGCGCGAGCTGGTCGAGGCGCTGGCGGGCGAGCACGGCCAGCTCGGCAAGCCGGTCGGCGGCTCGTTCCTGCCCCCGCCGCGGTTCCCGCTCGTCCAGTTCGTGCTGTGGGCGCGGCGTCAGCGCGAGGAGCCGCCTCCCGGGGAGCAGGTCGACGTGCCCGCCCGGACCTGGCCGCCCGATCCCCGGTCGCGTACGGGCCAGGACGAGTTCAAGGAGCGGCTCAAGGACTGGCGCAGGGGCAGGTACGGCGGCGACAGAGGGCGCAGGACCGCGGCGGACTTCATCGGCCGCGCGGCCACCACCTGGGTGCCGGTGGGCACGCTCGCCGTCTGGTCGCTGGGCGGCGCCTCCGACCTGGTCGGCGTGGTCCCGTGGGCGCTGGGCGTGCTCGTCGCCGTCGTCGGCACGTTGATCCAGGCCATGCTCTCGATCCGGGGGTCCTTCTTCAACGGCTGGTTCAGGAAGCAGCCCTACCTCGCCAGGAAGCCCTTCGAACGCCTGCCGAAGTACGCGCTGCGCATCGCCAACGCGAGCGAGGCGGAGATCGAGCGGCTGCTCGTCCACGCGCTGTGCCAGGACCTGCGCCAGGCCTACGGAAAGTGGCTGATCCCGTGGCCGAGCTGGGGGCGCGGCCTCTACGCGATGCTCGTCCTCGACGCGCGCTGGCCCGGCGACGTCAACGAGCGGTTCCTGCGCACCCTGGAGGAGACGGTAGAGGAGACCGGCCTGCTGCCGCCGCTCCTCGCGCTGGCCGCGGTGCCCGAGTCGTTCGCGCCGGGCCGCCGCCCGGTCACCGCCGGCCGGCTGGCGGACCTGCCCGCGCTCGTGTCGGCGTGGCGGACGGCGGCGCGGCGGAGGGTGCCGCCGCTGCGGCTGATGGTCAGCGCGCCCACGATGCCGCTGGACGACGACTATCGGCCGCACCTGCTGGCCCCCCGGATGCGGGCGATCGGCTACTGGTGCGTGATGGCGCTGCTGCTGATCGGGCCGGTCGTCCTGCTGGGACGCATCCAGCAGGACCGGAACGCGCACTGCGGCGGCCTGTCGTGGGTCGAGCGCATCGGCACGGAGTGCGTCGGCGTCGTGAACGCCGACGGCCCGGCCCCGGAGGACATCTTCCCCTCGAAGGACATAAAGGATCTCGTCGCCAGGATCGACGGCAACAACGCACTGGCCAGGAAGGCCGGGACGTACGTAAGCGTGGTGCTGTTCGGCGAATACTCCGTCGCGGAGAACGAGAACGACAGCGCGTTCGTCGGGGCCCGGGCGGAGCTGGCGGCCGTGGAGGAATACCAGCGGGGCGTCTCGAGCGCGCCCCGCCTCCAGGTGCTGGTGGCCAACGCCGGGACCAACTTCGCCCAGGGACGGCGTACGGCCGAGCTGGTCAGCGAGATGGCGGCCGAGGACCCGCGCATGCTCGGGGTGATCGGCTTCCAGCGCAGCGTCAGCGGCGTCGGGGACGCCATCAGGACGCTGCACACGGCGAAGATCCCGATGCTGGTCACCACCGCGACGGCCGACCGGCTCGGGTACGTCCCGGACGGTTCCGCCGGGTCCGACTACCCCTCGCCGTACGTGTTCCGCCTGGGGCCGTCGAACCTGCGGCAGGCGCGGCTGGCCGTCCGGTTCGCCCGCGAGCAGCTCTTCCGCGCCGTGCCCGAGCCGACCGCGGTGGTCGTCAAGGACCAGACGGACAACGACAACTACACGAACAACCTCGCCGACGACTACGTGAGCGAGGCCAGGGCGGAGCGGATCAAGATCACCGAGAGCGTCCCCTACAAGGACCGGGGGACCGGCATGGACATGGCGGTGAGCCGGGCCTGCGCCCACCGGCCCGACCTGGTCCTCTACGCGGGGCGCGCGGCCGACTTCCTCGACTTCCTGCGCTACGTCGAGGGCAAGGACTGCGGCAAGGAGCAGATCAAGGTCCTCGCGGGCGACGACGTCATCAAGGCGGTGGCCAACAGCGGCGCCGAGATCGGGAACTACCGGCGTGTCCGGGTCTACTACGCGGCGCTGGCGAGCCGCGAACTGTGGCGGGACGGCGCGGCGGCGCCCACGGGCTTCCTCCAGGGCCTCCTGGGCGGCCGGCACGCCAAGGAGTCCGACGACAACCTCATCCTCAGCTACGACGCCGTCAAGCTGTTCTACGAGCGCGTCAACGCGGCCTATCGGGGCGGGCTGCCCAGCAGGGGAGACCTGCTCTACCAGATCTCCCTCATCTCCCCGCGCGACAGGTGGAACGGCTCCAGCGGGGTCATCTCCTTCGGCGCCACCGTCCACCAGCCCGAGAACAAGGCCATCGCGATCCTGAAGGTGACCGATTCGGGGAAGTCCGAGGTCGCGGTCCGCTGCGGGCTCCTCGCGACCACCGAGCCCCCGGACACCAGAGGCATCTGCCAGAACCTCGACGCGGAGCGCCCGGTGCCGAACGCCCCGGCGGCTCCCTCGGCCTCGGCCTTGTCCACGGCCCCGCCCACAGCCGGGCCCACAGCCGGGCCCGCAGCCGGGCCAGCGGACTCCGGCCGCTGACGCCTCGGGGCCTGGTCGGGGTCAGGACCACTCAGCGGCAGGACCCGTGAGCCAGCCGTGCGCGTGAGTGAGCCGTACGCGTGAACGAGCCGTACGCGTGAGCGAGCCGTACGCGTGAGCGAGCCGTACGCGGAAACGGCCCGCTCCCCGGAAGGGAACGGGCCGTCACGTGTGCCGACGGGTGCGCGGGCGGGCCCTGCGGTCTCTCGGAGCTTGTGGCACGCCGCAGGGCCGCGACCCGCGCCCGGGGCCTCAGACCTTGCCGATGACCTCGGCGGCGCCGGGCACCTCGTTGATGGAGCGCTGCTTCGGGCCCACGTAGTTGGCGCTGGGGCGGACCAGCCTGCCCGTGCGCTTCTGCTCCAGGATGTGGGCGGCCCAGCCGGCGGTCCGGGCGCAGGTGAACATGGAGGTGAACATGTTCGACGGCACCTCGGCGAAGTCGAGGACCACCGCGGCCCAATACTCCACGTTGGTCGCGAGGACCCGGTCGGGCTTGCGGGCGTGCAGTTCCTCGAGCGCGGCGGTCTCGAGCGCGGCCGCGACCTCGTAGCGGGGCGCGCCCAGCTCCTTGGCCGTACGCCGCAGCACGCGGGCACGGGGGTCCTCGGCCCGGTAGACCCGGTGGCCGAAGCCCATGAGCCGCTGGCCCTTGTCCAGCTCGCTCTGGACGTACTTGCGGGCGTCACCCATCTTCTCGACGCCCTCGATCATGTGCAGCACGCGCGCCGGCGCGCCGCCGTGCAGCGGGCCGGACATCGCGCCCACCGCGCCCGACAGGGCGGCCGCCACGTCGGCCCCGGTGGAGGCGATGACGCGGGCCGTGAACGTGGACGCGTTCATGCCGTGCTCCGCGGCGGACGTCCAGTAGGCGTCGATGGCCTTCACGTGCTTGGGGTCGGGCTCACCGCGCCAGCGGACCATGAAGCGCTCGACGATGCTCTCGGCCTCGTCCACGCGCTTCTGGGGGACCATGGGCTGGCCCAGGCCACGAGCCGACTGCGCGACGAACGACAGAGCGGTGACCGAGGCGCGTGCGAGATCGTCGCGGGCCTGGTCGTCGTCGATGTCGAGCAGCGGACGGAAACCGTACGACGGCGCCAGCATGGCCAGCGCGCTCTGTACGTCTACTCGGATGTCGCCGGAATGGACGGGAAGTGGGTACGGCTCCGCCGGGGGCAGACCCGGCTGGAACGTGTTGTCGACGAGCAGGCCCCAGACGTGTCCATAGGAGACATTGCCCACGAGCTCTTCGATGTCGACGCCCCGATAACGCAGGGCGCCCCCTTCTTTGTCCGGTTCCGCGATCTCGGTCTCGAACGCCACCACGCCTTCGAGCCCGGGTTTGAAGTCGGACATTCTCGGCCGCCTCCCTCTCTTGTGAAGTCCAGAGCCTTGATGTCGAGATACCGGCGGGTCAATTTAACCCGCAGCGCCCGACTGTCGCGCCCCCGGCCCTACCCAACGGGGTTCCCCCAGGCAGGGGCCACCGAGCGAGACGTGTACCGAGCACGCGAGAATACCTTTCCGTGGACAGCGCTTCGCACCTCCCCGGGCTCCGGCACAGCTACGAGGGTGAGCCCCTGCTCGAATCCGGCATGGCGGCCGACCCGGTGACGCAGTTCGCGCTGTGGTTCGCGGACGCGGTCGCCGCGGGCCTGCCGGAGCCGAACGCGATGGTCGTCGCCACCAGCTCCGCCGGTGGCCGCCCCTCGGCTCGCACCGTCCTCCTCAAGGGCTTCGACGAGCGCGGGTTCGTCTTCTTCACCAATTACGAGTCCCGCAAGGGCCGCGATCTCGGTGAGAACCCGCGGGCCTGCCTGCTGTTCCCCTGGCATCCCATCAGGCGGCAGGTCCGCGTGGAGGGCTCCGTCGTACGGCTCCCGCGCGAGGACAGCGCCGCCTACTTCCACTCTCGTCCGTACGGCTCCCGCATCGGCGCGTGGGCCTCCCGTCAGTCGGCGGTCGTGGAGTCGAGGGAGCAGCTCGACGCCAGGTTCCGCGAGCTGGCCGAGCGCTGGCCGCAGGACCCGCCGCTGCCGGACTTCTGGGGCGGTTTCCGGGTGGTGCCCGCGGAGGTCGAGTTCTGGCAGGGCCAGACCGACCGCATGCACGACCGGCTCCGCTACCGGCGGACCGGCGCGGCCTGGACCCTGGAGCGCCTGGCCCCCTGAAGTTTTCAGGGCAGCCCGGCCGCGACCGTGAGATCGGCGAGGAAGCCGGAGTAGGCCTCGTCCCGGTCGGGCGCCCGCAGGACCGCCGAGGGGTGGATCGTCGCCACGTAGTAGGCCCCCTCGCGCCGGGGGACCGGCTCTCCCCGGTGCCTGGTCACACGGAAGTCCGGGCCCAGCAGCGCCCGGGCGGCCGTGGCCCCGAGCACCAAAGTCACCTCGGGGTCCACCAGCCGCATCTCGGCCTCCAGCCACGGCCGGCAGGCGTTGATCTCTCCCACGGTGGGTTTCCGGTGGATTCTGCGTTTGCCGCGTGGCTCGTATTTGAAGTGCTTGACCGCGTTGGTCACGTACACCGCCTCGCGCTCGATGCCGGCCTCTTCGAGCGCCCTGTCGAGCACGCGCCCCGCGGGCCCGACGAACGGCGCACCCTCGCGGTCCTCCTCGTCGCCGGGTTGCTCGCCCACCAGCATGAACCGCGCGTCGGGGGCGCCGTCGCCGAAGACCGTCTGCGTTGCGGCGCGGTAGAGGTCGCAGCCCTTGCAGCGCCGCGCGGCCTCCCTGAGCGCGGGCAGGCTGATCTCCGCCGGAAGGAATCGCTGAGCCCCCATGTTTCCCATCCTGGGTCGCTTCCCCAATAGGGTCGGCTGCGAACACGGGGGAGGTCGTAGCATCGATTTACAAGGACTGGAGGAGCCTTGACCGCACACGGCCTGATCGACACGACGGAGATGTACCTCCGGACGATTTTCGAACTCGAAGAGGAGGGCATCGTCCCGCTTCGCGCCCGGATCGCCGAGCGGCTGCAGCAGAGCGGCCCGACCGTCAGCCAGACGGTGGCGCGTATGGAGCGCGACGGCCTGGTCAAGGTCGAGGGGGACAGGCACCTCAGCATGACTGCGCTGGGCCGCACGCTCGCGATCCGCGTCATGCGCAAGCACCGCCTCGCCGAGTGCCTGCTGACGCAGGTGATCGGCATGCCCTGGGAAGAGGTCCACATCGAGGCGTGCCGCTGGGAGCACGTGATGTCCGAGTCGGTGGAGACCCGGCTCGTGAACCTTCTCAAGAACCCCCGGGTGTGCCCGCACGGCAACCCGATCCCGGGTCTCGACGAGCTGGGGGTGCCCCAGTCCGGTTCGACCGGGGATGAGATGGTGTCTCCCATGGTGACCCTCGCGGGACAGGCCCCTGTGCCCGTTGTAGTGCGCCGAATCAGCGAACAAGTGCAAAGCGACCCGGCTGTGATGCTTAAACTCAAGCAAGTTGGGATACAACCGGGACGCGAGGTCACGCTCGCGGCGAGTGACAACGGTGTAACGGTGACTGGTGATGGTGAGGTGGGAACCACGACCGCGGATCTTCCGAGGGACGTCGCCTCTCACGTTTTTGTCACCAGACGATGACGGAATGAGTTGTGCCTGGTTGAATCCCCTAGGGAGTCCTTTCATTTCTCGCGACCCAGCCATCGCAGGAGCGCCCGTGCCCGGCATAGCGAACCCACCTCGACAAGGGACGGTCGTGGCATGAGGCGATGGGGAGATCTGTCACAGGACGCCGACGACCACCTTTCCGCCGGTTCCGTGCTCGACCACGCGGAGATGGCGGTGGTCGTGACCGACCGGTTCAGCAATGTCCTGTACTGGAACCCCTTCGCCGAGCAGCTGTTCGGCCGCGTGGGCGCGTCTCCGGCCAAGGAGTCGCTGCACACCCTCGGAATCTCGGAGAAGGACCATCCGCTCGCGGCCGAACTGGCCAAGCACGTGCTGCGCGGCAACGTGTGGGAGGGCACGTTCGACGTGACCCGCGGCGACGGCTCGACGATCTACGTGCGGGCGCAGGCCGTGCCGCTGCGCCACCCCTCCGGCTCCGTGAGCGGCATCGTGATCACCGCGCGCGAGGCGATGCGCAGCAACGAGCGTGAGAAGGACCGCTTCGGCCTGCTCGAACGGATCGGCGAGCGGCTCGCCGGCTCCCTGTACGTCGAGGAGACGCTCAACCGGGTCGCGGACATGCTCGTCCCGCAGTTCGCCGACCACTGCTTCATCGAGCTGAACGAGGGCGACCGCCTGGTGCGCAAGGTCTCCACGCACGTGAACGGCTGGACGCCGCCGCCGGACACCTGGCGGCCGGTGGGCGCGGAGATCAGATACCCCCTCGGGCACTACGCCGAGAGCGCGCTGCGCCGCCAGGAGACGATCCTCGTCGAAGACTTCTCCCAGGTCAGCTATCCGGCGCCGAGCGAGGGCGCGGCCCGGCTGTGCGGCGAGATCGGGATGACCTCGGCCATCGTCGCCCCGCTGTGCGTGCGCGGAGAGACGCTCGGCCTCATGTACCTCGGCCTGTCGAACCTCACCAGTCGGCGGTCGCCCCACTACGACACCTTCGACCGCGACTTCGTCGGCGCCATCGCCACCCGCGTCGCGCTCGCCGTCGACAACGCGCTGCTGTTCGAGGAGGAGCGGCACACCGCCGAGTCGTTCCAGAAGCACCTGCTCCCGCGTCAGCCGCTGCCGTCGCTCGACGGCCTGGAGATCGCCGTACGTTACTACCCGGCCGCCCCGCTCGCCTCGCACGGCCAGGGCATCCAGACCCAGGTGGGCGGCGACTGGTATGACGTGATCCCGCTGTCGGCCGGCCGCGTCGGCATCGTGATCGGCGACGTCGAGGGCAGAGGAGCCAAGGCGGCGGCGGTCATGGGCCAGCTCAGGGCCGCGCTGCGGGCCTTCGCCCAGGACGACAAACCGCCCGCCGACATCCTCGCCCGCCTCGACGAGTGGACCAGGATCGTCGCCGCGCCGGAGCGCGACGACTTCGGCGCCGACATCACCAACCCGCCGATCGTCACGTGCCAATACATGGTCTACGACGCGTGGTCGAGGCAGTTGTCGTTCGCCAACGCCGGGCACGCGCCGCCACTGCTGATCGTGGACGGCGAGGTCAGAGACCTGGACATCACCGAGGTCGGCCAGCCGCTCGGGGTGCGGGCCAAGGGCATGCACGCCGACCTGGTCTACAAGGAGGAGACGCGGGTGCTGCCGCCCGGCGCGACCCTGCTCCTCTACACCGACGGCCTGGTCGACCGCAGGCCGCCGCGCGACTCCGCCACGGGAGTCGCCGTCGACGACGAGGCGCTCGACATCCTGCGGGAGAAGCTCGCCAAGGCGTCGGGGGAGTCCGTCGAGCGCATCGCCGACCTGGCCACGGTGGCCGTCCCCGGCGAGATCGACGACGACATGGCGATCCTCGTCGTCCGCTCCGCGGGCACCGAGCTACAGTCCCAGGAGCGCACGTTCCCGGCCCAGCCGATCATGGTGAGCGAGGCCCGGCGGATGGCGTCCGAGGCGTTCGCCGGATGGCAGGTGCCCGAGGAACGCGCGGAGCTGGCCTGCCTGCTCGTCTCCGAGGTCGTGACCAACGTGGTGCTGCACGCCGCCAGCGCCAGCGTGCCGCGCCGCGAGCTGGTGCTCGACGGGCCGCCGCTGCCGTTCGACGAGTCGTGGGACGTGCCGGGCTTCGAAGAGGAGATCGCCGGCGACAAGGAGTTCACCCTGCGGCTGCGCCGGGGCGCGGAGTCCGTCTGGGTCGAGGTCTTCGACCAGGACCTGCGCCTGCCCCGCATCCGCAGCGCGGGGGAGAACGACGAGGGCGGCCGCGGTCTCTATCTCGTCGACCAGCTCGCGCGCCGCTGGGGCTCCCGTCCCACCCGCGAGGGCAAGGCGGTCTGGTTCGAGATCCCCATCGGCGGCCGTTAGACGGCGAAGACCGTCAGATGGTGAAGGCCGTAAGCGGGTGAAGACCGTAGGACGCTGAAGCGCCCCCCGGTGCGGGGGCGCTTCAGGTCGGTGCCTCTGGCTTCAGGTCAGTGCTTCTGGTCGAGGCAGCTGTAGCCGTCCGGGCGCTCGGGTTCGAGCGTCACCTGCCGCAGCACGGTCGCCTCCATGGAGATGCGGAAGGTCTCCTGGTGCGCGCAGTCGTACAGCGCATACGTGCCCTCGCGTTCGCCGAGCAGCAGCACCTGCGCACCGTCGCGCAGCACCTTGCCGCTCTCGCGGTCGTTCAGCACCACCCACTGGTCTTGGAAGCCCACCATCGACAGCAGCATGCTGGCGGGCTGCCCCTTCTCGGCGACGGCGATCGCGTCGCTCTCCATCTGCCCCATCAACGCGAAGCCCAGCCCGATGCCGGTGAACGCCGCCACCACGATCTTCATGCCCGCGCGGCCGGACGGACGCCGCCGCAGCAGCCGGAACGGCACGAGGAAGGCCAGGGCGCCGATCAGCACCGAGGTGATCACGACGCCGGCCATGGACACGCCCTCGCCCAGCCCGAGGTAGCCGAGGAAGCCCCAGTAGGTCGCCCCGCACCACAGCGCGCCGACGATCGCGGCGGCCCACGGGCGCTCCCTGATGGCCTGGATCAGGCGGAACAGGTAACCGAGGGTCACCTTGTCGAGCAGCCACACGACGGCTACGACGACGCCCATGAGCAGGGCGCCGGCGATGACGAGCAGGACCAGCGACCCGACCAGGCGGCCGAACATGGTGGCCTGGTCGATGCCCGCCTGCTCGGGGCTGATGTTGAAGATGCCGTAGACCTGCTGGATGCCGAGGTAGAGCAGCGCGTAGAGGGCGACGCCGACGGGCACCACGACCGATCCGCCGCGCTCCAGCAGATCGACGACGCTGGCCTTCGCGTCCGGCTCCGGCAGGTCGGAGACGGCGCCGGTGATTTCCTCCGGCTTAGTGATAGTCATCTGTCGGTTTCATTCCATTTTCAACTATTGTGACGAAACATGATTGCAGGTGCAGAAGACCAATGCGTTAACTGACGCCGACGGACGCGACGCGCCGCACGCTTCTTTCCGGTCGTTCCGGGTGCTTCACTCGGACACATGGAGCTCGCCCACGACCGCCGCGGCAGCGGCCCACCGCTGGTCCTCCTGCACGGCATCGGCCATCACCGGCACGGCTGGCTGCCGGTCCTCGACCTGCTCGCCGAGCGGCACGACGTCATCGCGGTGGACCTGCCCGGCTTCGGGGACTCTCCGCCGCTGCCGTACGGCACGCCGTACAACGCGGAGACGCTGGGGCGGGCGGTGCGCGAGTTCTGGACCGGCCTCGGCCTGAGCCGGCCGCACGTCGCGGGCAACTCGCTCGGCGGCTACATCGCGCTCGACCTGGCGTCGTCCGCCGACGTCCGCACGGCCGTCGCGCTGTCTCCCAGCGGGTTCTGGTCCCGGTCCGAGCACATGTACGCGCGGGCGGTGCTGCGCCTGCTGCGGCTGGCGACGCGGGCGGGCGAGCTGCCCGCGCTCGCGGCCGGCACGGCCGAGGGCAGGGCGCTGGCCATGAGCCTGCTCGTGGCCCACCCGGAGCGGCTGTCGCGCGAGGCCGTGGTCGCGGCGGCCGAGGCGATGCGCGAGTGCGCGGGGTTCGAGGAGACGCTGGAGTCGATGGCGTGGGTCGCGCCGCCCGCACCGCCCCAGGTGCCGGTCACGATCGCCTGGGGCGACCACGACCGGCTGCTGCCGCGCCGTCAGGCCGTACGGGCGGCACGGTGGGCGGGGCAGCGGGCGCTGCTGCTGCGCGGCTGCGGTCACCTGCCGATGAGCGACGACCCGGAACTGGTCGCGCGGGTGATCCTCGAAGGCTGCGCTCGCGAGGACTCCCGCTGAGCCTTCCCGGGCGGCTTGTGCCGCTCATGCCGCTTGTGCCGACGGGCACGCGGGGGCGGGGAAACCCGCGCATACTGATCAGTGTGGACACCGGACTCATCCTTCTGGTCTTCCTGGCGTTCCTGTTCGCGTGGCTGCTGAACAAGGTGCGCAGGTTCTTCCGGCTGAGCCCGGTGGCCTACGGAGGCGTGATGGTCGTGTTCGTGGTGGCCATGCTGCTCATCTGGGGACAGCAGCACGGCTGATCCGGGGCCTTGCCGATCCGGGGCCCTTTCAGAAGCCGAAGGACCGGCCGATGATCTCCTTCATGATTTCGGTGGTGCCGCCGTAGATCGTCTGCACGCGGCTGTCCAGCCAGGCCTTCGCCACCGGATACTCCAGCATGTAGCCGTAGCCGCCGTGGAGCTGGACGCACCGGTCGATGACCTTGTTCTGCAGCTCGGTCGTCCACCACTTGGCCTTCGCGGCGTCGACGGCCGTGAGCTCCTTGGCGTTGAGCGCCCGGATGCACTTGTCCACGTAGTGGCGGGCGATCTCCACCTCGGTGGACAGCTCGGCCAGCAGGAACCGGGTGTTCTGGAACTTGCCGATGCTGCGGCCGAAGGCCGTACGGTTGCGGCAGTATTCGATCGTCTGCTCCAGCACCGTCTCCGCCGCGGCCACGGCCGCCACCGCGATCGACAGCCGCTCCTGCGGCAGGTTGTTCATGAGCTGGAAGAAGCCCTGGCCCTCCTCGCCGCCCAGGAGGTTGGTCACCGGCACCCGGACGTTCTCGAAGAACAGCTCGGCGGTGTCCTGTGCGTGCATGCCGACCTTCTCCAGGTTGCGGCCGCGGGTGAAGCCCTCCATGCCGCGCTCCACCACCAGGAGCGAGGTGCCCCGCGCGCCCGCCGAGGGGTCGGTCTTGGTCACGACCACGACGAGGTCGGAGTTGATGCCGTTGGTGATGAAGGTCTTCTGACCGTTCACCACGTAGTGGTCGCCCTCGCGTACGGCGGTGGTGCGGATGCCCTGCAGGTCGCTGCCGGCCCCCGGCTCGGTCATCCCGATCGCCGTGATCAGCTCGCCGGACGCGAAGCCGGGCAGCCACCGCTGCTTCTGCTCGTCGTTGGTCAGATCGACCATGTACGGCGCCATGATGTCGTTGTGCAGGCCGAATCCCAGGCCGGTGGCGCCGACGCGGATGATCTCCTCGACGATCACCGCGTTGTAGCGAAAGTCGGTGATGCCCGAACCGCCGTACTCCTCCGGGACGGAGAAGCCGAACATGCCCAGCTCGCCCGCCTTCTTCCACACGTCGCGGGGGACGATGCCGTCCTTCTCCCACTGCGCGTGGTGGGGGACGACCTCGCGGGCCATGAACTCACGGACGGTCTCGCGGAAGAGGTCGTGCTCCTCGTCGAAGAGGTCTCGCCGCATCGGGTAAGCCTTCCGGTCCCAGGGTCTGTTGGCCGCACCAGAATACGATTCTGGTCCTCCCCGGTCGATCGGCACCACGTTGTACGGAGGGTCACAACTCCGAAACCATCGTCATAACGACCCCTTTGGCCCGCTTCGGTTGCCTCTAAGATCTACCTTCGGTTTGCTATAGGCCCGCCAGGGCGGTCCTGTGATCGGAGTATGCGGTGATTCGGTGGAAAGCTGGTCTCCCTAGGACCATGGCCGCTCTAGCCCTCGGCCTGGCCGGTACGGCGTTCGTCGTCGGGCCGTCGATGACAGCAGGCGCCGCTACCGCCACTCTGGTCGTCGACTACACCTGCAACAACGGCATTGCAGGAACGGGCTCCGGGACCGTGAATCTCCGGACGCGGCTCACCGTCCCGACGACGCTCAACGTCGGTGACCCGCTCAACGTCGAGTGGAAACTGAACTACAAGGACGCGACGCGCTTCGGATCACCCGCATACATGCCCAACGGTGGCCGGATCGATGTGATCGGCCGGGCCAACATCAGCGGCGGCTGGGACGGGCAGCTTCAGCCGAAGGGAACCGTGGAGCAGGCGGGGCCGCTTGACAAGGGCGTCCCGCTCGATCTGCCCGTCGGCATCTCGGACTTCGGCCACACCGACCGGGCCGGCACTGTAACGGTGCGGCCCGGCAAAACGTTGTTCGTCGACTTCCGGCCGGCGGCCTCGGAAGTCATGGTCAACGATGACGATCCGACGATCACCTACAGCGCCGGCTGGGAGGACCTCAACGACCGGCCGAGCGAGGACAACGACTATCACCTCGACCTGCATCGGACCACGGACAAGGACGCCTGGGCGTCCTACACCTTCACGGGCACCGGCATCGAATACGTCGCGCAGAAGGACCGGGACGCGGGACCGATAGACATCGCCATCGACGGCCAGCCGGCGACTCCGCCGCGGGTGGATCCCTCGCGAAACCCCGACGGCACTCTCGTGAACGATGCCCACAAGGGCGGCGAGACCCTGTGGAAGTTCCACGGTCTGAAGTACGGGCAGCACACGATCACGATCAAGAACGTCCAGGACGCCAAGGCGGGCCAGCTCGACGCCTTCCGCGTGATCACTCGTGACCTGGTCAATCCGCCGAAGGAGTACCGCGCCGAGTGCACCCTCGCCAACGCACCGGGCGCCATCCAGGTGGAGATCGGCGGTGGTGACGACAACCCGGCCAGCCCGTCGCCGGACACCTCGCCTGACACGTCCGCTTCGCCGAGCACGTCGCCGACCCCTTCGGCCAGTCCCACGGATGAGAACCCGGGCGAAGAGTCGCTGTCGCCTTCCCCGTCGCCCTCGGCCACGCCTTCGCCTTCTCCGTCGGCCAGTCCCTCGCCGGCTGCCGTGCAGACGCAGCACTACATCGTGACGGCGGTGGTGACGCAGGGCAGCCCGTCGCCGACGGCGACGAGAACGGTGACGCTGACCGCGACGCCGAGCGTGGCACAGGTCGCGATCACGCCGCAGGGCGGCGCGCAGACCGGTGAGGCTCCGGAGCGCGTGTCGTTCTCGGGCATGCTGCTGATCGGCTCGGGCGGCGCGCTGCTGCTTATCGGCATGCTCAGCGGTGTGGCGATGCTCCGGCGCAGGGCGGCGCACTCGGGTGAGCGGGGCTGAGGAGGATGACGATGAACGACGGCATTCCTGACGGCGGCGCTCCCGAGCACGGCAGCGCTCCCCAGCAGGGTGGCGTTCCCGAGCAGGCCGGCAATCCCGCGCAGGGCGCTGCCTCGCAGGGTGGCGTTCCTGCGCAGGCGGACGCTCCCTCGCAGGGTGGCGTGCCCGTGCAGAGCGGCGTTCCCGCGGAGGCCGACGCCAAGAAGGCGCGCAAGCCACTGCCCCAGCCGGTGCTCGCGACGCTGCTCGTGGCCGGGTCGTTCGGCGGCATCGCGGCGGTGATGGCCGGGATGCTCGTCGTGCTGAGCCCCTCGGACCCGCAGGAGAGCGGGCCGGTTCCGGCCACGGTGACCGTCCGGGACGCGGGCAACGCGGCCTTCCTGCCGCCGACCGTGGGCCCGGGCGGGCCGGGCGTGCCGCTCACGGCGGCCGACCCGACCGCGCCGCCGCCGGCTCCCGCGCTGCAGCCGATCGCCCCGCTGACCCTCACGAGCGCGGCCTCGTCGTCCTCGAAGCCGCTGTCGTCCTCGTCGTCCGGTGCGAAGAAGACGACGAGCAAGGCCGCCGCCGGCCGCCCGCTCAAGATCAGCATTCCCGCGATCGGCGTGAAGGCCGCGGTGGGCTCGGTCGGCGTGGACAAGTCCGGCGTCATCCAGGCGCCCCCGCTGAGCAAGCCCGGCCTGACTGGCTGGTACCGCTACGGACCGGCCCCCGGCGACCAGGGGCCGGCGGTCATCCTCGGACACGTGAACACCCGCAAGGGCGCCGCCGTCTTCAGCCGCCTGCGCGAGCTCAAGCGCGGCAACAAGATCGCCGTTCTCCGCGCGGACGGCAAGATGGCGATCTTCACGGTGGACGGGATCGAGCAGGTCAGCAAGTCGACCTTCCCGACCAAGCGGGTCTACAGCAACACGATCACGTCGTCGCTGCGGCTGATCACCTGTGGCGGGGTCTACAACGCCAAGCAGCACCACTACACCGACAACATCATCGTCTACGCGACGCTGACGCAGACCAAGTGATCACGGAGGTGATCAGCCCAGGCTGATCACCTCTTCGCCCTCCCGCTCCTCACGCTCGGGCGGATCGTGGGGCCTTCGCCGTACGACCGGCCGGGCCGCGCGCTGGACCAGCAGCGTGCCCGCCACCGCCGCCACCGCGACGGCCACCAGCGCGTACGGATGACGCCACGGCGAGGAGTCGCCGGCGGCCGCGGCCACCTGCGTCGGCGGGGTGGCCTCGACCGGCTGAGGGGCAGGGGCCTGCGGTGAGGCACCGGTCGGCTCCGCGGACGCTGCGGGCATCGCCGTCGGCGGGCGGTTGGGAACGACGTTCGTCGCCTTCCAGGGGAACCCGGGCGGCTTCACCGGACCCCAATAATCCTTGATCACGATGCCGACGGGCACCGGGAACGGCGGCGGAGCCGTCTTCAGCCCGCCCGGCACCGTGAGCGTCCCGATCTCGTACGTCGCGAATATGCCCTGCACACCCTCCACCCGCCATCGTCCGGCAGGCACGGTGATGGACGTGGCGTAGTGCGCGGGTTCCGGCAGCGGCGTCCCGTCGAACGTCAGGGTCGTGCCGTCCTTTCCGGTCAGACGCAGGCCGATCGGTCCGATGTCGCCGGGGCCGTCGTATGGGTGGGTGCCGTGCTGAAGCACCCAGAAGCCCACCGTGTAGGAGACATCGGGCCGCACCGTGGCGGGAAGCGGGTCGAGCTCGGTCACGGCCCAGCCGCCTGCCCGCGCGTGCGCGGGCAGGGCCGGAACGAGGATCGCAGCCATGGCCGCGAGAGCCACGAGCAGTTTTCTCATGGTCAACACCTCCACCCTCCCTACTGTTGCGAGGCGATGAAGGTTCCCTGGGAATTTCCTGACATAGGCCGCCCGCCGGTTATGTCAATGGTCAACTCCTGGGAGACTGTTCGCTACGTGTACGTGACTGAGGTGGCAGGAGAGACGTCGTGCCCGACCCCAGTGCCCGGCGCAGGAGTGCCCAGCGTCGCATCGCGGCCCGTTCGGCGGCGGGAGCGGCGGTCGCGCTGGCCCTGATGACGTGGCCGGTGCTCGCCGAGACCGAAACCACGACGGTGCTGTATTCGTGCACTCCGGCCGGTGCCTCCGCCGCCGCGACCTACCCGGTGAACGTGACCCTGGTCGCGCCCGACGACCCGGTGGTGAGCAGCGCGGCGACCCTGACCTGGCAGATCGCTCCCGCGACGCCGTCTGAGGGCCAGAGCGCGATGGTGGCGCCGGCGACGGGCATCGCGGCGAACGACGTCATGATCGCCGAGGGCCTGGTGGAGGTGACCGGCGCTCCCGTCGTGAGCGAGCCCGCGGACGCGTCGCCGAGCCCCAGTGCCAGTCCCAGTGCCAGCGCCAGTCCTGCGGACTCCCCGACGCCGAGCCCGTCGCCCTCCCCTTCCGTCTCCCCATCCGTCTCTCCCTCGGCTTCTCCTTCGGCATCGCCGTCGCCTTCCCCTGACGGCGACGAGTCGGCGACGGACGCCTCCCCGAGCCCGTCACCCTCCGCCAGTGCGACTCCGCCCGGCGAGGAGGGCGGCTCGACCACGGATGACACGGAGAACGGCGCCGAAACGGAGAACGGCACGGGGGAGAGCCCTGCGGCCATCACGCTGAGCCCGTCCGCTTCTACGGTGCTCGCGTCGTCACTCTCGCCGTCGGCCACGCTGACGCCGATCCCCCAGCTGCTCGTCACGCTTACGCCGACGGCGACGGGCACGGTCGGAGTCGCGGCCGGGAACTTCACGCTGAAGCTGCGCGCCGCCGGGGACACCACAGGCGAGGGTGACGCGCTCTACACGTGCACGCTGCCGGCGTCCGCGAGCAGGGCGTCGCTCGCGTTCGCCGTCGCCTCGTCCTCGTCCGCCTCGCCGTCTCCCTCCGCTTCGCCGTCCCCTTCGCCGAGCCCGTCCGACAGCGACGCGAGCGCCTCGCCCAGCCCCAGCGCCTCGGCATCGCCGACCCCGAGCCCGAGCCCGAGCATCACGGCGACCCGCACGGTCACGGCGACCGCGACGGCCTCCCGCCCGGCGACCAAGCAGATCAAGACGACCCCGCTCGGCGGCGCGCAGACCGGGGGCGGAGGCGACGCGGGCCCGGACGCCCGGCTCGTCGTGCTCACCGGCCTGGCGCTGATGGCCGCCGCGGCGGCCGGAGGGCTGCTGCTGCGGCGGTTCGGCCTCAACCCCGGTTCGTACGGCAGGCATTAGCGTCCGGCTGACGCGCACAGGTGGAGAACGGGAGAATGTTTGAGCAAGTGGAGACAGTCTTGGGGTTTTTGTCCGTAAGATCTCTACCTGACCGTGACCGTACGCTGGAATGCTGGTACGCCTGTTGACTGCGAGCATCGAAGTGGAGAGACGTCAGTGCTGAAGTCAAAGGCGCGGGGCCGTGTCGCCGGAAGGGCCGCCGCGGCCGGAGTGGTCAGCGCGGGCCTTCTCCTGGGCCTGAGCGCGCTCGGCGCGCACGCCGACACGAAGACCGTGACGTACAGCTGCACTCCGAGCGTGGGTGGCGCTGCGGTGACGCACGATTTCATGGTGACGCTCACTGCCAGCACCTCGGCGGTGTCCGGCACTCAGTACACCGCGACCCTGAGCGTCCAGCCCGTCACCACGTCGGCGTTCCCCGCGCCGGTGGAGATCGCGAGCGGCGCGACGATCGAGCTCCAGCCCACCGTGTCGGCGTCGGCGCTGCCGGCCGGCATGACCGCGGGCGTGTCCACACCCTCGCCGACCGGCACGCCGCTGACCGCGGTCGTCGCGTCGGGAGGGGCGATGCCCGCTCTTCCCACGGCCACGATGACCGTCACACCGCAAAGCGGGGCCACCTCCGTCGTGCTGACGGCGAAGGACTTCAAGATCAGTATGATCGCGCCCGCCGGCACGGGCACGACCACCACGACGCCCACCGCGCTCTACAACTGCGTGGTCGCCACCACGGGCGCCAACACGGCGCCCGCCGTCGCGACGATCGCGGTGGCGAGCCCCTCGGCGTCCCCGAGCGCGAGTGCCAGTCCCAGCGCCAGCCCGAGTCCTTCCGCGAGCGCCTCGCCCAGGCCCAGTAGCACCAGGACGGTGTACGAGACGGTCTTCGCGTCGCCGTCGCCGGTCAAGACCAAGAAGTCGAAGTCCGCCCAGATCGAGAACACGCCCGGGGGCGGCGCGGCCACCGGCGGTGGAGGCGACGCCGGCCCCGACGCGCGGCTCTTCGTCCTGACCGGCACCGCGCTCATGCTGGCGGCGGGTGCGGGCGGGCTCGTGCTCCGGGCCCGGCGACGTCCGGTGAGGCAGTAGGACGAGTCATGACCACCCCGCCACCTGGACAGTACCCGCCGGGCCAGCCGTACGGCGTGCCTCTCGGGCCGGGCGGGCAGGGCTACCCACAGCCGGTTTACGGCCAGCCGGTCTTCCAGCCGGTGATGCTGCCCCAGATGCAGCCCGTGCAGGCGCCGCCCCCGCCGCCGGAGGAGAAGCCTCCCGGCAGCGGGGCGGAGGCCGTACGGCGGCTGCTGATCACGGCGGCCATCGTGGGCCTGGTCATCATGATCGTGGGTGTGGTGATCATGGTGAACAACCCGGACGAGTACGCCGCGTCGGAGCGTTCGACGCTGAAGCGCGTGGCGCAGGACGGGCTCGCCCCCTCCGTGGGGCCGGGCGGAGTCGGGCAGCCGCTGACGCAGGCGGTCGCCACCGCGCCGCCGCCGGTTCCGAACATCCCGGCGGCTCCGGCGATGCAGCCGTCCACGCCCAAGCGCCTGGTCATCCCCAAGATCGGCGTCAACGCGCCGATCAAGTCGGTCGGCCTCGATCGTTCCGGCGCGATCCAGACGCCGCCGATCAGCAACTCGAACCTGGTCGGCTGGTATCGCGGGGGCCCGACGGCGGGTGAGGCGGGCCCTGCCGTCATGCTCGGCCACAAGGACACCACCACGCGCAGCGCCGTCTTCAGCCGCCTGCACGAGCTGGCGTACGGCGACAAGATCGAGGTGTATCGCCTCGACGGGACCGTGGCCATCTTCACCGTGGGCGGCATCGAGCAGGCGGACAAGCAGACGTTCCCCACCAACCGGGTGTACGGCCACGCCGACAACGCCGAGCTCAGGCTGATCACCTGTGGCGGCACCTACAACCACACAACTGGCCACTATGTCGACAATGTCATCGTCTATGCCACGATGACCGGCACGCGCCTGGCGAAAAGAAAGTCCTGATCCCGGGCACCTCACGGGAAGGGCTCGTGGCGGGCGGCCGTCGGGGCTATGGTCTCTTCGACCCGATCATGAGGAGGGCCTGTGGGCTGGTTCTCGAAACTCCTGCTGCCCGGTCGGCTGCGCACGGGGCCCACGGCGCTGCTGCCTGCCCGGCCGGATCCGAAGACACTGCTGGCGGTCGCGCAACTCGCCGATCCCGAGGCGAGAACCGACGGCGACGACATCCTCGCGGGCGGGTCGCGCATCGAGGCGCCCGTCGAGCTGACCGGTGACGTCCTCGCCAAACTCGGCGTGCCCGACTCGGACACGCTCTGGGCGTGCCGGATCGCGGCCGAGGGCCCGCTGCCGGTGGACTTCTTCGACAAGAGTCTCGCCGAGGGCATCGCCTACCGCCTGGGCGGCTGGTCGCTCTGCCAGGGCGAGCCGCTCGATCCCGCGGAGGAGACCGTAGATCCGCTGGTCTACCTGCCGGCCGTGCCCGAGCCCGAGGAGATCCTGCCGGTCCTGACCGAGGCGCTGCGGCACGCCGATGCGGTGGACGCCGAAAGGTGGCCGGACGGCGAGCTGATCGAGGGCGTCGTCCACGTCTCCGTACGCCGAGGCAGGGTGGCCGACGTCTACGCCGGAGCCGACGTGCAGGTCACGATCGAGGAGGGGCACCGCCTGCCGCCCGCCGCCCAGACCCGCTGGCCGTACCTCACGGAGATCGCCATCGCCAGGGTCTCCCCGGTCGTACGCACGGAGGAGACGGGAGCCGACGACGCGGCCGGCGCGGCCTCCGGAGAAGCGGCCGACGGCACGACGGAAGACGTGGCGGGCGCGGACGCGGCCCCGCTGGACGGCCACGCCGACACAACCTCGGACGCGGACGCCGGCTCGGGCACGGACGCCACTGCCGACACGGGCTCTGCCGCCGACGCGGACTCCGGCTCCGACGCAGACGCCACCTCGGACACGGGCTCCGCCGCCGATGCGGGCGCCAATTCAGATACGGACGCAGACCCAGACGTGGAGGACACGGCCAGCGAGACCGACGCGGAGGACGCCGACGAGGCGCGGGCGGCGCTGCTGGTCCGGGCGGACGTCGCGGTGACGCTCGCCAACGCGCTCCGGGGGATCGCGGCCGACAGCCGGGGCTTCCAGCTTGCCGAGCCTGCCGACGCGCTTCCGGGAGGTTATGCCTGAATATGTCCGTTTCCCCGCCTCCCCCGACGAAAGTTCTGATGTAACCTCTCACTAACCGAACATTGCTCGGTTTCTTATGGAGGCACTGTGGCAGAGGCGTACATCGTCGGGGCGGTTCGCACGCCGGTCGGCAAGAAGAAGGGCGGGCTCTCCACGGTCCACCCGGTCGACCTGGCCGCCCACACTCTCTCCGCGCTCGTCGAGCGCACCGGCGTCGACCCCGCCGCCGTAGATGACGTGATCATGGGCTGCGTCATGCAGTTCGGCCCGCAGTCCATGGACATCGCGCGCAACGCGTGGCTGAGCGCGGGCCTCCCGGAGACCGTGGCCGGGGTCACGATCGACCGGCAGTGCGGCTCGTCGCAGCAGGCCATCCACTTCGCAGCGCAGGGGGTGCTGTCGGGCACGCAGGACCTGGTCGTCGCGGCCGGCGTCGAGTCGATGTCCATCGTGCCGATGGGATCGAGCATCTCGGCGGCCCTGGAGAAGGGCATGCCGTTCCCGTTCGGCGACAAGTGGGTCGAGCGGTACGGCAAGCAGGAGATCTCCCAGTTCCGCGGCGCGGAGCTGATGTGCGAGAAGTGGGGCTTCGAGCGCGACGAGCTGGAGCGCTACGCCTACGAGAGCCACCAGCGGGCCGCGAAGGCGATCGCCAACGGACACTTCAAGGACCAGATCGCGCCGATCAACGGCGTCGAGGACGACGAGGGCCCGCGACCCGACACCACGCTGGAGAAGATGGCCGGGCTGAAGACCCTTCGTGAGGGCGGCCGGATCACCGCGGCCACCTCCTCGCAGATCTCCGACGGCTCGGGGGCGCTGCTCATCGCCTCGGAGCAGGCGGTGCGCGAGCACGGCCTGGTCCCGCGCGCCCGGATCGTCACGCTCGCGCTGACCGGCGACGACCCGATCTACATGCTGACGGCGCCGATCCCGGCCACCCGCAAGGCGCTGGCCAAGGCGGGCCTGTCGATCGAGGACATCGACGTCATCGAGATCAACGAGGCGTTCGCACCCGTGCCGCTGGCCTGGCTCAAGGAGATCGGGGCCGACCCGGCGCGCACCAACCCCAACGGCGGCGCCATCGCGCTGGGGCACCCGCTGGGCGGCACCGGCGCGATCCTCATGACCAAGCTCCTGCACGAGCTGGAGCGCACCGGCGGGCGCTATGGCCTGCAGACGATGTGCGAGGGCGGCGGCCAGGCCAACGTCACGATCATCGAGCGTCTCTGACCGTTCGCGCGAAAAGGGCACCCCGGGTCGATTCCGAGGTGCCCTTTCCTCTGCCGGGCCGGCGACGTGCGGTGCACGAGCCCCGGCCCTCGTGGGCCCGCTGGGTTACGCTGAGTCGTGGCTCGTGGCATTCGGGGCGAAGGAGGCGGGATGAGCGTCGCTTACGATGACAGAGAGCACTCCTACCACCACGGTCCGTACACGATCGCCGACCTGGATCGCATGCCCAGGGACGCGCGGTACGAGCTCGTCGACGGATGGATCGTCATGTCCCCCTGGCCCAGCATTCGTCATGACCACGCGGTCCGGAACCTGCGCACGCGGCTGGATGCGGCGGTCGCGCGCGCCGGTGCCGATCTCTACGTGAACGGCCCGGTCGACGTGTTCACGTCGACCGGGATACGTGTGCCCGACGTCGCGGTCGTCGACGGCAGGGCCGCCCGGCGCGCGGTCGAGCGAGACGAACGGGCATATCAGGGAGTGGACCTGCTTCTCGTGGTCGAGGTCGTCTCCCGGGAGAGCGCCAGCGAGCGCACCGACAGGTACGAGAAGCCCAGCGAGTACGCCAAGGCGGGGATCGCCCAATATTGGGTGGTGGACCTGGAGCCCAAGCCGAACATCACGGTCTGGACGCTGGTGCCGGGTCATGACGTCTACCGGCGGGTCGATCGTGTCTTCGCCGGGGACCTGCTGGAGACGGATGTCCCAGTCGAGCTCTCCATCGATCCTGCTGTGCTTCTCTCGGTCTGAGCTCAGGCCCCGTCACCCCTGCAGAGGACGGGACGGCAGGGCACGGACACCGAAAGGGCACCCCGGATCGATTCCGAGGTGCCCTTTCCTCTGCCGGGCCGGCTTATTCAGCGGCCTTTCGGCAGGCGCCGCGGCTGGCGCACCGGTCGCATGGGCGGTGCCGGGATCTGCCGCGGCGGTGGGAAGGAACGCTGGGGCTGCGGCGTGCGGGGGTTCTGCCGCTTGCCGCCTTTGCTGGACGCGCGAGTACGCATACGGGATCTCCTTGTACGTCGGGAACGCGGCACCGAGGTGCCGTCACTCAGCTGCCGCGTCGGATGGACAGGGCCGGAAAGCTGAGCGGATCAGCTGGGCTGATCAGCGGTCGCCGTACAGAATCCACATGCGGACGACGGTAACAAGCCGCTGTATCGCCGGACAAAGGGTTTTCGCCGTCCGAGACGGCCAAACCGTCTCCAAGTGGCCCACCAGACCGCGACAAGTGGGGTCCTGTGTACTCAGACGCGTCAGAGAGACATCCCTTGCACAGGAGTCAGGAGATACCCATGAAGTCGTTCAAGCGCGTCGCCGCCGTGCTCGCCACCACCGCCGTCGCGGTCACCACGTTCGGCGTCCTGTCCGCCCCGGCGCACGCCCAGAGGGCCGACGGCTGGTACCGCTGCTACGTCTCGGACCACGGCTGGATGTGGTGCCTCGACGTGTGAGCCTGACCGGCTCGCCGCACGGCCCCGCCCGCGCACAAAGCACGGCCCCGCCCGCGCATAGAGCACGGCCCCGCACAAAACACGGCTCCACCGCATGAAACGGCCCCGCCCCCCGCGCAGAAGGGGGCGGGGCCGTTCCCGTTCAGCCGATGTGCCGGTGGACGTCGTCGAACATGGACGGCCCCGTGCGCTGGGGCGCGATCCACGGCCCCTCCAGCGACGGGTCGATGATGCCCTCCTCCAGGAACGTGTAGCGCCCGTCGAGCACCCGCCGGGCCAGCCGCACGTCCATGGCGTCGGTGTTGTCCCAGAGCCGGTCGAACAACGCCTCGGCCCGCTGCCGGGCCTGGTGGCAGAAGGTGTCGGCCAGCTCGTACGGCTTGCGCCCGAACTCGGCCCCGTCCTCCTGGGCGCGTACGCAGACCGCGGTGATGGCGAACAACTCGGCGCCGATGTCCACGATCCGCGACAGGAACCCCTGCTTGTGCTCCAGCCGTGCCTGCCAGCGCGACATGCCGTAGAACGTCGACCTGGCGAGCTTGCGGCAGGTCCGTTCGACGTAGCGCAGGTGCTGGGCCAGCGGGCCGAACTCTGCGTACGACGTGGGCACCTGGCCGGGCCCGGCCATCAGGCTCGGCAGCCACTTGGCGTAGAAGGCGCCGGCCCGGGTGGCCGCCCGCCCCTTGGCCCGCAGGTCGGCCTTCGGATCGATGAGCTCGCCCGCGACCGACAGGTGGGCGTCGACCGCCTCACGGGCGATGAGCAGGTGCATGATCTCGGTCGAGCCCTCGAAGATGCGGTTGATCCGCAGGTCGCGCAGCATCTGCTCGGCGGGCACGCCGCGCTCCCCGCGGGCGTGCAGCGATTCGGCGGTCTCGTAACCGCGGCCGCCTCTCATCTGCACCAGCTCGTCCATCAGCCGCCAGGCCATCTCGGTGCTGTACAGCTTGGCGAGCGCGGCCTCGATGCGGATGTCGTTGCGCTCGTCGTCGGCCATTCGGCCGGCCAGGTCCACCACCGATTCGAGCGCGTACGTGGTGGCGGCGATGAAGGCGATCTTGCGGGCGATGGCCTCGTGGTGCCCGACCGGCCGGCCCCACTGGACCCGTTCGCGCCCCCACTCGCGGGCGATCTTCGTCGCCCACTTCGCCGCGCCGACGCAGGTGGCAGGAAGGGAGAGCCGGCCGGTGTTGAGCGTGGTCAGGGCGATCTTCAGGCCCTGGCCCTCGCGGCCGATCAGGTTTTCCACCGGCACCCGCACCTGGTGGAAGCGGGTGACTCCGTTCTCGATGCCGCGCAGGCCCATGAACTGGTTGCGGTGCTCGACGGTGATGCCGGGCGCGTCGGCCTCGACCACGAAGGCCGAGATCTTGGAGCCGGTCCGGGCCATCACCACCAGCAGGTCGGCGACCACGCCGTTGGTCGTCCACAGCTTGACGCCGTTGATCACGTAAGCGTCGCCGTCGCGTACGGCGGTGGTCGAGAGCCGGGCGGGGTCGGAGCCGACGTCCGGCTCGGTGAGCAGGAAGGCGGAGATCTCGCCCCGGGCGCAGCGGGGCAGGAAGCGGCGCTTCTGCTCGGGGGTGCCGAACAGCCGCAGCGGCTGCGGAACCCCGATGGACTGGTGGGCCGACAGCAGCGCGGTGAGCGCGGGGGAGCACGAGGTCACGAGTTCCAGCGCGCGGCAGTAGTACAGGTGGCTCAGGCCCAGCCCGCCGTACTCCTCCTCGATGGTCATGCCGAACGCGCCGATCGCGGCCAGGCCTTTGATCACCTCGTCCGGAATCACGGCGGTGCGCTCGATGAGCGCGGGATCGACCTTCTCCTGCAGGAACGCCCGCAGGGCGCGCAGGAAGTCGTCTCCCTTCTTGATCTCCTCCTCGGTGAGGCGGGGGGCGGGGTGCACGAGGTCGAGCCGGAAGTCCCCGAGGAAGAGCTGCTTGCCGAAGCTCGGGCGGGTCCACTCCGTCTCGCGCGCCTGCTCGGCCACCTCCCTGGCCTTGGCATAATCGGTCGTCATCGTCGACCTCCTCGGCGGTGAAGCGAGCTGTGCTCGTTAACTACCCGCCAGTAGCCTTTTGCATCGCGGGCAGCGCGATGTGTACGGCCGTCCCTTCGCCGGGGGAGGAGACGATCCGGCACCGGCCGCCGTGCGCCTCCACGATGGCCTTCACGATCGACAGGCCGAGCCCCGCCCCGCCGGACAGGTGGTCCTCTCCGCGCTGGAAGCGGTCGAAGGCGCGTTCGGCCTGCTCCTGGCTCATCCCCGGCCCGGTGTCGCGCACCTCGATCGTCACCGAATCCGGGGCACGCAGCAGCCGTACGGTGGCCTTGGTGCCCTCGGGCGTGTGCGCCCGCACGTTGCCGAGAAGATTGACGAGCACCTGGCGCACCCGGGCCTCGTCCACGGTCGCGACCAGGGAGGGCGGGGCCTCCACCGTCACGGGATAGGCGGGATCGAGGGCGGCCGAGTCGGCGGCGACCTCGCGGGCCATCTCGGCCAGGTCGGTCTCGTCGAGCGAGAGCGCGGCGCCGCGGTCGAGCCGCGCGAGCTCCAGCATCTCGCCTACCAGGCGGCCCATGCGGTTGGCCTCGGCCTCGATCCGTCCCATGATCTTCGGCAGGTCCTCGGACGGGATCGCACCGGCCCGGTAGAGCTCCGCATAGCCGGAGATGGTCGACAGCGGGGTGCGCAGCTCGTGGGAGGCGTCGGCGGCGAAGCGGCGCACGCGGTCCTCCGACGCCTGGCGGTCGCGGAAGGCGTCGGCGATCCGGTCGAGCATGAGGTTGATCGCGGCGCCGAGCCTGCCGACCTCTGACGGCCCCTCGGGCATCCGGGCCGACAGGTCGACGCGCTCGGCCACCAGGTGGGCGGTGCCCGCCATCTTCCCGAGCGGCGCCAGACCACCGGCGATCAGCAGCCGGCCGCCCGCGGCCAGCAGCAGGATCAGCGCCCCGCCGGTCGCCAGCTCGCTGATCAGCAGGTGGCGCACCGGATCTTCGACCGCGTCCAGGGGCACCGCCACGACCACCAGCCGCAGGCCGCTCGGCGACATCGCCGCCGCCGCGATCATCTCGTGGTCATGGCTCGGGTCGAGGTCGAACGTGCGGCCCTGTGCCGCGTACGCCAGCAACCTGTCCCTGCCCATCGCCTCGGCCAGCGTGGGGACCGCCGCAGCGTCGGCGGCGTCGCCGCTGACCAGACGGGCGCGGTTCTCGCTGAGGTCGTAGGCGGCGAGGGCATAGGTGGAGCCGGTCAGCGCCTGTTCGAGCGGGTCGCCCACGACCACCCGGCGGGCCGCCGTGACGGTCGCCGCCACCACCTGCCCCTCCAGCCGCGTACGCAGGTGCCCGCGCAGCACGATGACGCTGACGAGGGAGAACACGACGAGCAGGACGGCGCTCACCCCGAGCAGCCCGGCGAGCAGGCGCGTCCTGAGCGACATCAGGAGTCCTGGGGAGGCCGCAGGGCGTATCCGATACCGCGCTGGGTGTGGATCAGCGGCGGCCCGAGCGGGTCGAGCTTGCGGCGCAGATAGGAGATGTACGTCTCCAGCACCTGCGAGCTTCCGCCGTAGCCCCAGACCTCTTCCAGCAGCCGCCGCTTGGTGAGGACGAGGCCGGCGTTGGCCATCAGGAAGGCGAGCAGGCGAAACTCGGTGGGCGACAGGTCAACCGTGACGCCGCCGCGCCGCACCTCCCAGCGCGCCTCGTCGAGCTCCAGGTCGGCCACCCGGAGGATCGGCCCGTGGGCGCGTTCGGCCGCCGCCGGCACCGTCGTACGGCGCAGCACGGCGCGGATGCGGGCGACCAAGGCCTCGACGGAGAAGGGCTTGGTGACGTAGTCGTCGCCGCCGAGGGTCAGCCCGCGCACGGTGTCGGCGACCGCGTCGCGGGCGGTGAGGAAGATCACGGGAGGGTGCACGCCGTCGGCCCGGATCCGGCGGCACACCTCGAATCCGTCGATGTCGGGCAGCATGACGTCGAGGACGACCAGGTCGGGCTGGTTTTTCAGCACCTCGCCGAGGGCCGCGGCCCCCGTGCCCACGGCCGTCACCCGGAAGCCGTGGAACCTGAGGGCGACTTCCACGATGTCCCGGATGTTTGGCTCGTCCTCGACGACGAGGATCCTGGTTTCACTCATGGGTGACCCATTGTGCAGGTAGAAAGCATTTGCCGCACAATTCGGGTTTACTTGGCCGCCCCGCGCGGCACCCGTCAGCGCGGAACGCGCGCCACGCAGAACACGGTCTGGCCGAACGGCGGGCGGATGAACCGCTCGATGAGCCGGGTCATCGGCACGACGGTGCGGTCGTAGATCTTCACGAGCCGGGGGTCGGGGTAGCCCACGCCGCCCCGCCGTACGGCCGCCCACCAGGCGATGCCGCCGAGGAAGTTGATCGGCTTGAGCACCTGGACGTCGAGCCCGGCGTCGGTCACGGTCTTGCGCAGGGTGGCGGGGGTGTAGCGGGTGACGTGACCCACCTTGCGGTCGAAGTCCCCGTAGAGCTGCATGTAGCCGGGCACCCAGATGACGATCCGGCCGCCGGGAGCGGTCACCTTGGCCAGCGACCGCAGCGCCTCGGCGTCCTCCTCGATGTGCTCGAGGACGTTCATCATCACGACGGTGTCGACCGGATCGGCGAGGGGGATGTCGGTCGGCAGGCCGAACTGGAGCACCGACACGTCGTCGCGGTCGGCGAACCTCTTGCGCAGCTGTTCCACGCAGTAGGGATCGAAGTCGCTCACCACGAGCCTGTCGAGGCGCGGCAGGAACTGCTCGGCGAAGTGCCCGAGACCCGAACCGATCTCCAGGAGCGACCGCCCGACGTGCGGGGCGACCATGTCGAACTCGTATTGCCGGTAGTTCTTGGCCTCGTCGCCGCCGAGGTGGTTCTCCAGAGCCTCGTCCCCGGCCGCCGGCTGGACTACTCGGTCATACCCAGACATAGGATCCTCGATCTGCACGCTGACGGTCGTGGAAAGTGTAGTGCCCGCCTCATCGGCGGACGCCCGCTTCGCCGGAGGGGCCGCCGATGACGGATTGCGCCCGCACTGTTCTTCCCGCGGCACGTTGTTTCAACGAGCGTTGGTTCGACGAGCGTTGGTTCGACGAGCGCTGTTTTGACGAGCGTTGTTTTGACGAGCGCTGTGGACGGGATGCCCGCATGATCGTAGGCTTCACCTCCATCCCACCCCCCGATTGCCCCCGATGGACGACGACGAAGCAGTGACCCGCGCCCTGGCCGGTGACCTTGACGCCTTCGAGGTGCTGGTCACCCGATACAGCGCGGTCGCCCACCGTACGGCGAGCCTGCTCGGGGCGGCCGACGAGGCGGAGGACGTCGTCCAGGAGGCGTTCGTCAAGGCGTTCCGCCACCTCAAGGGATTCCGCCGAGGCTCGTCCTTCCGCCCCTGGTTGCTGCGCATCGTGGCCAACGTGACCCATGACCTCACCCGGTCGCGTGGCCGCCGCTCCGACCTCGCCGTACGGCTGGGCCGCGAGCGGGAGCCGTACGGGCCGGGGGATCCCGAGGACCCGGAGGACGCGGCGGTGGACGCCGACGGCAGGAGCAGACTGCTGGAGGCCGTACGCGCGCTCCCCGAACGGGAACGCGAGGCCGTGGTCTGCCGGTATTTCCTGCAGTTGTCCGAAGCGGAGACGGCCGAGGTCCTCGGCGTGCGCCTCGGCACGGTGAAGTCGCGGACGTTCCGGGCACTGCGGCGCCTGCGGGAGGAGGTGGGCCGTGAACAACTCGGGTGACAGCGAACCGATCGCACCGGACGATCTCGAATCACGGCTCCGGGCCCTCGGCGAGGACCTGGCCGTGCCCCCCGCGCCGCCGCCCGCCGGCGTGGCGCGTGCCGTACGCGCCCGCATCGAGAGCGGCGAGCCAGCACCCCGGCGGGCCGTGTGGCGGCCGACGCCGCGCGTGGCGGCAGCGGCGGTGGCGGTGCTGATGGCCGTGCTGCTCGGGGTCACCCCGCAGGGCCGGGCCGCGGTGGTGTCGGTGCTGCGCTTCGCGGGCGTCGAGATCCACGTCGGCGGCGCGGGGCCGCTGCCCACGGGGGTGCCGAGCCCGTTGCCCGGCGAGCGCCGGGTGACGCTGGAGGAGGCGCGGCGGGCCGTCCGCTTCCCCGTCCTCGTGCCGTCCGCGCTCGGCGCGCCGGCCGACGTCCGCGTCGCCGACGGCGGCCGGGTGGTGACGCTGCTGTGGCCGGGCGTCCGGCTCGACGAGTACGACGGCACGCTGGGCGTCGTCTGGCGCAAGGAGCTCGGAGAACCGTGGCCCGATCAGGTGAGCGCGGTCGGCGGATGGTGGATCCGGCAGCCCCACGGGGTGTCGTACATGCCGTCGGGCGGGGGCACGCCGCGCCAGGAGCGGGTGGCCGGGCCGACGCTCATCTGGCAGCACAACCTGGTCGGGCTGCGGCTGGAGGGACCTGACCTGGAGGAGGCCGTACGGATCGCCCGCTCGGTGAAGTGAGGCGTGAAGTGAGGCGTGAAGTGACGCGTGAAGTGACCGGTGCGGTGACCGGTCAGGTGACCAGCGAGGTGACCGGCGAGATGTACGGCGGGCTCACTCGGGAGAGGCGAGCCAGGCGTCGATCTCGCCGGCCAACTCCTTCTTGACCGAGTCGGGCGCCGTCGACGACCGGATCGACTGCCGGGCCAGCTCGGCCAGCTCGGCGTCGGCGAAGCCGTACACGTCCCGTGCGAGCTCATACTGTGGCAGCAGCCGGGCGCCGAACAGCAGCGGGTCGTCGGCGCCGAGGGCGATCGGCACCCCGGCCTCGAACAGCCGCCGCAGCGGCACGTCCTCGGGCCGTTCCGCCACCCCGAGGCCCACGTTGGACAGCGGGCACACCTCGCAGGTGATCTGCCGGTCGGCCAGCCGTTCCATCAGGCGGGGCGATTCGGCCGCGCGCACCCCGTGACCGATCCGGTCGGCGCCCAGGTCGTCGAGGCACTCGGCGACGCTCGCCGCGCCCAGCAGCTCGCCGCCGTGCGGCACGGCGAGCAGCCCGGCCCGCCTGGCGATCCGGAAGGCGTGCTCGAAGTCCCTGGCCCGGCCGCGCCGTTCGTCGTTGGACAGGCCGAAGCCCACCACGCCCCTGCCCTCGTAGTGCGCCGCCAGGCGGGCCAGCGTCCTGGCGTCGAGCGTATGCCGGGTGCGGTTGGCCGCCACGATCACCGCCATGCCGATCCCGGCCTGCCTGGCCGCCTTGTCCGTCGCGTCGAGGACGAGTTCGAGCGTCTCGGTCAGCCCGCCGAACCGCTGGGCGTAGCCGGACGGGTCCACCTGGATCTCCAGCCAGCGCGACCCCTCCCGGGCCTCGTCCTCGGCGGCCTCCCGCAGCAGCCGGTAGACGTCCTCGCGCCGGCGCAGCACCGACCGCGCGATGTCGTACAACCGCTGGAACCGGAACCAGCCGCGCTCGTCGGTCGCCCGCAGCTTCGGCGGCCAGTCCTCAACCAGGGCGTCGGGAAGATGGACGCCCTGCTCCCGGGCGAGCTCGATCAGCGTCGAATGCCGCATCGAGCCGGTGAAGTGCAGGTGCAGATGTGCCTTGGGGAGCGTGTTTAGTGGACGTGCCATCTCCATATGTTGCCGCATGTCGCTCTCAACCCGTGGCGGGGTTGGCGCGTTGGGGAGGGGCGAAAGGGGAGCTCATGACCGAAGAAGACGAGGCGGCTTTCGACGAGTTCCTGGCCGCGCGCAGCACCGCTCTCCTGCGCACCGCGATCCTGGTCTGCGGCGCCTCGGAGTCCGACGCCGAGGACATGGTCCAGAACGCGCTGGAGAAGGTCTACCGGCACTGGCCGCGCATCCGCCACGACAACCCCGAGGCGTACGCGCGCCGGGTCGTGGTGAACGGCGCGATCAGCAAGGCCAGGCGGCGCAAGGTGCTCCAGGAGATCACTTTCGCCCAGCCGCCGGACACGCCGGTGGAGTCGCCGGACCTCGGCCTGCGCGACGTGCTCGTCGCCGAGCTCAGGAAACTGCCGGCCCGGATGCGGGCCGTACTGGTCCTGCGCTACTGGGAGGACCTGTCGGAGGCCGAGACCGCCGCGCTGCTCGGCTGCTCGGTCGGCACCGTCAAGAGCCAGGCCGCCCGCGGGCTGGCACGCGTGCGCGCACGCATGGAGAACTTGCAGGGAGTGTCCGCATGAACGTCGAAGAGGCGCTGAAAGACGCCATGGCCGCTCAGGTCGCCGGCGTGCACGCGTCGCCGTCGCTGGGCCAGGCCGTACGGCGGGGCAACCGCCGCCACGTCGTCAGGTTTCGCGTGGCGGGGGCGGCCGTGCTCACGGCGGCGGTCGCCGTGGGCGTGCCCGTGGCGCTGACCGCCCGGCCCGACACCGTCCCGGCCGGCGGCAGCCTCGTGGGGGCCGGCGCCACCGGTCAGGAGGCCCCGGCCGCGTCGACGGCCGCCTCCGGTGACGCGGTCGCCACGCCGGAAGGGGTCGTGCCCGACCTGACCGGCAAGAGCGCCAAGGAGGTCGGCGCCATCCTCAAGGAGGCCGGCTACACGATGCGATTCACGAAGATCGTCACCGACACCGCCCCGGCGGGGACGGTCTTCGGTCAGATGCCGCAGCCGGGGACGGCCGCTCCCCCCGGGGCGGCGGTCACGGTCATGATCGCCGGGACCGCCGGCCCGACCCCCGCCCCCTCGGAGGGCACCCCGTCGGAAGACACCTCGTCGGAGGGCGCCGAAAACCCGGGGATGCCCCAGGACCTCGGCGATCTCGGGGACGGCCGGACGCTCGGCGGAGTGCACGTCGGCTATCTGCCCGAAGGGCTCGAATGGGGCAAGTGGTCCGGCAAGGACGGCTTCGGCAAGCGGAGCTACACCACGAGCTGGGTGGAGCCCGGCCTGGAGCCCGGCATGTACAGCGTCCAGATGATCGTCTATCGGAAGGGCGCCGTGAGCCGGTTGAGCAAGCGCATGCAGAGCTACGCCGCGCAGGGCGTCAAGCCGATCGAGGTCGGCGGCAGGAAGGCCTACCTGGTCAGCGTGTCGGAGGGCGGCGACCGGGTCATGGACGGCGGCACCCGCACGATCGTGTGGACCCTCGCTCCCGGCGTCGGCGCCGAGGTCATGATCAGCCCTGACTACGCGGCCAAGATCGGTGCGGACGCGGCCGACAGCGAGCTCAAGAAGATCGCCGGGGGAACCACCCTCGCCAAGTGACCCCGCTTCGATCCCGCGCCTCCGTGGTCCCCACGGGCCCGGAGGCGCGTGGGTCGTGCGCCGGCATGACGAAGGCCCGGTCCCGCTCCTCGGGGACCGGGCCTTCGCTGAAATTTGCAGAGTCCGGATGACCTCTTTCAGCGGGCCTCGGCTTCTCAGTGGGCCTCGGCCAGGAGCTTGCCCACCCGGCTGACGCCCTCGACCAGGTCGTCGTCGCCCAGCGCGTACGACAGGCGGAAGTAGCCCGGGGTGCCGAACGCCTCGCCGGGCACCAGCGCGACCTCGGCCTCCTCCAGGATGAGCTCGGCCAGCTCGGCCGAGGTCTGCGGGCGCTTGCCGCGGATCTCCTTGCCCAGCAGCGCCTTGACCGACGGGTACGCGTAGAACGCGCCGAACGGCTCGGGGCAGACCACGCCGGGGATCTCGTTGAGCATCCGGACCATGGTCTGGCGACGCCGGTCGAACGCCGCGCGCATCTGCGCGACGGCCGACAGGTCGCCGGAGACGGCCGCGAGCGCGGCGGCCTGGGCGACGTTGGAGACGTTCGAGGTGGCGTGGGACTGCAGGTTCGTCGCCGCCTTGACCACGTCGGACGGGCCGATCAGCCAGCCCACCCGCCAGCCGGTCATCGCGTACGTCTTGGCCACGCCGTTCAGCACGACGACCCGGTCGCGCAGCTCGGGCACGGCGGTGGCGATGCTGGAGAACTTCGTGTCCCCGTAGACCAGGTGCTCGTAGATCTCGTCGGTCACGACCCACAGGCCCTTGTCGAGCGCCCAGCGGCCGATCTCCTCGACCTGGGCGGGGGAGTAGACGGCCCCCGTCGGGTTGGACGGCGAGACGAACAGCAGCACCTTGGTGCGGTCGGTCAGCTTCTCCTCCAGCTGCTCGACCGAGGCCAGGTAGCCGGTGGTCTCGTCGGTGACCACGTCGACCTGGACGCCGCCCGCGAGCTTGATCGCCTCCGGGTACGTCGTCCAGTAGGGCGCCACGACCAGGACCTCGTCACCCGGGTCGAGCAGCGTGGCGAACGCCTCGTAGACCGCCTGCTTTCCACCGTTCGTCACCAGGACCTGGGCGGCCTCGACCTGGAACCCGCTGTCGCGCAGCGTCTTGTCGGCGATCGCCTGCTTGAGCTCCGGCAGGCCCCCGGCCGGCGTGTACTTGTGGAACCTGGGGTTCCGGCACGCCTCGACGGCCGCCTCGACGATGTAGTCGGGCGTCGGGAAGTCGGGCTCGCCGGCGCCGAAGCCGATGACCGGGCGACCGGCCGCCTTCATGGCCTTGGCCTTGGCGTCCACGGCCAGAGTCGCGGACTCGGAGATCGCGGAAATACGCGCGGAGATGCGAGGTCGGGTCATGCCTCCATCGTTCCAGACGCGCCACGCGGTTTCGTATCCATATCCAGGATCCGGACGGGTCCGCACGGTAGCTTTAGATCGCACAGAAACGGCACTCGGGCCGCCTTCGGGCGGTGCGGCGGTCATGTGGTTCGACGGAGTGGTGATTCCCGCGTACACTTCACCGACTAGTGGGCCACGTGAACGACGCGACGGACGCTTCGGCGCGTTTCTCGGGTATCGTGGTGCACGGCTTAGGGCACTAGCGCAATTGGTAGCGCACCGGTCTCCAAAACCGGCGGTTGGGGGTTCGAGTCCCTCGTGCCCTGCGGAGTGCGGTCCGCGCAACAATGGCGTGAAAGCGCGCCGCAACTGCGACGGACACGACGGATCAGGTGAGGACTGTGGCGATCGACACCCGCGGTGAAACCGCTGGCAAGCCAGGCAAGCCGACCAGTGAGAAGAAGGCAAAGCGCACCTCGCCCGCTCTGTTCTACCGGCAGGTCGTCGCCGAGCTGCGCAAGGTCATCTGGCCCAGGCGCAATGACCTGATCTCGTACACCGTAGTTGTCCTGGTCTTCGTTGTGATCATGGTTGGGCTCGTGTTCGGGATCGATACGCTGCTGGGTAAGGCAGTGCTCTGGCTCTTCGGCGGATCCTGATCCCGCCCGAGACGTCGTAGCACGTCAAGACACCAAGCGAAGAAGGAAGAGTCCCGTGTCCGAGTCCCCGATGCCGGCCGACCGCTCCCATGACGAGCATGACGAGTGGGGCACCGAGCAGGACGAGGCCGTAGCAGAGGTCGAGGAGACCACGGCCGCCGACTCTGACGGCGGTGACGGCGGCGAAGACTCGGCCGAGGTCGCCGCGCAGGTCGACGAGGACGGTGACGTCCTTCCGGATGTCGACCCGGTCGAGGAGTTCAAGCGTCAGCTTCGCGGTCAGTTCGGCGAGTGGTATGTCATCCACTCGTACGCCGGTTACGAGAACCGCGTGAAGCAGAACATCGAGAGCCGGATCGGGTCCCTCAACATGGAGGACTTCATCTTCCAGGTCGAGGTGCCGACCCACACGATCACGGAGTTCAAGGGCGGCAAGAAGACTCCGATCAAGGAGCGTGTGCTTCCCGGCTACGTTCTGGTCCGGATGGACCTGACCGACGAGTCCTGGGCCGCGGTGCGCAACACGCCCGGCGTGACCGGCTTCGTCGGCCTGTCCAACAAGCCGAGCCCGCTGAACCTCGACGAGGTCGCCAAGCTGCTCGCGCCGGAGCCTTCCGAGGAAGTCAAGAAGGCCACGACCAAGACCACCACCGCGACCGTCGACTTCGAGATCGGCGAGTCCGTCACGGTCATGGACGGGCCGTTCGCCACGCTGCCGGCCACGGTCAGCGAGATCAGCGCCGAGTCGCAGAAGCTCAAGGTCCTCGTCTCGATCTTCGGCCGAGAGACCCCGGTCGAGCTGTCGTTCAACCAGGTCTCGAAGATCTGACCGCCTCGCGTAGACTCGATAGCCGTCCTCACGGCACGCCCTGCTTCGGCGTGCCTGTGAGGCTTTTGTAGGACAAAGGACCCGGAGAAGGACAAATGCCTCCAAAGAAGAAAGTCGCGGCCCTGGTGAAGGTCCAGCTTCCCGCTGGGCAGGCCACCCCCGCGCCGCCGGTCGGTACCGCGCTCGGTCCGCACGGCGTCAACATCATGGACTTCGTCAAGCAGTACAACGCCGCGACGGAGGCCCAGCGGGGCAACATCATCCCCGTCGAGATCACCATCTTCGAAGACCGCACCTTCACCTTCATCACGAAGACGCCGCCGGCGCCTGAGCTGATCAAGAAGGCCGCCGGTCTGCAGAAGGGCAGCGCGAACCCGCACAAGGACAAGGTGGGCAAGCTGACCCGCGAGCAGCTTCGCCAGATCGCCGAGACCAAGATGCAGGACCTCAACGCCAACGACGTCGAGGCCGCCGAGAAGATCATCGCCGGCACCGCCCGTTCCATGGGCATCACCATCGCCGACTGACTCTCAGCGGTGACCAACGCAGTGGGAGGGCCCGCGCAGGCCCGGACCACGATCTCCACGAGGAGCACGAAGTGAAGCGCAGCAAGAACTGGAAGAACGCGGCGGCCGAGATCGACCGCACGGCCCTGTACGCCCCGCTCGAGGGTGTGCGGCTGGCCAAGAAGACCGCGACCACGAAGTTCGACGCGACCGTCGAGGTCGCCCTGCGGCTGGGCGTCGACCCGCGCAAGGCCGACCAGATGGTCCGCGGCACCGTCAACCTCCCGCACGGCACCGGCAAGACCGCCCGGGTCCTGGTCTTCGCGACCGGTGACCGTGCCGAGGAGGCCCGCGCGGCGGGCGCCGACATCGTCGGCTCCGACGAGCTGATCGACGAGGTGTCCAAGGGCCGTCTCGACTTCGACGCGGTCGTCGCCACCCCGGACATGATGGGCAAGGTCGGTCGTCTGGGCCGCGTGCTCGGCCCCCGCGGCCTCATGCCGAACCCGAAGACCGGCACCGTCACGCCCGACGTGGCCAAGGCCGTCAGCGACATCAAGGGCGGAAAGATCGAGTTCCGGGTCGACCGGCACGCCAACCTGCACTTCATCATCGGCAAGGCGTCCTTCGACGACCGCCAGCTCGTGGAGAACTACGCCGCGGCGCTGGACGAGGTGCTGCGTCTCAAGCCGTCGGCGGCCAAGGGCCGTTACCTCAAGAAGGTCACCTTCACCACGTCCATGGGCCCGGGCATCCCGGTCGACCCGAACGTGACGCGGGCGATGACCGCCGAGATCGACGCCTGAGCCGTCTTCCCGGCCGACACGACGACGGAAGCCCCCGCCCTCTACGGGCGGGGGCTTCCGCGCGTCTGTGGCCGTGTAGGGCCCCACGACGCTCGATCGGCTGCTGCGTCGCCTCTCGGCCGTCCCTCGCTCAGCCCCTGCTCCAGGCCCCGTCTTGTGAAGGTTCTGTGCACGGCTCATGGGGGTTCGTCCGCCGGCCACGCGCGGACGGCGTTAGGCGCATAAGGTCAAGGGCAGGTAAAGGGGGACATCGAAGGGATGGACACAATGCGACGACTACTGGTGGCCGCGGGGGCGGTAGCCGCGATCACGGTCGCGGGATGCGGCACGACCGCGACTCCGTCTCTCCAGAACGCCAAGCTCTCGGCGGCCGAGGTCATCCAGCAGACCGCGCAGAAGGCCGACGACGTCGACACCTATGCCGCCGACCTCGTGCTGAACGTCACCGACGCCGACGGCGGTCAGGGAGGGGTCGTCCAGGGCACCATGCTCTACCAGAAGACCCCGCAGATCTCCTCCGACATCAACCTCGGCCAGGTGTCGTTCAACGGGCAGAACATGCCCGGCGGGGTGCGGGTGATCCTCCAGGGCGACGTGGCGTACGTGAAGCTCGACATGCTCAGGACCCTGGTGGGCGCCACCAAGCCGTGGATCAGGCTCGACCTGAAGCAGCTCGGCTCTCAGGCCGGCGTGGACATCGAGCAGTATCTCGCCCAGGCGCAGCAGTTCGACCTGAAGACGAGCGCCGCCATGCTCACGGCGTCGAAGGACGTCAAGCCGGTGGGCACCGAGCAGGTCGGCGGGGTGGACACGACCCACTATTCGGGCACGTTCCCCGTGGCCGAGGCGATCAAGCAGCTTCCGGAGGACCGGCGCGGCCACGTGCAGGACGAGCTGGCGAACGCCAAGGACGTCACGTTCGACGCCTGGATCGACGGCCAGGGCCTGCCGCGCAAGGTCGAGCTGAACGGCGGCAAGCCGGGCGCAGGCACGTTCAAGGCGACGGCGATGTTCAAGTCGTTCAACGAGCCGGTCTCGATCAAGGCGCCGGCCGCCGACCAGGTCGGCGAGCTGCCGCGGACGCTGACGCAGCAGCCGTCCGGCGCCACAGGCTGATTTGGCGTCTTGCCGGTTGACACCGTAGTCTGTCTCCTGCCGAAGACCGCCGGTCGTCACTGGGCCCACAACCCGGTGACCGAAGGATCCACGTGAGTGGACGGCCCGCGTAGGTGTGGAGAAGCTTGAGGACGTTCGACGTCTGTCCAAGCCCCGTGCGCCTGCGCCGGGGCTTGTCTGTTTTCTGAGGGCCTTCGCCGGCGGCACATCTGGAAGGAGGCCCATGGCGAAGGCGGAGAAGAGCGTCGCGATCGCCGAGCTCAAGAGTGAGTTCGAGGGATCCAGCGCCGCCGTTCTGACCGAATACCGCGGTCTCACCGTCGCTCAGCTCAAGCAGCTGCGCGTTTCTCTCGGTGGGAATGCGAAGTTCGCCGTGGCGAAGAACACGCTCACCAAGATCGCGGCCAACAGCGCCGGGATCACCTCCCTGGACGACCTGTTCCAGGGCCCGACCGCCATCGCGTTCGTCAAGGGCGACGTGGTGGAGGCGGCCAAGGGTCTGCGTGACTTCGCCAAGGCCAACCCCCTCCTGGTGATCAAGGGTGGTGTCGTCGACGGCAAGTCGATGACCCCCGACGAGATCACGAAGCTTGCCGACCTTGAGTCCCGCGAGGTGCTCCTCGCGAAGCTGGCCGGTGCGCTGAAGGCCAAGCAGTCCCAGGCTGCCGCCACCTTCGCCGCGCTGCCCACCACGATGGCTCGACTGGCCGAGGCTCTGCGCGCCAAGCGCGAAGAGGCCGGCGAGTAGGTCCGCGCAGCGGACGGGGGAAGCGCGCACCGCGGTCCCTTTACACGTTTTTTGCTAGATCCACTGGAGGAACACACCATGGCGAAGCTCAGCACCGACGAGCTGCTCGAGACCTTCAAGGAGATGACCCTCCTTGAGCTGTCCGAGTTCGTGAAGGTCTTCGAGGAGACCTTCGACGTGAAGGCCGCCGCTCCGGTCGCCGTCGCCGCCGCCCCGGCCGCCGGTGGCGCCGGTGGCGCCGCCGAGGAGGCCGAGGAGCAGGACGAGTTCGACGTCATCCTCGAGGCCGCCGGCGACAAGAAGATCCAGGTCATCAAGGAGATCCGCGCCCTGACGAGCCTGGGCCTCAAGGAGGCCAAGGACCTCGTGGACGGCGCTCCGAAGCCGGTCTTCGACGGCAAGGTCAACAAGGAGCAGGCCGAGAAGGCGAAGGCCGCCCTGGAGGGCGCCGGCGCCACGGTCACCGTCAAGTAAGACGGTCTTGTAACACGCTTCACCGAAGGGGCGGGTCCATCCAGGTGCCGGATGGGACCGCCCCTTTCGCGTGCCCGGACCCCGTGCGGAATCCGGAATCTATGGGCAGGGCGGGTCCGCTGATCTATCGTGCCGATTAGGGAGTGTCCGACGACGGCGCGCGCGGGTGGCACGCCGGCCTCGCCGGGCACGACCGTTGATCCGCGCGACGTGAACGGGCCGAGACGACGACCGGGTGCTCAGGAGGTGCGGGGATGCGGCGCGCGCTGACCGCCGGGCTCGTGCTCCTCGTGGTCGCGCTGGCCCTGACGGTCCGCCATCTCGCCCAGGCCCGTACGGAGGCCCTCGCGACGGCCGAGGACGGCGAGATGGCCGTGCGGGCCGCGGCGGCGCACGCGGTGAGCCTCATGTCGATCGACCACCGCCGCATCGACGACGACATCAAACGAGCGCTGGCGACCTCCACGGGCCCGGAGCGGGCGCAGTACGCCGCCGGGCAGGCGGCTCTGAAGGCCACCACGCTGAAGAACAAGGCCGTGCAGACGGGCGTCCTGCGGGCCTCCGCGCTCACCTCCCTCGCCGCCGACCGGCGCACGGCACGGGTGCTGATCGTCGGCGACGCCGTGATCCACTGGGAGGACGGCAGGAAGGCCCCTCCGGAGGAGCGCTTCTTCCGCTGGCGCATGGACGTCACGAAGGCCTCGGGCCTGTGGCTGGTCTCACGGGCGGAGCTGGTGCGGTGAGGCGCCTGCTGCGGGCGCTGACGGCCCTCGTGGCGGCCGGGCTGGCCGTCGCCGCCGTGTGGCTCCTGCTCGATCTGCGCCGCCTCCAGGCCACCGAGAGAGCCTCCAGGGAGGCACTGTCGGCCGCCCGGTCCTACGCGCCCGACATGTTGTCGTACGACTACCGTACGATCGATCAGGACATGCTGAGGGCGGGAGCGCACGCCACCGGGCAGCTGGCGGAGCACTACCGGACGCTCGTGGCGACGCTGGGACCGCAGGCGCGCGAGCGGCGGACGGTGCAGCACGCGGTCGTCGCCGCCGCAGGAGTGGAGTCGGCGACGCCGGAAGAGGTCCGGGTGCTGCTGTTCGTGAACATGGTCACGACGCGGTCGGGCCCGGGTCAGGAGGAGCAGAAGCAGCAGGTCAGCCAGGGGAGAGCGCGCCTGGTCATGGTGACGCAGGGCGACGGCTGGCGGGCCTCCCGGCTGTCCACGCTCCTGGGTGACACGCCCGTTCCCTGAGCCCGTGGCTAAATTGTTAGTAAAGAACACGTTTAAGCCGTGCCACCCGGTGGGTATCCAGGGCTCGGCGGCGTCGACCGACGGTCAGCGTTGGGTCGTTCGCGTGACTGAGCGTTACCCGTGTCCGGTCCCGGGTAGGGACTGGATCCCCGGAGCTCGCTCGGCCGCGAGGGCGGAAAAACCCTGCGAGACCCCTGCCGGTTAGGCGAAATGTCGGCTCTCGGGCTTGACGTTTCGGCGCTGACGGGTGATGCTGCCACCAACGTGGAGCGCAGAGCGATAGCGGAGTGGACAGGTGTATGCCGATCGGCTACACTGCCCCTTTGCGCTGCCCTTTGACGACCGTCTCTCTGAGTAACTCTTAGTCCTGGTCGTCTGGCGTGCGTGTAGTCAGTCCGCGAGCCCTCGGAAGGACATCTGTTGGCAGCCTCGCGCAACGCCTCCGCCGTACCCGCCGGTCCCCGAACCGTGTCGTTCGCACGAATCGAGGAGCCGCTCGAAGTACCCGACCTTCTCGCCCTGCAGACCGAGTCCTTCGACTGGCTGCTCGGAAACGAGAAATGGAAGGGCCGGGTCGAGGCGGCTCGCCAGGCCGGGCGCAAGGACATTCCGACCCAATCCGGTCTCGAAGAGATCTTCGAGGAGATCAGTCCCATCGAGGACTTCTCCGGAACCATGTCCCTGTCGTTCCGGGATCACAGGTTCGAGCCGCCCAAGTACTCAGTCGATGAGTGCAAAGACAAGGACATGACCTACTCCGCCCCGATGTTCGTCACGGCGGAGTTCATCAATAACACCACAGGTGAGATCAAGAGCCAGACGGTGTTCATGGGCGACTTCCCGCTCATGACGTCGAAGGGCACCTTCATCATCAACGGCACCGAGCGTGTCGTGGTGTCCCAGCTCGTCCGTTCGCCGGGTGTCTACTTCGACCGTTCGGTCGACAAGACCTCCGACAAGGACCTGTTCGGCTGCCGGGTGATCCCGTCGCGCGGCGCGTGGCTCGAATTCGAGATCGACAAGCGCGACAGCGTCGGCGTGCGCATCGACCGCAAGCGTAAGCAGCCGGTCACGGTGCTGCTGAAGGCGCTCGGCTGGACCAACGACCAGATTCTGGAGCGTTTCGGTCAGTACGAGTCGATGCGGGCGACCCTGGAGAAGGACCACACCTCCGGCCAGGACGACGCGCTGCTCGACATCTA
>NZ_VJVX01000046.1:0-72320 GCF_008033685.1 Microbispora sp. CSR-4
AACGACATCCACACCCGGACATCCACACCCAGGAACACCGCACAGCAACGTACGACCCCACCGATCACCGGTCAACGACACCCCACAGCGGCAACCGCGCACACCGGCCCCCACAAGCACAGAAACCACCGGAGACGGCACACCGGAACCCGGGAATGGATGAAACTTGCACCCCGAGCCGGCACCGTCCCGGCACCGCTCCGGTGCCGGGTCACGGCATCAGGGGCAGCTTTCCCACGATCTTGTCCACGCGGTTGCGCGGGCCGACGACGCCGACCGCGCAATACTCGACGTCGTCGGCCGCGGTCTCCTTCATCGTGGCGAGGTAGTCGGCGTAGACCCGCGTCCGCTGGGCCGCGGCGGGCATGTCCGCCACGAAGCACCCGGCGGACGACGCGGCCTTCGCGCGAATGGCGCGCAGCGTGGCGGCGTCCGCGGCCAGCACGGAGCAGCCCGCCCACGGCAGCCCGGGATGGGCGCCACCGTCGGCGTCCACCGCGTCGTCGCCGAGAAGCCCGGTCACCGCAGTCGAGGTCGCCGCGGCCACGCAGACTGCGGCGTTCACGGCACGGCCCGCGGGAAGGTCGCGGTCGACCACGATCACCCACTTCAGACGGGCCGCCCGGGTCGGGAGGGCCGGGTCGATCTCCTCGGGGGCGAACCCGACACCCGAGGTCGTCTGTTCATCGGCCGTCATCCGGTCCTCCTGTGCATGCGTTCGGACGTACGCCGATGATGCTAGGCACTCGTACGATTGACCTGCAAGAAGTCCGTATTTATATCGGAAACAAGGGCGAACAGGCGGTCATGGACGAACTTGATAAGGCGATCCTGGCGGAACTGCAGTCGGATGCACGGAAGACCAACCGCGACGTGGCCGCCGCGGTCGGGGTCTCGCCGACCACGGCACTCGACCGTACGCGGGCGCTCCGGCAGCGCGGTGTCATCCGGGGTGCGATCCTCGACGTGGACCTGGCGGCGATCGGCCGCCCGGTCCAGGCCCTCATCGCCATCCGGGTGCGTCCCCCGTCGCGGCGCAACATCGAGGGATTCCGGAACTGGGTCAGCGCTCTTCCCGACACCCTGGGCGTCTACGTGACGGCCGGCACGGAGGACTTCATCGTGCACGTGGCCGTGCCGGACAACGCCAGCCTGTACGCGTTCGTGATCGACAAGCTCACCGAACGGCCCGAAGTCGCCGACGTCCGCACGTCTATCGTCTACGAGCACATCCGCAACAACCGGATCAGCCCGATGTGAGGCGGCATCACCCACCTGACGCCGTCCGAGTCGGCCGATTCCCGGCCTCCGCCAAGTGCCGCGCCGCCCAGGACCCGGCCCGAGGGCCCGGCGATGCTCGCCGGCATGCGCGAGCGCACAGTGCATCCACGAGTGCGTCCGCTGCCGGCGGCCGGACGTCGCCTCTCGCGGTTTTGTCAGTGGCGGGACGTAGCATGACCTGGGTCAACGGCCCAGGACACGGGACCGCACGACCATGTTCCGCGACTCAGGCATGTTCCGCGAGGCAGGGAGGAGTCACCCGGATGGGCCTGCACATCGAGAGCCGCTCGTCCGACTCGCCCTACATCGAGCGGGTGTGGCGGAGCAGCAGCCGTGACGTGGCACAGATGACGGCGGTCGCGACCGCCCATTGGGACCTGGTCTTCTGGGAGCAGCGCGGCCAGGTCAGCGCCTCCGTCCATGGGCCGGAGACGAAGGCGAGCCAGGCCCCCGTACCCGAAGACGCCACGTTCTTCGGGATCAGCTTCGCGCTCGGCACCGCGATGCCCCATCTTCCGCTCGGCCGGCTCGTGGACGGGTCCGCGGAGATCCCCGGCACGACCCACACGTCCTTCTGGCTGAAGGGCTCCACCTGGCATCTGCCCGGCTGGGACAACGCCGAGACGTTCGTACGGCGGCTGGTGCGCGAGGGTGTCGTCGAGCGCGATCCGCTCGTCGCCGCGGTGCTCGGCGGCGCGCCGCCGGACGTGTCGGAGCGCACCGTGCAACGACGCTTCCTGGCGGCCACCGGGCTCACCCGTGGCGCGATCCGGCAGATCGACCGCGCCAGGCGGGCGGCGGTCCTGATCCAGGACGGCGTGCCGATCCACGACGTGATCCACCGCCTCGGATACTTCGACCAGCCCCACCTCGCACGGTCCCTGAGCCGTTACATCGGGCGAACCGCCACACAACTGGGCGATCGGCGGCCTGCCCAACCGCTGTCGCTCCTGTACGCGAGCTGACCGCCCGCCCCGGCGGGATCGATCTTCTTGCCAGCCTCGGCGTCAGTAACGTACGTGGGCGGCGATGGCCCGCGCGCATGCCAGGGACTCGGTGTGCGTGGTGTCCACCACGAGGTCGTAGACCACGCCCTCGTGAACCACTTCCGCCTGCAACACGGCCATCCCCTCGACGCGGTCGCCCCGCGCGATCTCGCGTCCCGCGGCGACCGCGCTGTCGCACTTCACGCCGACCCAGAGCACCTCCAGCCCGGCGAGGGCCTTCTGCCAGCGTTGCTGGGAGGCCGCCCCGCCGAGGAACACGTCGTCCACGATGACCCGGGCGCCCGCGCGGGCCATGGCGGCGATCCCCTCCGTCCACGCCGCGTCCAGCGCCTGGAACGCCGGCCCGACATCGACCTGGCCGTCCGGTGCGAAAGTGATCCCCGCGTCCGATCCGCGCATGGAGGCGGGCAGCGCCTCGACCATGGTGTCGACCGAGAGGGCGAGCCACGGATCCGGCAGGACCGCCTGCAAACACCGGGAGATCCCGGACTTTCCCGAGCTGGAACCGCCATTGAGGACAATCACCTGCGTAGCCACTGCGCCACGTTAAAGGGCGACCCCTCGCGGCTCCAACACCTTTTCCCCTGACCCGCCCTTACCGTCCACGACTTACCGGGAGGCGCCCGGCACACGCGATTTCCCGTACGGCGACAGGCGTCGGACGAGCCACGACGGGACGTGCGCGAGATTCTCCGTTCGCTTGAGCGAATACCGTGAGCGCTGTTAGCTTCACCCGGGTGGACGACATGCGTGCACGGGCGGAGGCGATCGAGGACTTCGCGGCGGCACTGCGAGAACTTCGCAAATCAGTCGGGAACCCACCTTTTCGCGAAATGTCCGGCCGGTCAGGCGCGATTTCCCATACGACATTGCACGAGGCCACCAAGGGCAACCGGCTCCCGAGCTGGGAGACCACCGTCGAGTTCGTCAAGGCGTGCGGCGCCGACCCGGCCGCGTACCGCGAACGCTGGGAGAGCGCGAACCTCGCGGTCAGGTCGGCGAGCGCCGGAGCGCCGTCGAACCGCGCGGGCGCCGTGGCGGCCCTCCCGCCTCACGAAATCGAAACCGCCGCCACGGACGTCGTACAAGGTCCGTGGCCGGCCGCTGAGACCCCGGCGACGAACGGGCCGGTTCCGTCCGCGCCAGGAGGCCGGGGACGGTTCCGCCCGGCCCGCCCGGCCGCGGCCGCACTCGCCGTAGGGGCCGTCGGTGTGGCGACAGTGGTCCTCGTCGCGGTCACCGGCGATCGAGGCGCCGGGACCGACGGGCAGAGCGCGAATCCGCCCGAGAGCCCGTCGAACGCGAAACTCTCGGCAGCCGACTGCCCGGTGCACCCCACCAGTCCTCCGTGGAGCCCGCCCGCGCACGCGGGCGATTCGGCGAAGTTCATCGGGGACATCACGCTGCCCGACTGCTCGCACGTCGGCCCCCGCCAGACCGTGACCAAGGTGTGGCGGCTCAAGAACGCCGGGACGGTGCCGTGGAAGGGATATTCGCTGCACCGCCTCGATCTCCCGCAGCAGCCCGACCAATGCCAGACCATCTCCGACATACCGATCAAGGACACGCGCCCCGGAGAGATGGTCGACATCCAGACCGACATCATCACGCCGAAGAAGCCGGGCCTGTGCTACGTACGGTTCAAGATGATGGAGGGTTCGGGACGGGTCGCCTTCCCCGGCGGCCGGCCGCTGAACTTCCAGATCATCGTCGACTGACTGCCGTAAGACGCCGGTTCCCCGCCGTGCATGGCGGGCACGGCGGGGAACCGAAGGCGTACGCGGGGGCAGGATCCGAGAGTGATCCCCGTGTAGTAGTACGTGAGGATCCTGCGGTAGCTCCAGCCCGCCTCGTCCTTGTCGCGAGAGCCGGTCTGCGACATCCAGTCGCCGGTGACCCAGTGACGGCACTTCGTCGTCGTGGAGCAGTACTGGGCCTTGAAGATCTTCCCGTCGCGGGTCATCCGGACGCCCCAGGTCGCGTCCACCGCGGCGTTCGTGGCCGCCGTCGCGGAGCCGGGCTTGTACACCTGGCTGGCCGTGTCGTCGGTGACGTCGTAGCACTGGCCGCTCGGCGTCTTGCTCGCCGACCTCAGCGCCCAGTACCAGCCGAAGTGCTTGACCGCGATCGCCCCGGCCTTGAGCGACTCCGCCGGCCAGTGCGAACGCCACTCGTTGGGCAGGACGTTCTTGATGTACGTCTTGAAGTCCACCCGGTCGACGCGGTCGAGGGCCTTCCGGTAGACGAGGATCGTCGTGGGCAGCCTGGTGTGCGTTCCGTCGGTCTTGCACCCAATCGGCGGTGCGGAGCTCAGGAACCGATGCGAGGCGTTCTGGTTCTTGAGGCCGGGCTTGAGGTTGCCCTTGGCCCCGGGCGCGAAGTCCTGGTAGACGCTGCCGCCGTAGTCGCTGTTGTAGTAGACGCGTACGGTCTTACTGCTGCGGTTCCAGACCGAGGCGGCCTCGTTCTTGATGCACTTGCCCTTGCCGGCGCCGGGCCCCTTGAAGTCGTAGCAGGACGGCTGCTTCGTGCCGTAATCGGCCACAGACCCGGTGAAGTCGGACACCGACCCCTGGTTGTCGCTGTTGAAGTAGTAACAGAACTCACCGGCCTCGCACACGCCGTTGCGCGTGGCCGCCGACGCCGGCGAAGCGGCCGCGAGCACCGTCCCGCCGAGCGCCAGCGCGGCGGCAGCCGCGGTGAACGGCGAGATCAGCCGTGCAGTTCGTGGAGACACAGGTGTCTTCCTCCTCATCGCAGGCCGCGATCCGCTAGCGGATGTTGTAGCCCTGGGAGATCCAGAACGAGTTCGGGTTCGGGTTGCTCAGCGTCGGGTCGCCGACGCTCTTGGCGGCGAGCGTCTTCCGTCCGGGACGCATCTCGACGTGGGTGTGCGCGGCCGAGCTGGACGAGATCCCGTGCCACGCCTCTTCCGCGATGAGCTGGCCGCGCGCGATCTGCTGGCCCACGCGCAGCGAGGACAGCGGATCGGAGTGGAGATAGATGATCGTCTTGTTCAGCGAGGCGTTGTAGATGGCGATCGTGGAGAGCCCCTTGCCGCCGTTGCGCCCGCGCACGACGTTGATGACCTGGCCGCTCACCAGGGCGTGGACGTCCGAACCGATGCTGCGGGCGATGTCGATGCCCTCATGCCGCCCGGAAGTGTGGACGTAACCGTCGAAGCCGCAGCTGATGCGACCACCGCTGGTCTTGTACAGCGCGTACGACATGTCGACGCGCGCCGACGACGACGGGCCGAACTGGTGGGAGGCGTTCTGGTTCTTGAGGCCGGGCTTGAGGTTGCCCTTGGCCCCGGGCGCGAAGTCCTGGTAGACGCTGCCGCCGTAGTTGCTGTTGTAGTAGACGCGTACGGTCGTGCTGCTGCGGTTCCAGACCGAGGCGGCCTCGTTCTTGATGCACTTGCCCTTGCCGGCGCCGGGCCCCTTGAAGTCGTAGCAGGACGGCTGCTTCGTACCGTAATCGGCCACAGACCCGGTGAAGTCGGACACCGACCCCTGGTTGTCGCTGTTGAAGTAGTAACAGAACTCACCGGCCTCGCACACGCCGTTGCGCGTGGCCGCCGACGCCGGCGAAGCGGCCGCGAGCACCGTCCCGCCGAGCATCGTCGCGGCGGCAGCCGTGGTGAGGATCTTGCCGAACGTTCCCATGGTGTTCTCCTTCGTGTCTGTGCGGGCTGGGTTGTGGATCAGTGGCGCCGGTACTCCTCCCAGGTGCGGATGGGCACCTTCGGGCCGTCGTCCGGGGCACGCCCGGCGAGCCCGTTCAGGCCGAGGTAGTAGTCGCCGATCTGGTGCTGGGCCTGGCTGGAAAGGTCGGTGTCGCTGATGGCGGCGGCGTGGATGTGCCACGGCCAGTCGTCCTGATCGGGGTTGCGCAGCCATGCCGCGAAGCCGACACGCCGCAACGCCCGGACGGCGGCCGTACGAGTGGCGGAGCTCATCCCCTTGACCGAGATGTCCACGACGCCCCCGCCGTCGTGGGTGCCCGCGGACGTGGGGTCACCGCCGGGGTTGTACGACCCCTGCAACAGCACGAGGTCGCGGCCGAGCAGCCGCTTCGCCTCGGCCAGCATGCTCCGCGTACGGGCGTCCACGACGACGCCGCCGGTGGACACCCTGGCCCCCGGCCCGATGACGTGGGTGACCGTGAACCGGCCGGCTCCGAGCCTGGTGAGCGACGCCGTGTCCGGAAGGCCGCTGGCGGCCAGACCGGTGCGGCCGAGCGACCTCTGGAACTTGGCGAAGGCGGCGATCGTCGTGGTGCCGAAGTAACCGTCCACCCACTTCGCGTCGAGCAGGCGCCGGTCGCGCAGCGCCCTCTCCACGAGCAGCACGCTGGCCCTGGCCCCCGGGGTCAGCGTGTTGTCAGGCCGCCGCGGGTCGATCTGGGCTGCCTTGACGGTGGCTTCCATGTCCACGCTCGGCAGTGCCCCGGCCTCGGCCGCCCGTGCCGCCGGTGCCCCGGGCATCCCGGTCAGGCAGGCGAGCACGGCGGCCGCCATGAGGCCGGCGGCGCGTGGAGGCAGCTTCATCGTTTCTCCTGGTGTCCAACGCCGGCAGGTGACTCCTGCGGCGGGACCCACGGTTTCGGATCACGAGCTGCGTCCACAACGCGATCGTGTTGTCAGCCTGTACGGCAGGCACTCCGTACAGGCCGTACGAGCCGCCTGACAGGGCGGCGTCGCCCGGACTCCGGTGACGGGCCTTCTGAATGACGGAGACCAGGCCGCATTGCGCGCCTTACGGGATAGCGATGACGAACTGCCCCAAGTGGAGTGGAGGCAATCGCTCGCTCCACATACCGCTGAGACCCTCGCCGAGTCCGTCCGGCCGGTCCGCCGAACCGGGGGCGGCTCACGCTCGGGCGAGCAGACCGGCGAGGGTGGTCTGCAGGATCTCGCCGTACATGGTGGCGAAGTCCACCCGGGAGCCCGCGAGCCGGGGGTCGGACGTGGCCTCGACGATGGTCGGGGTCGGGTTGCTGAACGACCACAGGCCCACCAGCGCGACGACGGCGTACTCCGTCAGCGTGAGAGCGTCATCCGCGCCGAGGGCCGGCACCCGCTCCCTGACCAGCTCCGCCAGCCGGGTGCGGTGCTCCAGGTCGATGAACTTGTAGGCGCGCACGGTGCCGGCGGAGACGTTCCGCTCCAGGACGGTCGGCAGCAGACTCCACAGCTGGCACAGGACCGGCCGGGCGGCGAGCGAATCGGCCCAGGCCCGCATCACCTGGTCGGGCTCGCACGGCGCGGCCGGCCACTCGTCCGCCAGCGCGTCGAGCCAGGCCAGCCGGAGCCTGGCGAGCAGCCCCAGGAAGACGCCCTCCCGGCTCTCGAAATAGCGCACCACATGCGTCTTGGACACCCCGAGCCGGCGCCCCAGCTCCCGGAGGCTGATCTCCTCGGCGGGCATCTCGGCCAGCAGCGCCTCCGCGGCGTCCAGGATCTCCTGCTTGCGGAGCTCCCGGTGCTCGGGCCGCCTGGCCCGCTGGAAGGACGGCGTCTCCACCTCGTCCATCAAACCTCCTCGCGCACCGCTGATCATGGCAGCCCCATATTAGCGGTCCATCGGACACTTGTTACGTGTCCACTGGACCGCTATAGTCATAAAGGTCCGATGGACACCTACATGAAGGGTATTTCCGTGATCACCTACCCGAACCTGTACATCGGCGGCCAGTGGGTCGCCCCGGCCACCGCGGACGTCCTGGAGGTGCGTTCCCCGCACGACCGCTCGCTGGTCGGGACCGCGCCGCACGCCGCCCCCGCCGACGTCGACCGGGCGGTCGCCGCCGCCCGCCGGGCGTTCGACGAGGGCCCCTGGCCCCGGATGAGCCCGCAGGAACGGAGCGCCGTCGTGGAGCGGTTCTCCAAGCTCTACGCGGTCCGCGCCGAGGAGTTCGCGGCCCTGGTCACCGCCGAGAACGGCTCGCCGCTGTGGTTCACCCGCTGGACGCACGTGCAGTCCCTCCCGGAGATGACGGAGGCGTACGTGCGCGCCGCCGCCGCTCTCGGCTGGGAGGAGGAGGTGGGCGCCGTCGGCGACGCCACGACGCGGCTGCGCCGGGAACCCGTCGGCGTGGTCGCGGCGGTGATCCCGTGGAACGCTCCACACCAGTCGGCCCTGGTCAAGCTGGTTCCCGCGCTGCTCGCCGGCTGCACGGTCGTCCTGAAGGCCTCCCCGGAGACGGCGCTGGACGCCCTGGCGCTCGCCGAGGTCTTCGACGCGGCCGGGCTGCCCGAGGGAGTGGTGAGCATCCTGCCCGCGGGCCGCGAGACCAGCGAGTATCTGGTCGCCCACCCCGGCGTCGACAAGATCGCCTTCACCGGCTCCACCACGGCCGGCCGGCGCATCGCCTCCGTCGCCGGGGAGCAGCTCAAGCGGGTCAGCCTGGAGCTGGGCGGCAAGTCCGCCTCGATCATCCTTGAGGACGCCGACCTGACGGCGGTCGTGGCAGGCCTCAGGGCCCTGTCGCTGGGCAACAACGCCGAGAACTGCGTGGCCCACACCCGCATCCTCGCCCCGCGCAGCCGCTACGAGGAGGTCGTCGCGGCGCTGGCCGCCATGATGGAGGACGTCCGGGTCGGCGACCCTTCCGACCCCGAGACCTTCATCGGGCCGATGGTCCGCGCCGACCAGCAGCAGCGGGTGCGCTCCTACATCGAGCTCGGCATCGCCGAAGGCGCCCGGATGGTGACCGGCGGACCCGAGACCCCTGACGGGCTGGAGGGCGGGTACTACGTCCGTCCGACGCTGTTCGCCGATGTCGACAGCGACATGCGGATCGCCCGCGAGGAGATCTTCGGCCCGGTCCTGGTCGTCATCCCGTTCGACGACGAGGACGACGCGGTCCGCATCGCCAACGACTCCGAGTACGGACTCGGCGGCGGCGTCTGGGCCGCCGACCGGGAGCACGGCATCGAGGTCGCCCGCAGGATCCGTACCGGGTGGATGACCGTCAACGGCGCCGCGCCTACCTACGACGGCGCCTTCGGCGGCTACAAGAGCAGCGGCATCGGCCGGGAGTTCGGCGTCGCCGGCCTCGCCCAGTACGTCGAGTACAAGACCATCGCCGCCTGAGGACCAGGAGAACCATCATGAGCGAAGCCCGTGTCACCCTCGGGCACACCGACATCTCCGTCCGGCCGATCGGCCTGGGCTGCATGGGGATGTCCCAGTTCTACGGCGACGCCGGCGAGGCGGAGTCCGTCGCCACGATCCACGCCGCCGTCGAGGCCGGCATCGACTTCTTCGACACCTCCGACATCTACGGCGCCGCCGGCGCGGCCACCGGACAGCCCCAGAAGGGCTTCGGCCACAACGAGGAACTGCTCGGCCGCGCCGTGCGCGGCCTGCGCGACCGGGTGGTCCTGGCGACCAAGTTCGGGGCGCGGCCATCGGAGGAGGGCGGGGTGGTCTACGACGGCCGCCCCGAGTACGTGGCCGCCGCCTGCGAGGCCAGCCTGCGCCGCCTGGGCGTCGACCACATCGACCTCTACTACGTCCACCGCCACGACACCACCGTGCCGATCGAGGACACCGTCGGCGCGATGGCCGAGCTGGTGACCGCGGGCAAGGTGCGCGCGATCGGGCTCAGCGCGGTCGGTCCGGACATCCTGCACCGGGCGTCCGCCGTGGCGCCGATCTCGGCCCTCCAGAGCGAGTACTCGCTCTGGGCCCGCGAGGTGGAGCAGGAGGTGCTGCCCGCCTGCCGCGAGCTGGGCATCACCTTCGTCCCGTACAGCCCGCTGGGGCGGGCCGCGCTCGCCGGCCGCTTCACCCGCGAGACCTCGTTCACCAGTGACGACTTCCGCTCGACCCTGCCCAAGTTCCAGGCGGAGAACTTCGCGGACAACCTCCGCCTCATCGAGGGGCTGAAGGCGTTCGCCGACGAGCGGGGACACGCCCCGGGCCAGGTCGCCCTGGCCTGGCTGCTCGCCCAGCCGTACGACATCGCGCCCATCCCCGGCACCAAGCGGCCGGAGTACGCGCGCCAGAACGCCGCCGCGACGGCCGTACCGCTGAGCGCGGACGACGTCGCCCACCTGTCGGTCCTGTTCGACCCCGCGCGGGTGCGCGGCGGCCAGTACGGCGCGCTCAACGCGCGCCCCAGCACTGATCCGGAAGGAACCACATGACCGACACCCAGCGGGAACCCGGCTACGAGGCCGCGCTCGACACCGCCGCGCACCTGCTCGGCAGGAGGCTGGAGCCGTTCCTGGAACCCGGCCCGGGTGAGCCGGCCAACGCCGCCGACTTCATGCGCCTGGCCACCCGGCACACCTTCGGCGACGCGTGGCCGCGCACCGATGTCCTCGACACCCGCACCCGCGCCCTCGTCTCCGTGACGATCGCCGCGACCCTGGGCACGCTCGAACCGCTGCGCGGGCAGCTGCGCATCGCGCTCAACAACGGCGTCACCCCGGAGGAGATCGTGGAGGCGTTCGTGCACATCGAGGCGTACGCCGGCGCGGCCCGGGCCTTCGATGGTTACCGCGTCGCCCGGGAGGTCTTCCAGGAGGTCCACCAAGCGTAGGCCCGTTGCCGGGGGCGGCCTCATGATCGACACCGACAGGGACCAGAAGAATGTTCTCTTCGGCTGGAGGAGCTCCGGATGAGGATACGCGGGGGTCGTCGCCTGGCGGCGGCGTTGTCGGCGGTCGTGGCGGCCCGCGTCCCGTGGGCGCCCGCCTCGTGGGCGGGGACGCACAAGCACCGGCCCGTGATCTTCATGCACGGTTTCAGCGGGCCGGGCGCCCACTTCGAGACGCAGGCCAGGCGGCCGACCCGCAACGGCTGCTTCGAGTTCTTCGGCAACCGCGGGCGACGTCACCCAGTTCATCCGCCTGCTGGAGGCCATCCCGCCCGTCCGCGGCAAGCGCGGAGCTTGCCGCGGACGGCTCCGCCGACGCCCTGACGTCGTCGTCGGTGACCGCGGCTACGACCACGACAAGTACCGCAGGCACGTCCGGGCACTGGGCGTGCGCCCGCAGATCGCCCGCCGCGGCACCGAGCACGGCTCCGGCCTGGGCAAACAGCGCTGGGTCGTCGAGCAGACCATCGCACTTGCTGCACAGCTTCCGCAGACTGCGCACCCGCTGGAAAGTCCGCGAGGACATCCACCACGCCTTCCTCAGCATCGGCCGGCGCCGCCTCACCTCATTGTGCTGGTTTGTCAGTGAGGGATCTTGCCGTGACGACATGATCATCAATTGGACACATCATGTATGGCCTGCATATAGTCGCGACCCCGCCGGTATCCAGCGCGGGAAGACAGGGGGGGATCTTCCCGATGAGCAGCCGCTTCGGTCCGATCGCAAAACTCAGCGGTTGGTGGACATCCGCACTGCTGGCGGGCCTGGGATTCGGTGTTGTCACCAATCTTGCCCAGGGCTGGCTTCCAGGCGCCTGGAACCAAATCGCCAACTCCGGTGCCGTCTGGTGTGTCCCGGCGTTCGTCGTCGGCGCCCTGCTTGCCGGCTGGGCGTCAGCGCGGTCAGCCGCCGTCGCCGGCCTGTGCGCCTCGGTCGGTCTGGTCGTCGGGTATTACGGGTACGCGGAGTTCGGCCGTGACGGCATGGGCAGCCTCGCCTATCCGCTGATGTGGCTTGTGATGGCGGTCATCAGCGGCTCGTTGTTCGGTGTGGCTGGGCTGTGGTGGCGGAACGGACGCACCATCCGTAGCCGTGTCATCGGGCTCGCCGCGCTGGGAGGTGTCTTCGGGATGGAAGGCATCTTGTATGCCTTCGTCCTGCACTACGCCCCGCAAGCATGGGCCTGTCTGGCCGTCCTCGTCCTTGTACCGCTGGTGATGGCGCGTCGGCGAAGAGAGCGGGTGCCGACCCTGCTGACAGCCCTGGTCCTCGCGCCACTGGCGTACTTGGTCATCGGATTCCCACTTCAGTACGTGTCGATGTGAGGTGGATCGCAGACCCGCAGGCACTGTGGGGCCGCCTGGCTCCCAGTATCGCCGTCACCTTCTGTGACGCTACGGCATCATCTGGCGAGCCGTGCACGGGCACCTCATGGAGGGCGACGAGCGAGCGGCGACGGAGGCCATTTCGAGCGCTCTACTGGGCCGACGGAAACGGGTGGCTCCCAAGGTGGCTCCCACAGACACGGAAGAGACCGCGTGAAGCCCGAAAACACTAAGGCCCGTTTCCAGGTTTTCCCTGGTCACGGGCCTTCTACGATGTGCGCGGCCGAGAGGACTCGAACCCCTAACCTTCTGATCCGTAGTCAGATGCTCTATCCATTGAGCTACGGCCGCTTTGCTGCTTGTTCACCTGCGGTGCCCTGCAACGGGTGTAACTCTACCAGACCCGTCACCCCTGCTTGCGCCAATAAGGCGCTCCGCCCCCGGTCAAGCCGTCCCGTACGCGCGGGTCGGGTCACTCCTGGGGGACGAAGAGCGTGAGCGTGTCGGCGACGCAGGCCGGCCTGTCGGCTCCCTCGATCTCGATCGTGACGCGGAGGTTCGCGAGGGTGCCCGAAGGAGTGCCCTTGACGTCGACGATCTCCGCCCCCGCCCGTACGCGGGACCCGACGGGAACCGGCCGCGAGAAGCGCACCTTGTTGAGCCCGTAGTTGATGGCCATGCGCAGGCCGTCCACGCGGTAGAGCTCGCCGAGCAGCGACGGCAGCAGCGAGAGCGTGAGATATCCGTGGGCGATGGTGCCGCCGAACGGGCTCTCCTTCGCCCGGTCCAGGTCCACGTGGATCCACTGGTGGTCGTCCGTCGCGTCGGCGAAGGCGTTCACCCTCTCCTGGCTGATCTCTCGCCAGTCGGTGTATCCGAGATGCTCGCCCTTGGCCGCCTTGAGTTCCGAGAGGTTCGTGAAGATCCGCATGTCCGCAGCCTATTCACGCGAACCCGGGACCGGCCGGAATCGGAGGACCCGGAACGCGTTACCCTCCACACTGGTTCCATCGGGGGAGCGAGCGCGTGCTGCCAATAGGCAACAAAAACATCACTGTGGGTGACGAACGGGCCATTGCCCGCGGGGGTATCTGCACAAGGCGGGGCGTACGCCGGAACACGCCCCGACGTGGAGGGAACGTGGACGAGCCATCCGGTCCACCCGGCAAACGGTATCGGCTTCGCGGACTCATCGCGGTCGTCGTCGCGGGTCTTGTCTGCTGGGCGCTCATCATCCTGCTGCTGGTCAAGCTGTTCGGGTGAGCATCGGGGGGACGTGCCGGCCGGAGACCAGCCCCGGCCGGCACCGGTCGTCGCTCACCGCTCCTGAACGCGCTTCCGGGCCACCACCCGCGACAGACGCGACCAGGACGATGCGCCGGCTCAGCATCAGGACATGACGCCCTAAATGCCTCATACCCACCAGTCGCGTTTCAGTCCACCACCGGCCGGTAGCCCCGCACGTAGTCGACCACGAACTCCTTGGGGTACGGCCCCACCCGCTCGGGCCCCTCGGCACCGAGAGCGTCGGGAAGGTCGGGAAACTCGTAGATGCCGAGCATGAGCTGCATCGGATAGTCCGGGGACTGCCGGATGGTCTTGACGTGCCGGCCGTCCACGAAGAACGTCACCCGGTCCGGGGTCCACTCGGCCGCGTACACGTGGAACTCACGCGCGTCGATGGGGAGGACCTCGGCGGCGAACTCGTCGGTGATCGTGGGGTCGCCGAACGGGTGGACGCCCATGCCGACCGCCGTCGCGTCCGGGCGTACGTCACGTCCGAAGATCTCGCAGACGCAGATCTCCGCGGACCGCTCGGGCGCGTCCTCGAAACCGATCATCCACAGTGCGACCATGGCGCGCGGATCGTCGGTGGCCCGGGCGCGCATCTCGATCAGGCCGAAGTGCGGGGTGTAGAGCCGCGCCTCGTCCTGTGCCTCGCGGACGACGGCCCGGCCGCCCCGGCCGTGCTGGCCGACGGCGCTGCCCACCGGCCCGGAGAACACGCCCGTCTGCAGTGAGGACACCCGCATCCGGCCCTCCATCTCCGGCGACCACGGCGGCTGGTCCTCCTCGATCAGCAGGCGCAGGTGGCCGTCCGCCACGCGATATCGGGCCGCCGAGGCGGCGCGTGTGGTCCATTGGGGCAGATAACGCGGGATCCAGCGGCTCTCGTCGAGCTCGTCCCCGTCGAAGGTGTCCTCGAACTCCAGCACGTAACCGGCCTTCGCCGCCGGATCCAGCGCGTACGTGTCGTTCATGCGTCAATCCTGGATCTATCCGTGGGGGAACGAAGCCTGCACAAGGGCATATCGGAAAAGGACGACGGGAGTTCACCGATCTCTATCTTGGTTCGTCCCGGTTTCGAGGTGATGCTGGCGAATGTCTGTCCCCTCGCCCCCACAAGGAGGTCTCGTGCAGACTCCGCGACGCTTCCGGCCGTCCTGGCCGGGACGGCTCGCCGTCGTGATCGCCGCCATCGTGTCCCTCACCGGGGTGACCGGCACCACCCCCGCCCACGCGTCGGTCTACAACTCCTGCACCATCTCGCGCTGCGCGGACGCCCGCTCGGCGAACACGATCTGGGCCGGGAAGGGCTATCCCACCAGCAGCGGCTGGTACTCCTGGCCGGACGGCAGGTACAACTACACCGGCGGGCGCTTCTACAACCGGGAGGGCCGGCTTCCGGCCGGCGCCACCTACTACGAGTACGACGTCTACTCCCGTGCGCGGGGCGCCTCGCGTGACGCGTACCGGATCGTCGTCAACCGCACCACCGGCGTGACCTGGTTCTCGCCCAACCACTACACCGACTTCTACCGGCTTTAAGGACCCCTATGGCCTCCGCCGAGCGTCCGCTGCCCCCGTGGCTCACGGTGACCACCGACACGGCCCCGGCGGTCGTCGACGGACGGGCCTGCCGGACCCGTGCCGCCTTCTTCGACGAGGTGGCACGGGCCCTGCGGTTCCCGGCGTACTTCGGCCGCAACTGGGACGCCCTCACCGACTCCCTGCGCGATGTCGGGCCGGTCCATCTGGCCGTGGAGCACGCCGAGGAGCTGCTCGACGCGGAGCCTCCCGGGCAGTTCGCCACCCTGCTCGCCGTCCTCGCCGACGCCGCCGAGGCCGGGCTGACCCTGACCCTCCACACGGACCCCGCCCACGAGCCCCGGCTCCGCCGCCGCCTGACCGAGGCTCTGCCCTGACCTGCCCGTACGGCCCTTCACTCAGCAGGCGGGACGAGGAGCGCCTCGGCGCCGATCGGCACGTATCCCGCGGCGAGGAACGCCCGTACGCTCGCGGCGTTGCCCGGGGCGATCTGCGCCCAGAGCGGGTGGGGAGTGAGATGCCGGGCCGCACGGGCGAGGGTGCGGCCGAGGCCGCGCCCACGAGCGGCCGGCTCGACCTCGATCGCGACCTCCCACCGCCCGCCCACTCCCCGTCCGACGAGCACGAGCCCGCCCGGACAGGTCCAGACGCGTACGTCGTCGCGATAGAGATGGGCACGCTCGACGCGCGGATGGGCGGCGTCGGTGACTTCGGCCAGCTCGACGGGCGGGGGACCTTCGGCGGGGGCGGCCAGGGCGAGCATGTCGATGTTGTTCACCCGGCGTCCCGTGCGTTCCTCCAGGTCGCCGAGGAACGGCGGGTTGAGCGGCGCCGACAGATCGTCGGCGGGCAGCCGTGACCTGATCCAGTCCTCGCCGACATCGGCGAAGATCACGTTGTGCGCGGTGAAGGCGATGACCCCCGCGTGCCGCGCGGACGGCTGCGGAACGACGGTCGGACCGCCGCCCGGCTCGGGCGGGTGCCCGCAGGCCGCGCGAGCGAGGACGTCAGCCAAGGTGATCACCGGAAAACGGTAGCCACCGGCCGCGACCCGCTCAAAACGGTCTCGGCAGCCACCACTACGCCTGTCACCACGGCACGGGCCCGGAACGGTCGATGAACCGGCCGGTTCCGGCGTCGGCCCCCTCGGTCGCCAGCGTCACGATCGCGTCGGTCCCCTCCGTCACGGTCTGGTGGCCGCTGTGCCCGTTGAGGTCGGTCGCCGTGTAGCCGGGGTCGGCGGCGTTGACCCGGATGCCGGGCAACGCCTTCGCGTACTGCGTCGTGAGCATCGTCACCGCGGACTTCGACGACGTGTACAGCGGCCCCACCACCGTCGACTCCACCCGGCCGGGGTCGTGGGTCAGCGCGAACGAGCCCGTGCCGCTGCTCACGTTGACGATCGCCGGGTGCTCCGACTTGCGGAGAAGCGGCAGGAAGGAGCTGGTCACGCGGATGATGCCCACGACGTTCGTCTGGTAGACCTCCAGGGCGTGGGCCGAGGTCAGCTCGTCGGCGGGCACGTGCGCGCCGATGATCCCGGCATTGTTGATCAGGACGTCGACGCGGCCCTCGTGCGCGGCGACGTCTTCCGCCGCGGCGGCGACGGACGCGTCGTCCGTCACGTCGATTCGCACGAACCGTACACCGAGCTTGCCGGCCGCCGCCTGCCCGCGCTCGGGGTCCCGGGCACCGAGGACGACGGTGTGGCCGAGGTCGACGAGGCGGCGGGCGGTCTCGAATCCGAGGCCCTTGTTGGCCCCGGTGATGAAGGTGATGGTCATGCGTCGAGCGTCGTCCTTCCGGGTGCGCACAGCCAGGGAGAGCTCGCCGGTAGGACAGGCAGTACCACCCTGGCCTCCGGCCGCCGCCGCAGAATGGGGCACATGACGACAGACGAGACGAGCCTCGGCGCGACGATCCGCGCCTGGCGCGACCGGCTCTCGCCCGCGGCTGTCGGACTGCCCGCCGGTCGCGTACGCCGTGCGGCCGGGCTGCGCCGCGAGGAGCTGGCCGACCTCGCGGGCGTCTCGGTGGACTACGTCGTACGGCTGGAGCAGGGCCGGGCGACCACGCCGTCCGCGCAGGTCGCCGCCGCGCTGGGGCGGGCGCTGCAACTCGACGCCGCCGAGCGCGACCACCTCTATCGGCTCGCCGGGCTGCAGCCGCCCTCGGACGGCGTGATCAGTGACCACGTTCCACCCGGGATGCAGCGGGTGCTCACCCGCCTGGGCGACGCGCCGGTCGCCGTGTTCGCCGCCGACTGGCGGTTGCTGTGGTGGAACCGGAGCTGGGCGGCGCTCCTCGGCGACCCTTCCGTGCTCGCGCCGGAGGAGCGCAATCTGGTGCGCTCGCGTTTTCCCGTGCCGTCCGATCGGGGGCGCCTCGCGGCATGGCCCGTGATCTCGGAGAACGTGGAGGCGACCGACCGGGCCATCGTCGCCGACCTGCGCCGCGCCTCCGGCCGTTATCCGCAGGACGCCCGCCTCAGCGGGCTGATCCGCCGGACGCTGGACGGCAACCCGCGGTTCGCCCGGTTGTGGCACTCCGGCGCCGTCGGCCGCCACGCCGAGGAGCGCAAGACGATCCGCCATCCGATGATCGGCGACATCACCGTCGACTGCGATGTGCTCGCCGACCCGGACAACGACCTGAAGATCGTCATCTACACGGCCGTCCCGGGCAGCGAGGACGAGACCAAGCTCGACCTCGCCCGCGTCGCCGGTGTCACGGCCCGGCTGTGAAGTTTCAGGCTTCCTCGGGGTCGCGTCCGAGTATCGACCGGCCTCCGTCGACCGGGATGGTCGCGCCGTTGACGAAACTCGCGTCGTCGGACAGCAGATAGGCGATGGCGGCGGCCACTTCCTCAGGGCGTCCGACCCTGCCGACCGGATGCAGCAGGCTCATCTCGTTCTCGATGCGTGCGGCCGCCGCGGGCTCCTGGCTTTGCAGGAACGCCTCATAGCGTTCGGTGCCGATCGAGCCGAGGGCGACGGCGTTGACCCGTACGCCTTGGGGTCCGTAGTTGACGGCGAGCGCCCGGGTGAGCCCTTCGACCGCGGCCTTCGCCGTCGCGTACGGCAAGGAGCCGCGCACCGGCCGCTGCGCCTGGTGAGAGGAGACGTTGACGATCGCCCCGCCCGCGCCGGCGCTGAGGAAGCGGCGGATCGCCGTCATGCAGCCGACGACCGCGGGGGCGAGGTTGGCGTCGATGTGCTCCAGGACCTCGCGCGCCGGCGGGCAGTCCAGTGACGCCTCGCGGAACACGGCGGCGTTGTTGACCCAGCCGGCCAGCGGGCCCGCGGCCTGCGCCAGGTCGGCGGCCCGCTCCGCGACGGCCTCGTCCGCGGCGTCCCCGGCCACCGCGATGACCCGCGAACCGGCCGGGTGGGTGCGGGTCCACTCGAGCGCCGACGGGTCGAACTCGATCACGACGACGCTGTTCCCGTCGGCGCTGTTCGCGGCGGCGCTGTTCGCGGCGGCGAGGAGCCGTTCGACGACCGCACGTCCGACTCCGCGGCCGCCTCCGGTGACAACGTACGAAGAGCCCACTTCCGCCCCTTTCGTGGATTGAGATCTACGGGAGCTTGCTGCGGCCTGCGCGGGCGCTGCCTGCACGAGCGGCGCCTCCACGGGCGACGGCGAGAGGCCGGAAGAGCGTAATAGGAACACTTATGCTTCATCGGCCTGCCGGGCGTCGCCGGTCAGAGCGGCCGCGGTCTGGGTGAGGTGCCGGGCCAGGACCTCGGCCGCGGTATCGGCGTCGCGGGCCAGCGCCGCCTCCTCCAGCCTGCGATGCTCGCCGATGCCGTCCCTGCCGGGGTCGCGCTGCGCCGCCCAGCGGCGGGCCAGCTCGCTCGCGGTCCACATCCGGTCGAAGGTCTCCAGCAGGACGGGGTTGCCGCAGCCCTCCAGCAGCGTGCGGTGGAAGACCCGATGGGCCTCCGACCATGCGCTGCTGTAGTGCTCGCCCTCCTCCCGTACGAACGCAGGGGTGCGAGCCAGACGGTGGTGGGCGGCTCGCACCCGGGCCTCCCAGTCGACGTCACCGCGCTCGATGGACATGCGCAGCACGACCGGTTCGATGGTCCGGCGGGCCTCCGCGATCTCCTGCCAGCGGCGGTCGGAGAAGGCCGGGACGGCGAAGCCGCGGTTGGGCAGCCGGTCGGCGAGCCCCTCACCGACCACCCGTACGAGCGCCTCGCGCACCACCGCCAGGCTCACGCCCTGTTCCTTGGCGATGTCCTGCGGTTTGAGGGCGTCACCGGGAGCGTAGACCCCGCGCATGATCGCGTCCCGCAGGTGGGCGTAGACCTGCTCGGAGAGCATCTGCTTCCCCGGGGAAGCCGGAGGGGCGACCTGATCCATGCACACATCATAGACAATTGCACAAATAATCGATTATTGATGCTCGCCCAACGACGTCCGCGAGGTCCGCTTCATCGGCGCCGCGCCGCCGGCGGGGCACGGCCTGCACCGCTACTTCGTCGTCGTACACGCCCTCGACGTCGAGTCCATCGGCGTCCCGGCCGACGCCACCCCGGCCCTCCTCGGCTTCACCATGGCCGGCCACACCCTCGGCCGCGCGGTCCTGATCGCGACCGCCGAAACCCCCGCCTGACGAACCGCATGTCCGGGCTCATCGACACCACGGAGATGTATCTCCGTACCGTCCTGGAGTTCGAGGAGGACGGCGTGGTCCCCCTGCGTGCCCGCATCGCCGAGCGCCTGCACCAGCGTGGCCCCACCGTCAGCCAGACCGTCGCGCGCATGGAGCGCGACGGTCTGCTGTACGTCGCGGGTGACAGGCGCCTGGAGCTGACGGAGCAGGGACGGCGGATCGCCACGCGCGTGATGCGCAAGCACCGCCTCGCGGAGTGCCTGCTCGTCGACGTGATCGGGCTGGAGTGGGAACACGTCCACGCGGAGGCCTGCCGCTGGGAGCACGTGATGAGCGAGGCCGTCGAACGCCGCGTCCTCGACCTGCTGGGACACCCGGCCGAGTCGCCGTACGGCAACCCGATCCCGGGCCTGGAGGAGCTCGGCGCGAGGCCGACCACGGATCCGTTCCTCGGCGAGGGCGTCGTCAGCCTCGGCGATCTGCAGCCCGGACCGAGCATGAGCGTGGTCGTACGGCGCATCGGGGAGCCGCTCCAGACCGACCCCCGGCTGATGTACGCCCTGCGGCAGGCAGGGGTACGGCCCGGCGCGGTCGTGAACGTGACGTCGTCACCCGGCGGCCTGCTGGTCGGCAGCAGCGGGGAGCGCGCCGAGCTCCCCACACGGACCGCCGCCCACATCTTCGTGGCCAAGCGCTGAGCCCAGCCGGTCCGACCGGCGGGCGCGCGCCGGGCCCTGGCGCGGACGGGGATCCTGGCGCGCGGCTGTGGCCCAGCGGCGGTCAGGACAAACCGGGCGCGCGATCAGACGGTGTCGCCCAACTGCTCGGCCACCCGCTCCAGGCCGCCCTTGATGAGCCGCCCATACTCGTCGTCGCCGAGCGCGCCGATCCCGTCCCGGGCCCGCTGGAGTGCTCACGCGCACGGGGGGAGGCCGTCACCCAGGCCGCCCACGGCTGAGTCGTCAGGATCGGCGGACCAGCAGGGAGACCAGCGACAGCACCATGAGGACCGCGGCCAGCGTGATCGCCGTGTACCAGCCGTAGGAGATGGAGACGTGGAAGCTCGTTCCGAGCTCGCGCAGATCATCGGCCGTCAGCATCCCCGCGCTGGGATGCTTGGAGTGCAGGTCGTCCTGACGGATCCAGAACGCGGCCATCGACGCGGCCGCGACGCCGCCGGGCACGACCGCCCAGGCGGCGGGCAGACGCCGGGTGAGCGCGTCGGTGACGGCGACGGCCATCGCGGCCACGGCCATGACCAGGGTGATGACTCCCCACTGTGTCGCGAGACCGGCGACGTCGGCATTGTCGATGGGCTGAGTGATCGACCCGAGCAGCTTGCCGACCCTTCCCCAGGGAAGGAACGTCGCGGCGCCCAGGAAGAGGGCCGCGGCCGCGACCGCGTATGCCGTCGCCCGGCGGCCCGCACCGGTCCGCTCGCCGCCTGGCGCCGCCGGTCGCGCGACCTGCCGGGTAGGCGGCTCCCCGAGCGGCCGGGTGGGCTCAGCGGAAATCAGGGTGCCTGATGCCGAGGCCCGCGCACCCGCGATGAGCAACGTCTCCGGTGCCGACGAGGACTGCGTCCCGCCGAGCAGACGGAGCAGGATCGCGCGTGCGCTGGGGCGCCGGGCAGGGTCCTTGGCGAGGCATTCGGTCACGATGCCGTGCAGCGCTCCCCCAAGCCGGCCGAGGTCGGGCTCGCCGGTCAGGATGCGGTGCATCACCGCGGGGATCGAGTCCTGCCCGAACGGCGTGACGCCGTTGGCGGCGTAGGCGATGGTGCACGCCCAGGCGAAGACGTCTGCGGCCGGGCCGACCTCGCCCCCCTCGATCTGCTCGGGTGCCATGAAAGCGGGCGTGCCGACGATCGCACTCGACAACGTGCCGGTCGCGTCCAGGACTCGCGCGATGCCGAAGTCGATGACGCGTGGCCCATCGGCGCCCATGATGACGTTGCTGGGCTTGAAGTCGCGGTGCACGATCCCGGCCTCGTGGATGGCGGCGAGCGCGGTCACCGTCGCGATCGCCAGCCTCTCCAGTGCGGGCCCCTGAGGCGACCGGCCGGCCGCGATCACCTGGGAGAGCGCCGGACCGTCCACGAACTCGCTGACGATGTAGGGCCTGTCGCCTTCCACGTCCGCGTCCAGCACGCGTGCCGTACAGAACGCGGCGACCTTTCCGGCGTGCGCCAGCTCAGCCGCGAACCGCGCTCGGGCCTTGGCGTCCCCGCTGAACCGCGCGTGCAACAACTTGACCGCGACAGGCTCGGCGTTCACCCCCACGCCCCGGTACACCACGCCCTGGCCGCCTTCACCGAGCAGACCGACGATCCGGTACGCACCGACCTGACGGGGATCATCCGTGCGAAGCTGCTGCGACCCTTGCAACTCATCCTCCACGGGTACGCGGAAACGGAGGCGACGTTACCGGAGCCGGTGTTCTTTCCGACACGAAACGATCGTCAACGCGGACGGGGTCCAGTCAATACGATCCCGCTTCGTAGAGGAACCCGCCGGTGTGATCGCCGCTTCCACCGTCAGGGCCGGCCGAGGGGAGCCGCGCCTGCTTCCAGACCCACGAGCCGTCCGCGTCCAGAGGGATGACGTCAACACTCCGGAGCCCTCTGCACAGGTTCCCCTCGGCCGGTGGACGATCCGTAGCAAACCCTCGCCGAAGCGCACCCTGTCTGCGGCCGTCTGGACGCTCCTCGTTGAGCAGGGCGTCCATGTCTGGGTCGTACAGGAGATCCTCGGCCACGCGCGCGTGACGCCGACCCAGCGTTACACCTACGTCGCCAGTCCCCAGGTGAAGGACACCGGCGAGCGCAAGCGGCGCCGCTCTCGGGGAGACGACCACCAATTGCAACTGGAACTGCAACCCGCACGGGTCTGGAAATCAAAAGCCCCTCTCACTGGAGTCAGCGAGAGGGGCTTTGAACTGCGGAGGCTCGGGGATTTGAACCCCGGATGGGCTTAAGACCCAAACCGCATTAGCAGAACCTTGCCCCTCGCGAGGGCTCATGAGTTGACGGGTGGCCTCGTTGTGTTTAGGCAGCTCAGCGGCACTAAGTCATGGTGGCTCGTAGGGCGTCGTGTGGGACGCTCCGGGGTCGCTTGTGCCATCTCTGTGCCATCAGGTGCCAGCGTCGGAGAGGCGGAGAAGGTGCCGTCCACCCGGTCAGCGCTTGTAGCCGCCCTGGGCCGCCGGGCCGGCCGAGATGGTCGGCGTGATCCCGAGAGCAGCGAGCAGGGACGCCGCGGCCTCGACGGCCCGGTTGAGGTCGGTGCCCGGACCGACACGGCCTTCGGCGATCTCCCGGACGACGAGGTTGACCACGTCCCAGGGGTCCGCGCTTTGGCTCTCAGGGTGGGCTTGCGCGCCGTAGGTGGCGAGGTAGTCCCGGATGGCTCCGATGACCGTACGGCCCTCCGCGCGGGCCCTGGCCTGTGCAGCCCGCCAGTGGTCGTCCGGAACGCGGATCCACCAGCGCAGGAGGTTTCCCGTGCCGGGCTGTACCAGGGGAAGGCTGTGCATCCCTCCCGGCTTCAGGTGCCTGTACCACGCGTTCGACAGGTACCGGGCGCACGCTTCACTGATAGGAACCACCCCCGCGTCGACGCGCATGAGGTGCGAGTTGCACTTCGGGCAGACGAGGCCGCGGACGCCTTCCCATCCGTCGCCGACCGCATGATCGTGGTCGATCTGGAGCGCTGGCGTCGGTCGCTGGCACAGTTCGCACGCGCCCCCGGCTCGCTTGACCAGCCGGTCATACTCGTCGCAGTCAAGGCGGTAGACGAGGTGATGACACAGCTTGCCCGCCCTGACGTGCAGGCTCGCGCTCATCGGCCACCCTCGGCGTCTTCGCGGTCCTCACTCAACACGATGCGGCGCACCTGTTGGCGCGTGTAGCCGGTCACCTCGCAGATGTCTTTCTGCTGGACGCCGTCCTTCGCCGCTTCTCGGATCGCTTCGGCGAGCTCGCGCCGGAGGATCTCGGCTCGCGTCTCGGCCGCCCGGAAGCGCTTGGCCAGGTGTTCCAGCGATCGTTTGTCCACGACACACAGTGTTCCATCTGCGGTTCCCGCGCCCGAGCGGTCAGAGCAAAGTACAGTCATGGAACACAGTGTTACACGCAAGCCAGATAAACATCTAGCTACAGAGCACTTGCTATGGAACATGATGTTCCCTAATGTGGGTGGCACACCGAACATCCACAGCATCGGAGCCCCCCATATGTCCTTCCTGACCCGGCTCACGCGGACCGTCGTCCGCATGGCCGCCCCCCGCCTCGTCGGCGAGCTGGAGCAGCTGCGCGGCCTGCGCCTCGTGCCGGCCACCCGCGCGGCCGCCCCGGCCGTCGCGGTTGAGCCGCCCGCGGCGGAGATCCCCTCGATCGACGCCATCCAGGCCGCGGCCCGCCTGCACGACCAGGCCCGCGAGCAGGCCAACGCCGCAGCCCGCACTAAGCGCAAGGCGGAGAAGGTCCTCGCCCGCACCCCCGACGGCACCTACGGCCCGGTGACGATCGAGCGCGTGCCGTCCGGCCGGCAGACCGCCGACCTCGACGCGATCCGCGCCATCTTCGCCGCCAACGGGCTCGGGGAACTGCCCATGCGGGCGTGCTCGCCGAGCTTGGTCATCACGTGGGCGGCCGAGGAGTCCACAGATGTGGACACCGCGGCGCTCGTCGCGGCCTGACCCCAAGACGCAAGACGGCCCCCACCAGGCGACGCAACCGCCGGTGAGGGCCCAGACCACGAAAGAGTCCAATGGAAGACTACGGAACCTGCCTGCGCTGTAGAACACCAGCCCAGGCTCGCCGCCGGCGAGGCCTATGCCGAGCCTGCTATATGCAGCTCCGGAAGGACCCTGCCCAGCTTGAGGCGTTCCCTTTTACGGGTCGCAGCCTGCCGAGGGACCTCCGCAGCCGAGTCCTCTCCCAGACAATCATCAGCCCGGACGGCTGCTGGCTGTGGACAGGCTTGCGTAAGCCCAACGGCTACGGCCAGCTGTTCACCATCGGAAGCGCGGACAAACGGTCCAGCCTGCTGGCGCACCGGGCCGCCTACGAGCTCTACTTCGGGCCCATCCCAGACGGGCTCCAGCTTGACCACCTGTGCCGAGTGCGGCACTGCGTCAACCCGGCCCACCTGGAGCCCGTGACGGGCCAGGAGAACACCCTCCGCTCGCCCTACACGATGGCGAGCAAGTGGGCGAGCCGGACGCACTGCGGTAACGGCCACGAATTCACCCCGGAGAACACCCGCTGGAAGAAGCGCTCCGACGACCCGACCAAGAAGTTCCGCCGGTGTCGGGCGTGTGAGAAGCAGCAGAGGAAGAACCGCAGGAAGGCGCGGTAGTAAATGACCATTCGAACGGGCGTCACCGCCGACGCCACCACCCCGGTCGTCCCGCACACCCTGAACGTCGCCAACCTGACCCCGCAGCAGCGGGGTGGGCTGGCCTGCGTCCGCTGCGGTTCGAGCGACCAGCCCATGATCCCCGTCGTCGTCGTCGACGGCGTCCAGCTCTTCCAGTGCATCACCCACGACCAGATCCCCGGCGAGGACCTCAAGGTCCGCGCCGCTTACCTTCAGGGCGTCCTCAAGGGCACCGCCACCCCGCCGGCCGACCGCCCCGGGCTCGCCGCCGCCGCCCAGGCCCGGCTCGCCGACCTGTCCCGCTACGACCGTCCCGCCCCCGCCTGGCTGACCCGGCCGTGCCCGGCCTGGTGCACCGAGAGGCACGGTGACCGTGACTACGCCGTCGACCGCAACCACCGCGGGCACACGCTCGTCACGCCGCTGCTGACGATGGACTTCGTCAACTGCGGGTCGCCGGACGAGCCGCGGTATGAGCCGGTCGAGCTGATGTGCGACTTGGTCCAGCACCACCGCGAGGCTGAGCCCCGGATCAACATCGGCGACACCAACGACGCCTTCTCCGATGACCTGTCCCTCGGCGAGGCCGAGGAGTTCGCGCGGCACCTGTTCACGCTCGTCGCCCTTGGCCGCAACCCCGCCCGAGCCCAGGCTCGGGGCAGCGCGGCCGGGTGCCGGCCGTGGTGCGTGCGTCACGACGACGTCAACGACCTGTGCAACGGCTTCTCCGAGCCCACCGCGGCCGGGCTCGTCGGCCTGACCCACGTGGACCGTGAGGGCTCCCGCGTGTGGTTCGGCGACCGGCACATGAGCCCGGCCGAGGCGGAGCAGCTGGCCTCCGTCCTGCTCGCCCAGGCCGCCCGCGTCCGCAGCAACACCCCGCAGTAGCACGACGGCCCGGGCCGGTGCGTCACCACCGACCCGGGCCTGGATCCCGCCCCTAACGACCCAAGGGAGAGACCGTGACCCAGGACCCTACCCAGACCCATTGCCCCGACGGCGTGCCCTGGTGCATCAGCACACGCCACGCCGGCCCCGGCGCCGCGCACCTGGCCGACATCGAGACCATCGACCTCGGCGACCACACCGCCGGCGTCATCGTGTTCCGGCCCGTCGACGAGCCCGACCCGGCGGCCGCGGTGGTCCGCATCCACTACGCCGTCGACGGCCAGGAGCCCGCGGTGGTGGACCTGCCGCCGGCGGGGGCCGCCGTGCTGGGGGAGCTGATGAGCGGGCAGGCGTCGATGACGGTGTTCCTGCTCGCGCGGGCGCTCAAGCGCGGCGCGGAGCTGGTGGAAGGCCCGGGCCGATGACGCCGGCGTGCCCGCCGTGGTGCACCGGCCGCCCCGATCACCCGGCCGCGCTGCACTGGCGCGACCTCGGCGTCATCAACGGCCCGCACCTGGTCACATCGCTCGCCACCCTCCGCAACGGCCGCGAGGTCGGGACGGTGCGGGTGTACCTCGACGACGACCAGGGCGTCCGCTACCACGACCTGTCCCCGGTGCTGGCCGCCGCCATCGGGCACGCCATCGCCGCTCTCGACCACCCGGGTGTGCGCGAGCTCGGCAGCGCGCTCACGACCGGCGCCGGTCTGCTGATCATGGAAGGAACCTCATGACCCGCCGCTGGCCCCTGCTCCTGCTCGCCCTGCCGGCGTTCGTCGCGACCTGGTCCGGGTGGGTCGGCCTCGGCGAGCTGACCGGGTTCGGCCCGGTCAAGCCGCTGCCGGGGATCGCCGACCAGTTCACGATCAACACGGCGATCACGCTGCCGATCGGCGTGGAGACCTACGCCGCGTACGCCCTCGGCGCGTGGCTGTCCGGCCGCCCGCTGGGCACCGGCACCAGGGCGTTCGCGAAGTGGTCGGCGATCGGCTCCCTGGGCCTGGGCATGCTCGGCCAGATCGCCTACCACCTGCTCGTCACCGCAGGGCTGGAGCACACCCCGTGGCAGATCGTCACCGCGGTGTCGTGCCTGCCCGTGCTGGTGCTGGGCATGGGCGCCGCGCTCGGCCACATGCTCCACCGCGACGCCCACAAAGTGCCCTCGCCGGCGTCCGCCGAGGCGGACGCCGTACTCGCGGACGTACCCGCCGTCGAGCGCGTACCCGAGCCGGAGCCTGACCCGGTCGGCGAGCACGCCATCGCGACCCTCAAGGCGTTCAGCCGCCGCGTGAACGGCGGGATCCTGCTCCCGGCCGTACCCGCCGCGCCGGTCGCCCTTGACACGCCGCAGGTGCCGATGAGCCGCGAGGTGTACGACTGGGCGACCGAGCGGAGCCTGTTCGGCACCAGCGTGGCGGAGAGCGCTCCGGAGCCGGTCGACGTACCCGCCGAAGTTGCCCCGGACGCTGCGGAGACGCCGGTTCTTGGACCCGTCCCGGATGAGCTGTGCCCGGCCGCCGCGGTCAGGTACGCCGACGAGCTCGCCGAGGGCAAGGTGCCGGCGCTGAACCGGATCAAGAAGGACCTACGCATCGGACAGAAGCGCGCGACGCGCATTCAGACGTACCTCGGTCAGCTCGCCGGGGTCTGACCCTGAACTCCCGCCCTCGGGCCCCTGCCGCCAAGCCCGGCGCCCGAGGGCGGGCCCCCTCACGAGAGGAGAACTCCCATCATGACCGACCCCTCGGCCGTGCACGAGCGCGCCCCGCCGCTCCCGCGCGCGGCTTCCGCCGTACCCCGACGCCTCCACTCGGGCGGTGACGCCTGATGCGCACCGTGTACGTGACCACCACCGCGCCGGCCTCCCGCGCGCAGCGAGCCCGGTTCCTCACGCTCCTCGTGCTGGCCCGGATCGTGATCTGGCTGGCCATGCTCGGCCACGTCCTGCTGCTGATCCTCGGCGCGCTCGACGCGCTCATCACCGCCGCGATCGGCCCCCGCCGCATGGCTTTCCTGCCCCGCCAGTTCGCCGACACGGCCCGCCGCACCTGGAAGGAAGACCTGTGACCACCGACCGGCCCGGCCGCGCCCGGATCCCCGAACTGTCGTCCATCCCCTGGGAAGGCCCCGTCTCCATCACCGACTACGCCAAGACCGGGCGCGGCCTGTGCCGCGACCTCGGCGAGGAGTTCAACCTCGGCGCCGACGAGCTGTACGCCGTCCTCATCCGCTCCTTCTCCGGCCACCCCCGTGCTCGCCCTGCTCGGCGCCCCCGACGTCCGCCTTCGGGCGCGCCGCGTCGTCAAGCGGCTGCGGAGGGCCGCGGAACTCCAGCGCGGCGCGGGGGTCGAACTGGTGAAGTTCCACGCGCAGTTCCGCAAGGAGTTCGTCGAGGTGCTCCCACCGGCCAAGCCCGTCAAGCGGCAGAAGTTCGACTGGACGAAGGACTGAACGTGGCAAGTCGCACCAAGGAGCTGGCGACCGTCGAGGAGTCCTCGATCTCGAAGGTCGCGGCCCGGGAAATGTCCAAGGCGGTCGCGGTCGCCATGCCGTGGTTCGTCGGCCTGCTCGGCTACGGCCTGGCGGTCGCGCTGCACTACATCCTCTACAGCCCGGCCACCATTCCCGCCTGGTCGAGCATCGTGACGATCTGCGTGGTCGTCCTGACCGGCGTCACCTACGGGCAGTCGCACGCCCGCGGCCTGTGGGGGCGGGTGCACACCACCGCCACGACGTTCCTCGCCGGTGTGTGGGCGGTCGCCGTTGTCGCCTACTGGCCGGACCCGATCATCTGGCGGCTCGGCGTCGTCGGTGGCATCACCATGGCGCTGACGTGGAACATCCGCACTGTCATCCGGATGAAGGGCTGGGACGCCCCCGGCGTGGTCTCCGACCCGCTGGCGTTCCTGTTCGGCCAGGGCGCCGAGCGGGCCGGGATGCCCGCCGTCGAGGCCCGCACGACAAAGGCCACCGCGCACAAGGTGGAGGGCGACGTCCAGCTTGAGTCGGGCCGGCAGACCGCCGAGGACCTCCAGCGGAAGGTGGCCTACGTCGAGTCCGGCATCGGCCTGCCGCCCGGGAGCATCACCACGGCGATCGACCCCGACGACGCCAGCAAGGCCAAGGTCACCATCTCCGACCCGCGGGTGATGAAGAACCCCATCTTGTGGCCCGGCGCGTCCCGGCCGGGGGCGTCGATCGCCGACCCGATCCGGCCCGGGTTGTGGCAGGACCTCGACGAGATCGAATACGTGATCGTCGGCCACCACCTGCAGATGATGGGTCAGACCGGCGCCGGCAAGGGCATCGGCGGCGCCTGGAACTTCCTGGCCGAGATCGTCACCCGGTACGACGTGGCGGTGTTCGCCGGCGACATCACCAAGGGCGAGCAGACCCTCGGCCCGCTCCGCCCCGCGCTGCACCGGTTCGAGACCACCAAGGCCGGCGTCAAGGCCATGCTGTCCGAACTGCAGTCCAAGGTGAAGGAACGCACCGACTACCTCGCGGCCAAGCGGCTGCAGAAGTGGGTCAAGGGCTGCGGCCTGACCTATTGGGTCATCTGGCTGGAGGAGTTCCCCGACATCTACGACGCCCTCAGCGACAAGGAGCAGGAGGACTTCCTGTCGATGCTGAAGGCGATCCGCTCGGCCGGCGGCACGATCGTCATGAGCCTGCAGCGGTCGGACTACACCCAGATGCCCACGCTCGCCCGCGGCCAGCTCGCCAAGATGTGCTTCGGCGTCGAGAACAGCGCCGACGCCTCCTTCGGCCTGTCGGAGCGGCAGCAGGACGCCGGGTGCCGTCCCGAGCTGTGGACCAACGCCCAGCCCGGCATGGCCTACCTGGACGCCCCCTCGATCGCCGAGGGCCGGTTCGCGATGCCGCTGCGGACCTACGCCTGGGGAATCTCCGGCGATGCCTTCGACGACGAGGCGGCGAACGCCGCGCTGGCCGCGCATGCCGCGCAGTGGTCGGCCGCCGCCAAGAAGGTCGACGCGACGACCGCCGCGCTGTCCCGCCTGTCGCCCACCCCCGCCACGCCCGGGGCGGCAGGAACCGGGCGGCCGGCGGTCGACCAGGAGTTGCTGCTGGCGGCGGTCGAGCTGGTCGTGACCACCCAGTTCGGCTCCACGTCGATGCTGCAGCGCAAGCTCCGCATCGGCCACGCCGTCGCCGAGCAGCTGATGGACGCCATGGAGCACGGCGGCATCGTCGGGCCAGCCCGGCAGGGCGAGGCCCGGGAGGTCAAGGCGTCCCCGGATGCGGTGCCGCTGGCGCTCGCGATGGTGCTGGGCGACCCGCAGACTGGCGAGATCCGACTCCCCGACACCGATGAGGACCAGGAGGAGAGCGTGGATGACGACGTGCGCGACGTCGCGAAGGAGTACCTGGAGACCGACGACCCTGACCCGGCGGTTCAGGCGAGCATCGACGACGAGATCCCGGATCTGGACGAGGGCGAGCCGCCGTGGCGGTTCGCCCCGCCGGCGCAGCGGATGACGCCGGAGGAGCGCGGGGCGGCGCTGATGAAGCGCCTGCAGGAGATGTGGGACGACGGGGCCCGGGACTTCTCCAGCGGTGACCTGAAGGTGTTGTGGGAGACGACGGACATGTCCCGCTCGTGGGTGCAGAAGCAGTTGAGGCGGCTCGCCCAGCCGGAGGTGGGTGTGCTCGGCGGGTACGACGAGGAGTCGCAGAGGTACCTGATGCCGGAGCGGCCCGAGGTCGAGTGATCGCGTGGCACCCCTCGTCGTGTCGCGGACGGGGGGTCGGGGGGAGGGTTACAGGTCAGGAGGGGTGCCACGATCGTGGCACCCCTTCGTGGCACCTGGGGGTGGCACCCCCGTGGCAGGGCGTGGCACCCGGGCCGGCGGCGGCTGTGGCACCCCGTGGCAGCAAGATCGAAAACTCGTGGCCGCGCATCCCACGCGCAGCCGTACGCGCGCTCCGTCCTCTGCCTTCCAGCCCTCGCCCATGTTCGGTCCGGCGCAGGTCGGCCGATGGCAAGAGACAGGCCGGCCGTTTGTTTTGTCGGCCGGCCCGTTTTTGGACCTCCCCTATTCAGGAATAGCGTCTAGATCTGCTTGCAGTGCCCATATGGGATTCCCTGGGACAGATCTGCCCACTTAAGCGGAGCGGGCAGGACGCGCTTTGCCACTCTGGCGAGTAGCGGGTTGAGATCGTTACAGACGACGCTGAACTGACCTCCGGTGTGGAAGTCCGAATACGCTGTCATCCCCCACTTCTGAGGCGTGCCGCCACATCCCACGTGCAGGCGGAAAGGCCCGCCGTTCGGAAGAGCCTTGGAGTAGTGCCCGTATCCCCACCCGTCGCTGACGTCCAGCCACCGCTTTGCCCAACCGCTTCCGCCGTTGGGTGCCTCTACCCAGACGCCGACGGGGTCGGCGCTGTTGATGCAGTTGATCTTTCCGCTGACCGTGTAGGCCGCATCCGCATTCGCCTGGCCGGTAAGCCCAAGCGGGCTGACGAGGGCCAGCCCCGCCATCAGCGAGATGGCCCTAACGCGCGTTTTGAGTCGTTGTGATGACATTCGTCCCACCCCTTTGAACGCGACTTTGCGTGAGTTCGACTGTACGGAGAGATTCGAGCGATACGTTGATAGAAAGGGTGAAGACGTAGGTACGCCATTTGGCAGGCATTCACAGTGGAATTACCCGAAAGTATGTGGTAAGCGGCCCTGTCAATTGGAGGAGTGTCACATCTCTCCTGGTGCTTGCCGAATCCGATGAGACCGCTTCGGCATGTAACGGCAACGGGCGGCCCTGTGAGCGCGTCCTACGCCCCGTCCGTCCCCCGAGCCTCAGGAGTCCCCGCCCATGCGCCGTGCGCTCGTCCTAGCCGCCCTGACGGCCGCGCTGACCGCCTGCAGCACCACGCCCACCACTGCGGCCGCGCCTGCCGATTCGCCGGCCCCCGCCATCGCCACGTCCACCACGGTGGCGTCGCCTACACCGACCGTCGATCCCGCGTGCGCGAGCGAGGACCTCGACACGTACTTCCGCGAGATCGACGCCTACACCCGGCGTGGAGCGTTCGACGTGGAGCCGAAGGCGCGGTTGAGCTGGGGGCGGGTTGCTGGCTGGAGGCTGGCGCTCGGCAAGGTGGAGAGCGACGCAGAGCTGGACCTCTACAAGGCCGCGAAGAGCGCCGACGAAGCCGTTGATGACTGGCTCGGGGCCGACCCCGGGAGCCTGGCGCAGACGATCACGGCCATGTCGATTCAGATGACGGCGAAGAGCCTCGCGATCACCTGCCGGGTTCACAACAACTACGAGTTCTCGAAGATCGACTGAGTCCGCCGGCCGCCGTAGCCGCCCCACGCGCGCACGTAGGGGTGTCGGGAAAGTCGGGGAACCCGGCGCCTCGCGCGCGCACGCGCGTGAGCGTCGGATTCGTCGGGTTAGTATCCGGGCCTCCGCCCCGCACCACGACGCCCGACCGAGGCGATGGATCTCCCCTCTGAGCTGCTCATTGATATCCGCGAGCTGCTCTGTGCCAGGCTCTAAAGGAGAGAAGATCCACACATAGGAGAGCCAACCCATGGAATCCCCCAATAACCGCGACTCGCAGATCTTGGACGCCGCCCTCAAGCAGGCCAGCGTCATGGTCGAGACGTTCTGGGACATCCGCGAAGACGCCGAGAAGCCGGATACCTACCAGGCGTACGGTCATCTGCGCTGTCTCGTTCAGCTCTGCGCGCAGAGCGGCCGGAACGTCAAGCCGGTACGGGACCGCTGGCTGGCAAGGTGGTATGCGTACCGCGACGCCGGCGGCAAGCACGAGCTCCTCGATCTGTAGTCGGTCCGCCATCCCTGATCACGAGAACGGTGGCCTCCCGCGGCAACGGGAGGCCACCCGACCAGCATCACCGACGTCACCGGCTCACCCGAAGCGTACGACCACCGGGGAGGCCGACATGCCCGACACCGCCCAGCTTCAGCCCCTCGCCCCCGCAGGCTCGTGCAGGGGCTCGTGCAACCTGCGGGCGGCCCGCGCGCTCGCCGCACACCGCCAGGCCCTCGAAGAGCACGCCGACGCCGTCGACCGCTGGTACGCCGCCGGCGGAAGCGAACAGGAGTTCCCCCCGGAGCCGGAGGCGCCCCGGGTGCGGTTCTGGCCCGGCAACCCGCTGTTCTGCGGGCGGTGCGTCGCGAACGCCCGCCGGACGCTGCTGGACCTGGACGTGCTCGCGAGCCAGCTCGCCGCGACGGCTGATGGGCACCGCGGCCGCGCCGCCGACGCAGGCGAGGGCCGCGTGTCCGGCACGAAGACCCGGCCGAGCGTGTCCCCCGTCACGGACGTCCTCGACCGGCTCGTGGGCGACCTGTTCGACGTCGAAGACGAGTGGCGCTCCCTGCGCGGCTACCCGGGCCGCCCGTCGAACGGCGGCCGCGGCGCGCACCCGCGCTCGCGGACGATCGGGTGGCTAGCGGAGCGCCTGGAGGACATCCTCGCGCATGAGGACATGGCCGGCTTGCCTCGGCAGCTGAGCAACTGGGACCGCGTCCTACGGCACCTGGCGAAGGACGACCGCGCCTCGACGAACTCACCCGTACGCTGCGCGTGCGGGGAGCGAAACGTCGGATGGGACGACGAGCTGCACTATTACCGGTGCCGGTCGTGCGGGACGCTGCTGAACCAGGACGAGCACGACCACCAGGTGCACGAGCAGGCCGACGCCGCCGAGGCGAGGGCTGGTCAGGGGCGGGCGACATATCAGCCGGTATGAAATCGGGCTGCTTGTCGGGGCCGCGCTCGGTTACCGGACCTGGGAGGAGTACGTCCGCGGCGAGTTCAACATGAGCCGCCAGCGGTCCTACCAACTCCTCGACCAGGGCCGGGCAATCCAAGCCATCGCGGCGGCGTCCGGTGTCTCAGATCTGAGACACGCGGAGGTCCTGAACTCTGAGCAGGCCCGTGACATCAAGCCGGTCCTTCCTCAGGTCACGCAGCAGATCCGCGAGCGCGTTGCCGACCTCGGCCCTGCCCTTCTTGCAGTTCGCAGCGCCTGACCGGAGTCGAACCGCCCGGAGACGAAAGCGGCCCCGGAGGCGGGCGTCACGCCAACCCCGGGGCCGCTCGTGGACCGCCTCGCCATCACGGGGCAGCAGCGAGACGGAGACCTATCAGGCGATGGTGGCCTTCCACCGGCCGCGCCGGAGGTGGATCACCCCGTCCGGGGTGATCTTGACGTTCGCGCCGTACAGCGGCAGAGAGCCGTGCTGGAGCCAGTAGTCGCGGACCCGGTCCAGCTCGTCCCACAGGCGACGGGGACCCGCCTGGTGCACCACAGGCGGCTCCTGGCCCGCCTGCTCGGCCCGCGCCCACGACCCGTCAGCGTGCACCATCACCGCCGTCCGCACGCCGCCGTCCTCGGCGAAGTCGTGCTCGATGCCCGGCGCCAGGACCTCCAGCATCGACCGCACCTCCCACGACTCCACGACGTCGAGCACAGGGAAGCGAGCCCGGGACACCTGCTCGCCCTCGGCAGCCCGCGCGACCTCGATCAGCTCGGCCAGGCCGGGCGGGTAGTCCGCCCCCGACCTGGTCGTCATGAACATCGCCCAGTCACGGGCGACCTGCCCGACGGCGCCGCCGTCGTCGCTCTTGTCGGCCACCACGATGAGCGAGGTGTTCGCGATCGTCGTGACGAGCCGGCCGCCGGGCCGTAGCGCCTCCAGCCAGCCGGCCGGGATCGGGCGCACCGACACCGTCGCGACGATCCGGTCGAACGACCCCGGCAGCGGGCCGGTGGCGTCGACCGTGGCGATCGTCGGGTGGAGGCCAGCGGCGTCCAGCCGCTCGGCGGCCGTCTTCGTGAGGTAGCCGTCGACGTCCACGCTCGTGACCCGAGGGTCGCCGAGCAGCGCGGTGAGGAGCCCTGCCCCGTACCCCGTGCCGGTGCCGACGTCGAGCACGTCGAGCCCGGGGTGGATGCGAGCGTGACCGAACATGCTCAGCACGAGGCTGGGAAGGGTCGAGGACGACGTCGGCCACCCGCGCGGCTGGTCCTCCGGCGCTGCGTGGTCGGCGTGCAGGGGCCCGATCTGCGTCACCAGCGTGCGGTCGGAGTACGCGGCCCGCATCCACCGCTCGGGATCGGCCGGGCCGTCCTGGACCGTCCTGCCGCCCGGGCCGGGCGCCCACCAGCGAGGCACGAGCAGATGCCGGGGCGTTTCGGCGACCGCGTCACGCCACCGCGAGGCGGGATGCGTGACACGGTCGGCCAGGGCTCGCGCGTGCGGGATCCAGTCCATGCCGCTCATTCTCCGTCGACTTGCTGCGCCGGCGCGCAGTCACCTCCGTCGGAGGCGGGGTTGCACTCCGGCGCGCATACCTTCGCCTGCGCGGGCACGAGCGCGCGGGCGTCCCGCCACGCCTGACCGGTGAGGATCTCGGCCAGCGGCTGGCGGCGTACGTTGCCCGTCACCATCCACCGGGACATGACGCAGGGGGTGACGTCGCCGGATGGGGAGATGGCGAGGCGGTTGTCGCCGCAGCGCCCGCACAGCTGGGACGGGTCGGGCCCGGTCTGGGTGCCGCGGCCGATGCCGCGCAGGTGGTCGACGCGGACGCGGGTCACGCCGAGGGCGGCGAGCTCGGCTCGCGCCTGCTCGACTGCCTGCCCGTCGAGCAGGTCGACGATGGCCGCGCGCACGGGGATGCCGAGCGAGACCGCCTTGATGATGTTCGTGCGGGTGCGGTTGTAGCTGTCGGTGCGGCCGGTGATGCGCTCGTGCTCGGCGGCCTGGTTGCTGTAGTAGCTGGTGGCCAGGGACACGCCCGGCCGGGTGAACAGGTCCCACCAGTCGTCGCGGACGCGGTAGAGGTTCGTGAAGACCTCCACCGACACGCCCGCCTCCAGCGTGTGCGTGAGGAGCTCCGCGAAGTGCGGGTGGAGGGTCGGCTCACCGCCGATGAACTGCGCCTGGCGGACGCCCAGCGCGGCGCCTTGGGTGATGACGCGGTGCCAGTCTTCTGCGGTCATCGTGCCGTGGGAGCCGGTTGGGCTGGAGTCGGCGTAGCAGTGTGTGCAGGCGAGCTGGCAGCGGCCGGTGAGTTCCAGGGCCAGGAAGATGCCGGCGGCCGGGCCGGTCGTGGGGGCGGTGACAGGGAGTGCGTGCGTTGTTGCCATGGTGCTCCCTTGCTCGTAGGGGTGGGGTGGTACCGGCCTCGCGGCGCGCCGCGCCTTGGTCACGCCGCGGGGCCGGGGCTTCATGGGGTGTGTCAGCGCGCTGCGGGCGCGTGCGGGAGGTCGAACTCGCCGTCCTTCACGCCGCCGATGAACGCGTCCCATTCCGCGGGGGTGAACACGAGGGCAGGGCCGCCGGGGTTCTTGCTGTCGCGGACGCCGACGTGGCCGTCTGGCAGCATGGCGACCTCGACGCAGGCGCAGTTGTTGGCGCTGCGGCTGCTCTTGAACCAGACGGCGGCGGGATCGTTTTCGCCCATGGCTTTCTCCTGTTCAGAGGTGGGTCGGGACATCAAGGGGCGGGGTGACGGTGCTCGGGTGCCAGCCGTCGGCGAGGAGGTCGACGTACCGCCGGGCGTACCACTCGGCCAGGCCCAGCTCGCCGATCGGCGTGATCGTCTCGCTGGTGACCTGCCCTGCCACCGTGACGGTCTCGACCGCCTGCCGGGAGTCGGCGTCCAGGACGAGCACCATCAGGACCCCGCCGGGCCCTACCTTGGTGAAGGAGTGGTGGCCGGTGCGGTCGGGCTCAGGTGGTGCCTCGACGGTGCCCAGCGCGGCGCGGCGCAGGACAGGCATGGCCATCATGAAGTGGTAGATGGCGTTCATCCGGTCCTCCGGGCGGGGGCCGGCTGGTAGCCGTGGATTTCCCGGTAGCGGGCGGCGATCCGTTCGGCGGCCCCGCCGAGCTCGCTGACCGGCGCCTTCGCGAGGATCGCGCGGTTGCGCTCGTCGCGCCCGCCGGACCACGTGAAGTCCGCGCCGCGGTGACACCAGACGGTGAGCTCGTCCAGCACCAGCACGGCGGTCCCCGCGTTCGCGGTGATCCTCCCGCCGGGGATGCGGTGCCGGGTTCCGAGGTCGTGTCGGAGCCGTTCCAGCGCCTGTACAGCCGCCTCCGTGGAGGCCAGGGGTGGCGGCATGACGGCGACGAGCTGGTCCATGGAGGTCTCCTGCGGTGCGTCAGGTGGTAAGGACCCCTTCCCGATGGTGACTGAGCGCGACGGGAAGAGTGCATCAAGTGCGGCGCTGTGCCATAGTCGCCATAGATCCCCGGGGGAACCAAGGCCGCCGACGTGGCCAAACACACTGGCCACACCTGGCCACAACGTGTGGGAGCACCCATGACGAGGTCCCAGCCGATCGACCCCGCCAAGTCCCCATGGACCCTGCTGGGCGCCGCCCTGCGCCACTGGCGAGAAGACGTGGCCGGCCTGAAACTACGTCCCGCCGCCGCCCGCGCCTACGTGGACTTCTCCCACCTGGCGAAATGGGAGCGTGGGGAACGACCACCGCCCCCCGAGGCGATCGCCATCCTCGACCAGGTCTTCGGCGCAGGCGGCGTACTCATCGCCCTGCACAAGCTGGTCGAAGCCTTCGAACGCGAGCCACAAGGGACGACGCAAAGACCCCACCGGGTGGATGCTGAGGGCATGCACGTCGAGCGCCGGCAGATCCTGCAGTCGTTCGCCGCTATCGCGGCCGTCGGAGCACTACCCATCGATGCCGTCGAGCGGGTCCGCCACACCATGGCGCAGACCGTAGGCGGCGTCCGCGTCTCCGACTGGGAGGAGACGGCCTTCGAATACGCGCACATGCTCCTGCGCGACCCGCCCGCCCTGGTCCTCCCCGACCTCATCCGGGACGCCCATGGGCTGCAGCAGGTCATCCTCGGCGGCCCGCCTGGGGAGGCGGCGCACTGGGCCCGCGTCAACGCGCAGATGGCGTTCCTCGTGGCGCAGGGCCTGGGCTACCTGGGCGAGGTGCGGGAGGCCCGCCACTGGTGGCGTGCGGCCCAGCACGCCGCCGAGCTCGCCGACGACAGCGGACTGCAGGCGGCCGTGCTCGGGTACGAGGCGGCGCAGGCCCAGTACGCCGGCCGCCCAGACGTGATCGTGCTGCGGCGAGCCCAGGCGGCGATCGCCGCAGCCCGGGGGCGGGCCTGTCCCGGCGCGGCCGAGGCGTACGGGGTGATGGCCATGGCGGCGGCACAGGCCGGTAACAGCCAGGCCGCGCTGACCGGCCTCGACACTTTAGGCCGGGTGGTGGAGCAGCTGCCCGACGAGGTGACAGCGGATGACGCGACGGCCTTCGGCTGGCCGGCCGCCCGCATGCTGCACACCCGCTCGTTCGTGCTGAGCCGAGTGGGCGACCCGAGCGCGGCCGAAACCGCCGCTGCCGAGGCGATCGCCGCCTACCCGCCGTGGAAGGTACGGCCGATCGCGCAGGTGCAACTGCACCGGGCAGCGACAGCCGTACGACTCGGGGACCTGGAGGGCGGCCTCGGCCACGCCGGCGCCGTGCTGGACCGCCTGGACCCGGCTCACCACACGATGTTCGTGCGCGGCGCCGCGGCGCGTGTATTGGAGGCGGTGCCAGCGGTGGAAGCCGCGCATACGCCTGCGGTAGAGGAGTACCGGGAGCGGCTGGCGCTTCCCCCCGCCCGACCGACCACGGAGGCATGACCCATGGGTGATGTGGAATTCGTCCACTACAAGGGCCCGGAGGCAGCCCGCGCCCTGTCGGAGGAGTACGCCGACGCCTACACCGAGATCTACGCCGAGCCGCCCTACAGCGCGGGCCCGCTGTACTCCCGGGAGCGGTTCCTCGAGCGGACGGGACGGCAGGTGTACCGCCCGGCGTTCGAGCTGCTGGCCGCCGTCGACGCCGACACTCAGGCGCTTGCAGGATTCTGCTTCGGGTTCTGCTTCCCCGAGGGCGGCTGGTGGGGCGGTGAGACGTCCGAGCCGCCCGCCGACGTGCTCACCGCAGAGAAGGTCGCGGTGATCGAGCTGGTCCTGCGGAAGGCGTACCGGGGGCGTGGGCACGGGAAGGCCCTCTTGGAGACGTTCCTGGCCGGGCGGTCCGAGCCGTGGGCGACGCTGCTCGCGCACCCTGCCGCGCCGGCGCACGCCCGGTACGAGCGGTGGGGCTGGCGGAGGGTCGGGACGGTGCAACCGGCGCCGGATGCGCCGGTGGTGGACGCCATGGTGCTCAGCCGAGTTCCTGCTCGGTAAGCAGGAGAGGCCGGCCGCGTGACGGCAAGCTCGGGCTGCTCGCCGTCACCGCGTCGTCAGTCGAGCCCCAGGTTCGAGGCGAGCTGCAGGCTCCGGTTGACCGTCGTGCTCGTGGGCTCGGCCTGCGGGTAGTGGTTGACCACGCTGACGTTCATACCGCGGCCCTGGCCGGTCTTGTTCGCGAGCTGGGCGATGGCCTGCCGCAGCTCACGCAGCTCCTGCCCGAGCCCGCCTCCGCCGACCGTGCTGTAGCGGGAGTAGCCCAACATGCTGGCGGCCTGGTGGAGGGTCTCTCGGCCGCGTGCGCGCCGGTCGATCGGAACGACGACCTCCCGGCCGGCCTCGCCGACGAGGATGGTCGGATCGGTGACGAGACCGCCGTCGGCCATGGCCGCCGGGGTGATGACGACCGGCTTGGCCGGTGCTGCCACCTGCTTGAGGGTGCCGGACGCGGTGCCGGTCTTCGACGAGCTGGTCGTCTTCTTCGTCGCCGCGCTCGGTGCGATCGTGCCCGGCTTGCTGCTGGCCGAGGACTTGCTCGACGCGGACGACCCGGCCGCCGCCGACGCTGATGCTGCGGCCTGGGCGGCAGACGCCGCTGCGGACACCGACGACGCCAACCCATCCACGCTGCCGGCGAGGCGGTCGATCGACCCCGACAGCGTGGCCATCTGGGCGGACAGGTCACCGCTCGCGTTCTCGATCGCGGAGCCGACCTGGTCGGCGCCTTCCGCTGTCGCCGCCCCGGCGTCCGCCACCGACTTGGTCACCAGCCGCGCGGCGTACCCCGTCTCCAGGGTCAGGTCGTTGAGGTTGTTCAGGTTGACCTCGACAACACCCGTCCCGCCGCTGCCGGACACCGAAGTGGTCCCGCCCGTCGTGACATGCTTCCCCCCGGCCCCGCCGGCGGGCACAAGTTCCTGCCCGAACATGTCGGCCACCACGGACAGGATGTCCAGCGACCTGGACCGTTTGGACGCGGCGAGCGGGATGTATGCCTCGCCGCCGGTCTCGGGCTCGGCCCACACCCGCATCGTCCCCGCGGGGGCGATCTGCGCGACATGAGCCTCGCGCAGGCCACCGGAGGCGTAATACTCCACCACCCCGCCGTCAGCGCCGTGGAATTCCTTGCTGGTGCCGGGGTTGTTGCTCGACTGGCCGTTGCCCTTCACGACCGCCGTGATGGTGATGGTCTTGTTCTGCAGGCGGCTGATCTCCAACCTGAGCTTCGCGACCGAGTCCTTCGCGAGGTTGATCTGGTCCCTCGACAGCCCAGCGGACTGGCCCAGGTTGTAGATCGCCTCCCGCGCGTCCTTGCTCTTACCGGCCAGCTCGAACAACTGCGGCAGCGCCTTGAGGATCGTGACCTTCTGGTCGTTGATCCCCTTCGCGGTGTTCCCGGTCTTCTCCCCCAGCTCGGCCTGCCGCTTGGCGACCGTCTGCAGGTCGGTGATGTAGCCGGAGAACTTCTCCCGCGCCAAAATGACGGCGTCGCGCTGCTTGTCGGTCATCTGGCGGGTGAAGTCGAGCTTCCCACCCGCCTGCTCGATCGCGGTCTTCGCGTCGTCGTAGCCCTTCTTCAACCCCTGCAGCGCGGACTCGATGTCCGTGCGGGCGGTGAACGTGTCCATCGACCTGTTGAAGCCCTGCAGGGCCTGGTCGGCACCGCCGATCGCCCCCGCCGCCTCATCCGTCGGCTGCACCGAGTTGGAGACCGCCGAGGTGTACTCGGGGAACAGATCCTTCAACCGCTCAACCGGGATCCCGGCGTCCCGGGCCGTCTTCGTCAGCCCATCGAACAAGGTCGCCGCGCCCGAAGCGTTCCCCGAGGTGACCATGTTCGACAGCGCCTGGTCCATGTTCGACAGCCGCTCGGCCCCATGGTCGAGGGTCACGCCGTAGTCGCTGAACGTGTTGAGGAAACCGCCCACCCCGGTTGCGGCCTTGTCCCAGATCTTGTCCGAGCCCATCTGCCGGACGACTTCGCCGAGCTCGGTCATGTCGTTCAACACGGGCACGCCGGGGATGGCGTGCAGGGCGCTGGCCTTCCCCGCGATCTGGTTCATGACGTCAGCGGCGGGCTTGCCGCCCTTGGTGAAGTCGTTCAGGTGGCGGGTGAGGTTGTCCATGTTCGGGTTGAGCCCGGACAGCTCCCGGTCGATGTTGCCCAGCGCCAGGGCGACCCCGCCAATCGCCGTGGCCATGCCAGCGCTGCCGAGGGTGTCCTTCAACCCCGAGAACTTGCCCTTCGCAGTGTTGGCGGCGTCGCCGGCCTTGCTGATGCCGCCGCGGAGGTTACCCCACCACTCGGCGACCCCGGTGATCGTCTGGTAGCCCTTCACCGCGGTCACGACACCGGCGATGGCCAGCGCGACCGCCTGAATCTGCCCCGGCGACATCTCGCTGAGGATGTTGGCCAGCAGCAGGAACCCGCCCAGCTTGATCGTGGTGCCGAGCCGGGCCGCGGCCATAACCGCCCCCACGCCGAGCGCGATCGCCTGAATCTGATCCGGCGACATGCCTGCGAGCTTGTCGCTGATGCTCACCAGGATGTCCAGCGTGCCCGCCCCGGCGCCGGCCCCGGCGGACAGGATGTGCCCGACCGTGGTGCCGATGTTCCCGAGGACCTCCAGGACCTTCGGCCCGTTCTCCTTCGCGTAGTCGATGAACTCGCGGAACGCGGGGTTCGACTTGAGGTTGGTGCCCCAGTCAGCGAACGCCTTCGACGCGTCCTCGACGCTGTCCACCACACCCTGGGTGTGCGGCAACAGGGCGTCCAGGACGCCCGCGATGCCCTTGAAGGTGTTCCCCGCCGTATGGCCGAGCCCTTCGATCGCGCCGGGCATGGCGGTGTTCAAGTTGAACAGGAACTGGCCCCAGAACGGGTCCTCCAACGCGGTCTTGGCGTCCTTCTCCAGGTCCAGAAAGCTGCGGCCGGCGGTCCGCACCAACGGACTGATGCGGGGGAGTTGGGAGGACACCAGGTCCAGCCCGCCGCTGATGGCGGGGAACACATCCCCCTCAAGGCTCTTCTGCCAGTCTTCGTAGTCCTTCTGGAAGCCCTGAATGTCCTTCGCGAGGGCCCGCTCCGCCTTGGACAGCTCAGCCATCTTGGACGCGGCGCCACCGGCCGCGCCGCCGGTGCCCTCCAGCGCGGCCTTGGCCTGCAACTGCTGCACCTTGAGCTGTTGGGCGGCGCGCTCGGCGTCCCGCTGCGCGCGGATGACCGCAGCCTGCGCCTTCGCGATCGACTTCTGGCCCTCGACCGCCACACGGGCGGCCTCAGCGCGGGCGTCGCCCAGGTCACGCTCAGCGCCCTGCTCCCGCCGGGTTGCGGACTCGACGCCTTCCTTGGCCCGCCGGACCTGATCGGACCCCTCGATGCCCTTGGCGTTGGCCTCGGCCTGCTCCTTGGCCAGGTCGCCGTTGCGCTCGCGGATCTCGCGGAGGGCGAGCTCGGCCTCCTTGACCCGGAGCGCGGCGTCCTGCTTGTCCAGGCCGCTGGCCTTGGGGTCGGAGTTGGCCTTCGCCAAATCCTGCTGCGCACGGAGGATGTTGAGCTGCGCCCGCTCCTCGGACAGGGCGCCACGTTCGGTCGCCAGCGCCAGGTCCTCAAGGCGCTCCCGGGCGTCTTCGCGCGCGCGGTTCAAATCTTCGAGGGCCCGCTGCGTCGCGCGGTGGGCGTCGGCGACCGCGTACTCGGCATCCTGCACCCTGCGGGTTGCGGACGTCTGCCGCTCAGCCGCCTGCTCGACCGTGGACGCAAGCTGGTCTTGGGCCTGCTTGACGGCGTCCTGCGCGTCCCTCACGCGGTCCTGGGCCTGCGCCATCTGCAACGCCGACGCCGCCGCCTTCGCCTGCTTGGCCGCCAGCGACTCGGTGGCCCCGCCCGCTCCGCCGGCTGCCGACTCCTGCTGCTTCAGCGCCTCATTTACCCGCCCGATGGCCGGGATCGCGACCGCGGCGAACGCTCCCGCACCCGCGCCCGCGGCGCCGAACGCCGCGCCGAGCGCGCCGACACCGACCGCGACACTGGTGACGGCGGGCAGGGACGCGAGCGCCCCCGCGACCAGCGCGATGTTCGCCAGCGCGCCGCCGACGTCGGCGTTGACGCTGACCCTCGCGGTACGCCCGTCGGCCTGGGACAGCTCGGCCTGCACCGCGCGCAGCTCCGTCAAGGCCCGCGCACTGTCCACGCGGACCTGCGGGTTCGCCGAAGACCGGTTCAGCGCCTCCAGGCCGCGCTGAATCTCCGCGAGCTCCGCCCGCGCCGCGCCGGCGTCGAGGTCAACGCCGATGGTCCGGCCGCGCAGGCTGTCGAGCCGGGCGGTCAGGTCGTTAAGTTCGCGCTCCGCGGCGTCGGTGTTGAACCGGTCGACCTCAGCCTGCAACGCGGCAATCTGGGCGATCGCGGCGGAGGTGTCGGCGCGCAGGTCGACGTCCGCCGACGCGTCGATCGTTTCCAGCTCCACCCGGATGGCCTGAAGCTCGGCCAGGGCGGTGCCCGCGTCGATGTCCACGCCGACGGTCTTGTCCGACAGCTCCTGCAGCGCTGTGCGCAGGGTCTGGACCTTGGCCTGCGCATCCGTCGATGTGGCGGTGATCTCCGCCTTCGGCAGGCTCTTGAACGCGGTCTCCAGGCGCTTGGAGAACGCCCGGGCGAACGCCCCGGCCGCGTCGTCCCCCTCCCGGGGCAGCTTGTCCTTGGGGACCTTCGGGAGCGGCAGCTCCTTCGGCATCTTCGGGAGCGGGTATTCCTTCGGCAGGTTCTTGAACGGGTCCGCCAGATCCTCAAGAGACCGCCGGAACTTCTTCGTCGCCGCCTCGGCCTGCGCCAACTGGGTGATGTACGGCCGGCTATCGAGGCGAAGCTTCACCGTTACCGATCTGTCAGCCAAGATCGGCACCCCTCAGCGCCGCGAGCTCCACGCTGATCGCCGCGAGAGCCTCCGACACCGTCGCGTCAGCCTCCACCCCGGCCGTCTCCAACCACCGCAGCGCCAAGACCCGGCGCAGATGGTCCACCAGCGCCGCCGCCCCGGGCATGGCCTGCGCGACGTTCCCCCGGATCAACGACAGGAACCAGAAGACCTCCGAGAGCTCCTCGGCCGACTTGCCCTCCATCTCGGCGTGCAGGGCCGCCAGCGCCTGCGCCACGCGCTTCGGAACACCAGGAAGGGGAAGGGTGCGCCCCGACGCCGTAGGGCAGGCCGGGTCTTCGGCCCCGAAAGTAGGAAAAGAGCCTGTCCGACCTTGGTTCCCGGCGCGCGGCACGATGCCCGAGACGAGCGCGTCAGGTGACGTTGACCCCACCGACCCAGGGCGCACCCAAGCCATGTCAGCTCACCGCCACCCGCTCGGCGCCCACCTTCGCCTGCCCGCGCAGCTGCGCGGCCTTCGCGGCGACCTGCTCCGCCGTCTTCTCACCGGCGAACCGCTCCAGGTCCTCCGCCTGAAAATCGAGGTGCTTCGCCTGATTCCGGAGGATCCGTGCCTTCGTCAGCGTCGAAACCCCCACGCGGGACACGCCCGAGGTGCCGAAGTCCAGCGGCGGCTCATACCGGCACCCCATGAGCGCGTACAGCTGCTCCAGCAGCGGCGCCGCCTTCTCGTCCAGGTCGTCAGCATCCGCCCGCTTGGCCACGGCCTGGGCGCGCAGCTCGGCAGCCCTCGCCAGCAGCACACCCCGGCGGGCCTCGGCGAGCTGCCCTTCCGCCGTCGCCCTGGTCCGCTTGGTCAGCGCGAGGCCGGCACGCAGCCGGGCCGCCTCATCGGTGAGCTCCTCGGCCGCGTCGGGATCGTCCACCAGCCGGCCCGCAGCCGAAGCCTCGAACGCCTCCAGCTCCGCCGTCTTCGTCACCTCGTCGGCCGCCCACTTCTCCGCAGCCGCCTGCAGCCGGTCGACCTCAGCCACGGCCTGGGCAACACTCTTCGTCTCGGTCATCTCGGTCATCTCGGTGTCCTCCATACGAGTTCGGTCTGGTTGTGGATCAGTCGCCGGTCACCTGGCGGGCGTAAGCGCGCAGCCGGGCCACACCCTCGGCCAGGTCGAGGGTCGACCACTCAGCCCGCACCTTCGCCTGCACCCAGGCGACCGCCTCGGACAGGTCGAGCTTGTCCCGATCGGCCACCGCCCGGGCCGCCTCCCAGAACGCCACCTCGGCCTCACGGTGCAGGGCCGACTCCCGCATCTCCATGCGAGCCTCAGCCTCCGACCGCCCCCGGCCGATCGCCGCCTCCCGTGCCGCCTCTGGCGTCATCCCACGCAGCCGCTGGAAGCTCTCCACCAGGGCGTCGAACGGGTCAGCCGCGCGAACCCAGCGATCACCACCGCGGCCGCGCGCGGCCAGCCGCGCCGCCTCCGGCGTCATACCGCGCATGCCGCGGAACGTCTCCTCGAGGCTCTCCTCGTGCTGGATCCCCGACCGGCGGACTTCGTCCATCGCCTCGGCCGCGGTGCGGCCCAGGCCACGCCAGTCCTCGAACAGCTTCGCCGCCCGCGGCGGCAGCCCTTGAGCCTCCGCCAGCGCCCGCTCCTCAGCCCGGGCAGCCGCCTCACGCTCCGCCGCCTCACGCCGCCGGTCAGCCTCATCGAACCGCTCACGCAGCCGCCGGGCATCCTCCAGCAGCCGCCGCGATCCCTCCTGCAGCTGCCGCACACGCGCGGGCATCGCACCGGCCTCCACCAGCGCCCGCCGCACCCGAGCCCTGGCCAGCAGATCCTCACCGGCCTTCGTCATGCTGTCCTCCGCTCGTCACGCCAGGCCAACACCACGGCCCGGTCGTACACCCACTGCCGGCCGACCTTCTGGCCCAAGCCGTGGTCAGCGAGCTGACGCACACGCCGCTCCGTCACACCCAGCAGCACGGCCGCCTCCGCAGTAGTGATCTCCTCACCCGGCGATGGTCCCTCGATTTCCGCAACCGGGGTTTCCGCACTGCCGTCAACGGCAACAGGCCAGGTCAGATACACATCGGAAGCCCGAGCGATAGCCGCCCGCGTCTCCTCGATAGCCGCCCGCTGCTCCGGCAGCATCGGCGTCGTCTGCAGAAACTTCGGCAGGTAGGTAGCGAGCACCCGATCAACCACATGAGCGCCGAACCCCCACACCAGGGCCGCCCCCTCGACATACCGGGCCGACCTACGCTCCATCGCCCGCATCCTCGGCAGCCAGCGCCCCGATCTTCCGATCGAGGTACGCCACACCCAGCTCCAACGGCGTCCGCCCGGTCAGCTCGGCGACACCCGCGAGGCCTGCCTGACACAACCACGCCCCGAACGTCGCCCCCGCGTTCAACGTCTGCGCGAGCAGCACCACACGGGCGTCCTCACCATCCAGACCAGCGACGAGCTCCCGAACCGCCGCCTGATCGCCAACCGCGTCCAACCGCAACAGCGCCAGCGCAACCCGGCGAGCGCCCGGGTCGCTCAACTCACCCACCCGAGGTCACCGCCTGAATCTGCCGCGGCACGACCTCGCCCACCAGCTCAGGCCACCGCCCACGCACCCGCGTCACCGCAGCCACGTCGTCCCCCAGCACGGCGACAGCGCCCTCAAGCATGTCGTCGAGCACACCCCGGATCACCGCGACGAGCTCCATGCCCAACTGCTCGTTGATCCGCGCCTGATGCGCCTCGATCCCCAGCCGCACCATGTCCGTCAACGCCCGCCGATACTCGACCGTCAGCTCTTTCCACGCCTCGAACAGCACGTTCTTCCGCCGCACCTGATTCACATCGGCGTACTCCAACCGCCCCGCGTCCTGCGCGTCGTTCACCAGCTCGCCCAGCACATCCACCGCGTGCCCCATGACGCCGGCGATCCGAGACAACTCGGCCACCGGGTTGTCCACCGGCGGTGCATCCGGATCCGCCAACAACCGCCGCACCAGCGCCTGCGCCTCCACCCGCACCGCCGCCTCCTGATGCGTCGGAGTGCTCCCACCGTGCAACTTGCAACGGCCGATGCCGACGTGGTCCGTGCCCCACCCCGCCGGCTGCGTGCAGGTGCCCTCTCCCTGACGGAGGCGCCCCCCGCACCGGGAAGGGTCATGACGGTCGCCCGAATCGTCTCTGGTCATGACAACCGCCCTACGCCCACACCCGGGCCAGGCGCTCCCACAGCAGGTCCTGGCGGCCCCACACGGGGTCGAGGACGTCGATCTGCCAGGCGCCGAGCAACGCCTCCAGCGCGGCCGGGCAGTCCTCGCCGTACAGGTGCACGATGTCCGGCCCGTCGAGAGCGCCGCCGGCCCACGTGAACGCCTCGCCGTCGTCGATCGTGACCGGGATCTGCGTGGGGCTGTCCCACCCGGGCGGCGTGGCCACGGCGATCAGGTCGGTGCCGAGGATCGCGGTCTTGATGCGCTCGACGAGCTGCTCGTCGGCGAAGCCGGCGACCGCGGCCCGCTGCCCGTAGCCGTCGGTGAGGGGGATGCCGGGCTGGCTGAAGTCGGTGAGGTAGCCGGCGCGGTTGGCGGTGGCGAGGACGGGGATCAGCGGGGTGGTTTCCTCGTCGGGCCCGTCTGCGTACGTCGGCGAGTAGGAGATGGTGCCTTCGAGCCATTGGGCGGTGAGCTCGCCGAGGTCGGCGAGGGTGCGGGCGTTCTTCCAGAGGTGGGCGTGGGTGGGGGTGGTCATGGTCTTGTCCTTCGTGGTCGGGGTGCTACGCGGGGAGGGTGCCGGCGACGGCGTCGCAGATGAGGCAGATCTGGAATCCGCCGGGTAGGACGCGCTTGACGACGGGGAGGCCGTCGAGGGTGCGGCCGTTCTTGCGGCACAGCCGGCAGGGTTCGCTCGGCGGGGGGTCGGGGGTCATCGTGGCCTCGCTGCTGTCGTGTCGTGGCTTGTCCGGTCGCGGTGCTCGGCCAGCGCGATGCGGTGGGCCTCGGCCTGGGCGACGCCGTGCTCGGCGGTCAGAGCGTTCACGCGCCGGGCGATCTTGATGAGCTCTTGGAGGTCGGCGACCGACGCGCAGAGCCGAGACCGGCCGGCGGCCCTTCGCCGTCGGTGGAGGGGCGGGTCGTGTTCGATGGGGGCGACGCTCATGGTCATCTCCTGCTTTCGTGGGGTCTGAGACAGGCGGTTATTGGGCCTCACCAACCGCATTGGGTATCCGGTTCGGGCGCTGTGGCCTGCGAATACGCGCGGCGTTGGCACGGTGATGGCACCGTTTCGGATCGGCGAGAACGGCCGCGGCCGCCTGCTCGACGAGGTCGGCGTCGGGCGAGCGCTTCGGCGTAGGCGGCATTCACGGAGTCAGGGATGCCGGCATGAGATTCCTTGCGCGCGCGGCGTTCCGCCGATTGCCTCGGCCGCGCGCACAGCCCGACGCGCGTTCCGCTCGCGGTTCATGTGCGCCCCTCAGGGGGGTTGATGCGGTGGTATCGGAAGCCGTCTTCGACATCTATGTCGTTGGGTGTCCAGACCTGGTCGGCCGGCGGGTAGTAGAAGGCGGGCTCGATCGACGAGGTGGGTCGTCCCTCGGCGTCTGCGCCGATGACGACTGCCCAGCCGATGAGGGGACAGGTCGTCTGCGTCTTGTCGCCCGTGTCGATGACGGTGACGGTCCAGCCGGGGGCGGCGGGCGTGAGTGCGATCACGTTGTCTGGGGTGAGGTTCATAGGGGTCTCCAGGTTCAGAGGCAGAGGCAGTCGCGGCAGCCGGGCAGGGCGCCGTACAGCCGGTCGTACACGTAGTCGTAGGCGGCGGAGCTGCGGAGCAGCTCCTCGTGCAGGGTGGTGGCTGGACGGCGTCGCTGCTCCTCGGCCTCGTGGAGGGCGTCCAGGTCGCTGCGCTGCAAGATGAGGAAGTTCACCGCCGAGGTGGGGTCGAGCGCTTCCTCGGGCGGATAGCCGCGTTCCCAGCCGACGAGCTGGACGAGGAATGGCTTGATCGCGCTGTAGAAGAACCGGTTCGCACACCACTTGATCTCGCCGTCGGGTACGCCCTGTGTGGCGCGGGTGACGAGCATGTCGAGCGCGGTCAGACGTGGCTCGCAAGCGACGAGGGTCTCCCAGGTGATGGTGAGATCGGCGGCCGACGTGGTCATCGGCGAGCCTCGAAGCTGGCGATGGTCGGGATGGGCTCGGGGTGGAGCGTGATGCCGGCGCGGGCGGCCAGGTGCTCGACAGCCTCGGAGTAGCCGAGGCCGCGGGCGTGGCGGACGAAGGCGACTACGTCGCCTCCTGCATCGCGGCCGTGGCATTCAGGGCAGTGGTAGTAGCCACCGATGTGCAGCTGGCCGACGCGGCTGCAGGGCTTGACGGTGATCTCGTTCGTCTCGCCGTCGCTGTGGAAGGGGCACCGGCCCTTCAGGGTGCCGTCGCCGACGTCGAGGAGCTCGATGCCGTGTTCGCGGACGACGTCGGCGATCGGGCTCGCGTCGCGGACCTCAGCGATCTGCTGATCGCTGATGCGAGTCTTCGGCTGCCGCCGGCCGCGGGTGGCGTCCACGAGCGCGTTGGCGACGACTTCGGGGCCGACCTGCGCGGCGATCCGGTCGGCGATGGCGGCGACGAGGTCGTCTGAGTTGGCCGTGAGCCAGGTTGAGATGGCCTTCTCGGTGGCGTCCTCGACGAGGTCGGTGACGGTGACGGGGTGCTCGAGGAGCCAGCCGGCCCAGGCGTCGGTCACGCCGGTGGTCGTGCTGTTGTTGCGCGAGGTCATGGGTTTCCTTCCATGGGGGCGGGTTATTGGTCGCTCGCGGCGAGCCGGAGGTCGGCGGCGCCGGACGCGCGCGGGATGTGGGGGTCGCGGGCCATGTCCACGAACCGCGAGTAGTGGCCCTGGAAAGCGACGGTGATCGTGGCGGTTGGGCCGCCCCGGTGCTTGACCACCATCACGTCGGCCTCACCGGCCCGGGGCGACTCTTTGTTGTAGGTGTCCTCGCGGTGCAGCAGGATCACGATGTCGCTGTCCTGCTCGATCGCGCCGGAGTCGCGTAGGTCCGACAGCACGGGCCGCTTGTCGGTACGCTGCTCCGACTGCCGGTTGAGCTGCGACAGCGCGATCACCGGGATCCGGAACTCTTTGGCGAGCAGCTTGAGCGCGCGGGACAGGCCCGCGACCTCCTGCTGCCGGGATTCCGACCGGGTCGTGCCTTCCATGAGCTGGATGTAGTCGAGGACCAGGAGCCGGGCCGGGCGGCCTCGCTGCGCCATCCGGCGTAAGCCGGCCCGGAGTTGGTCGATGCTTCCGCCGGCCCGGTCGTCCAGCACGAGGTTTTCGCCGAACTCGCTGATACGGGGCATCACCTTGGCCAGACGATCCCAGCCATCCGGCGTGAGTTCCCCCGTCTTGAGCGCGTGAAAGCTGATCCGGCCCTCGGCCGCGGCGATGCGCTGCGTCAGCTCGTCGTTGCTCATCTCCTTGGACGCCAGGTAGACGGGCATGTCGTGCCGGATCGCTGCGCTCCTGGCGACATCTAATGCCATGGTCGTCTTGCCCACGGCCGGGCGCGCGGCGATCACCACAAGCTGGCCGGGTCGCAGCCCGCCACCGAGCAGGGCGTTCACATCCTGGTAGGGGACTGGCACCAGCGGCTCAGACGTGGGTGATTCCAGCCGGTCGAGCATGGCCACGAAGGTCGAGGCGAGCGTGGTCGTCTCGCCGTCGCCTTCGGCGGACCGGTCGATCAGGTCCTCATGAGCGCGGGCGACCATGGCGTCAGCCTCGGACGGGTCGCCCTCGTAGCCATATCGGGCGATCCGAGTACCGACCTGCACCAGCGTCCGCATGCGCTCGCAGTCCTTGACCAGGCGGGCGTAGTAGCCGACGTTTGCGGCGGTCGGCACGGCCGCGGCCAGGGGGTGCAGGTAGGGGCCGCCACCCATCCGGCCGCTTTCCTTCGCCCGGTCCAGCTCGGCAAGGACCGTCACCTCATCAACGGGCTCTCCGGCACCGTGCAGGTTCAGGATCGCCCCGTAGATGATCTGGTGTGCGGGCCGGTAGAAGTCCCGCGGCTGGAGGATCTCGGCTACTTCGTCGATGTGGTGGGCGGCGCCGATCAGCAGTGCGCCGAGCACGGATTGTTCGGCCTCGATGTTGTGCGGCAGGGTGCGCAGGTCGTCCATGTCGTTCATGTCAGGCTCCGATGAGGCGGGGGGTCGAGCAGACGGGGCAGGGACCGATTGACCGGTCTTCGTCGTCCAGAAGGCGGCGGTTGGGGTCGAGCGGGTCATGCCGGGGGTCGTCGCACATAGGCGGCAACGGTGCGGCCACCGTGGACGTGGCCGCGACCGGGGGCTCTCCAAGTTCCTTCAGGCGGGTGACCCACACGGCGGCGCGGGACGCGGCGGACCCCAAGTCGCGGGTCAACTCGGTGCGGAGCTGCTCGACCGTCCACCCGTCCGCCATGGCCTTGACGACGTAGGAGCTGAGGCGTGTTCGGTTGCCCCGGGTGAGCGTGCCAGGCAGTGAGGAGACGAGGTCGGCCGCGACCGCCTGGTGCTCGTTGCCGGCCCCGTCGTCGTGGCCCTGGCCGTCGTCGGCGGGGGGAGTCTGGGGCTCCCTCGTCGTCGCCTCCTCCTCCTGGCGGTGCGGCTGTGACCGCCGCGCCGTAGAGGAGGAGGTTTCCTCTTCCTCCTCTTCCTCCTCTGTAGGACGGTTTCCGTCCGGCGTTCGGTCAGAAACCGTCCTACGTTCGGCCGGAAAGCGTCCTACGTTCGCCGGACGGAATCCGTCCGGCGTTCGGCCATCGTCCGACCGGACGCCGGACGGTTTCCGTCCTACGTTCGCCGGACGGAATCCGTCCGGTGTTTCAGGTCGGAGCATGAGCAGGTAACGGACGGTGCTTGGCGCGTCCTTCCGGGGCGCTGCCCGACGATCAACCGAGATCGCACCTCCATCCAGCAGCGGCTGGACCGCTCGCCGTACTGCGCGTAGATCCGAGTCTGTGATCGGCGGCGTGCGGCCGAGGGCGTGCTCGGCCAGCGCTTCGTGGCCCTGGCCGTACCACGGCTGCTGGTCGGAGTCCAGCGAGATAAGGGCCATGTACGTCAGACACACCAGTGACAGCGGTGGGACCTTGCCCGCGTAGGTGGCATAGGCGAGCAGCGCGTTCGACGCGCCCATCAGCAGCCCCGCTTCATGGGCGCCTCGGCGAGGCTCCCGGGCTCTCGGATGAGCCGATCGATCCGGCGGAGTTCGTCCAGGCGCGCAGCGAGCCGGGCGCGGTCACGGGCGGACAGGCGGCGGACGGCTGCCGCGGTGCGCGGGCTCACGTCCGCCTCCCGCGTGTCAGCACCGCGGTGAGGCGCCGCGCGGTCGTGCGCCGGCGGGCCTCCCGATCCACAATCGCGTTGACCTCGGCGACGAGCTGGCCGCGGACGAGCTCCAGCATCTCGACGGCTCCCGACTCGTCGAGCGCGAGCGCGGCGGCCTCCCGGACGCGGGCGGCGATGGCCGTACGGCTCGCCTCGCATGCGCTCCCGTACGGGCCGCGGCGTTCGTCGGGCCCGCGCTCGGCGTCCCGGCCTATCATGTGAGCGTCGGTGGTCTTGCTGGCGAGTGAGACCTGGGGGCGGTGCTTCTTGGCGGAGGTGCCGCCCCTCCTCATTTCGAGCGGCATCTCAGGCGGCGACATCGGGGCCTCCGTAGAGCCACTGGATCAGGTCGTTCGTCGGGATCTTGATCACCCGGCCGAGGCGCAGGGCCCGTACGGGCCACTCCCCCCGCCGGATCAGCTCGTAGACCAGCCATGGGGAGACGCCGATCACGGACGCCGCGGTCTCAACGTTCGTCGTGGGCCCAAGGGCTTCGATGGCCTCGCGAGTCCAGTTGATAACCAGCTCGTCGTCGCTGCGCTGAGTCTGATTGAGTCTCATGCCTCACCGCCCAGGGCGAGCTGGCCCGGCCGGGCCCACAGGTGCATGTGCGTCATCACGCCGCCTGCGCCAGCAGTTCCTGAATCGAGCTCTCCGGGATGAGGTAGGCCCGGCCGACACGGACTGACTTCAGGCGCCCCGACTTGATGAGCGCTCGGACGGTGTGAGGGTGCAGGTCGAGCAGCTCGGCCGCCCGCGGAACGCGATATGCCCGAGGCTCCGGGGGAGGGAGGGGTGTCATGCCATCTCCAAAGAACTGTGTCACGATCTATGAAGGTTATATCAGTTACGTTTATTGATACTGAATGGGCCACAGATGTATGACGGGCTTCGACAGGGTTTGTTGAGGAAGTCTGGAGTAGCCTGGGCGACCATGACGTCCAACTCACAGCTGCACCCGCACCAGGTAGAGCAGGAACTGGCCAAGCTGTTTCCCGGTGGGCGGTGGTACGCCTATCTCGACGGCAGCGCGGTCGCAGGTGTCGACCTGGCTGCGCGATTCAGCGAGGGATCGTCTGGCCGGCTCGTCATGTCCGGCCTCGTGATCCTGGGTGATCAGATCGGCGCCGATCAACTGCGTGCCGTTCCAGTGACGGCATTGGAGAACTCGGCCAACCTGACTCGTAAGGATGTGCGGGAAGAGCTGGAGCGGCTGCCGCCCCTCAAACGCACCCCCGGGATGGAGCCAGAAGAGTTCTCCCGGCTGGTGGCCGAGCACTACAAGGTGTGGGCGCGTCGGGTGCCACACCCTGCCGCGGCAATGGCCGAGGAGCACGGGGTGAAGCTTGCGACGTTGCATACATGGATTCGAGAGGCTCGGCTTCGCGGGCTCTTGCCGCCGGCGAAGCGCGGCAAGGCGAAGTAGCCGGGGGGAACCGAGGGCCACCGGTGGTCTCCTTTCGCAGACGGGGGATCCGCGGCCGTGCACACTGGCATATTTCGGCGCTAACGTCCCGGCGCTGCGGATGTCGGGCAAAACCGCAGCTCACGCGCGTCCGTGCGGCCGCGGGTCGCGGGCGGGAGAAGTTCGGTCATGATGCGCGCTGTTGTTCCGGAAGGAAGGGCGCGAGGGTGTACCGGAGCCGCCGGAGGTCGAGCACCACGGCCAGGCGGTAGAGCGCCTCGACGCTTAGCTGGGCCTGACCGCGCTCGGCCCGCGACAGGTGCCCGCAGTCGAGCCGGGCAAGGGCCGCGGCGTCACGAAGGGACAGACCCTTTCGCAGGCGGGCTTCCCGAAGAGGCGATGCGCACACCGATGTCGGTTCGGCGCACATTGATGTAGCCATGGAGGGACCATACGATCTCTGCTGCGTCCGAGGCAACCTGAGTGTTGGAATAGCTTGTGTCGATGTGACCTCGCCGCTTAGGCTCCCCGTTGTGTCTGAGACATCGGAGCCACTCACGATCAACGAGGTGGTCGCCTTCAACCTGGCCAACGCCCGCCGTCGCAAGGGCTGGACCCAGGAGGAGACCGCAGAACGCCTGACCCAGATCACCGGCAAACGCTGGACGAAAGCGACCCTCGGCGCTGCAGAGCGCTCCTGGGAGACCGACCGGGTCAGGGAGTTCCACGCCGGCGAACTCGTCGCCTTCTGCGAGGTCTTTGGCCAGCCACTCGCGTACTTCCTGCTGCCGCCAGGGATTCCCGGCAAGAACGACGCGTTCGGCGTGGCGCCCGGCGGGTCGTGCCTTACGCACCTGGAGCTGCTCACCGCGATCCTGCCGCTGCACTCAACCGCCGAGTTCGTGGACGCCGCGAACGTGGCCACGCAGAAGAACGGCCTCTCGTGGGCACCTTCACGCCCCTCCTGGCATCGGCCAGAAGAGCACTACGCGGCGCAGGAGGATGGCCGCACCACGCCGGGGACGCCGGCGGATCGGGTACTCCCGGGCGGCACCGTCGTCGACGAGGCCAAGCGGCGGCGGGTGCTCGAGCTGCTCAGCGAGATCCGCCGGCTGATGGCACCCGAGGAATTCCCCCCGTTCTGACCACCAGGAGCCCCCCATGACCATGGCAAGCAGACGAGAGCGCGGCTTCGTCGACCCGAACGGGTGGCGGCGATGAAGCCATACAAGGCGTGTTCCTGCCGAGACCCGAAGACGGGGCGGCTGCTCGGCAACCGATGCCCTGAGATCAAGCTGGTCGTCCAGGACAAGAGCGGCTCCCCCAAGCTCGACAGGAGCGGGAAGCCGCAGGAGCGCTGGAATCCGAAGCACGGGGCGTGGTACGCCCGGTATGAGGCTCCACGCACCGCCGACGGCAAGCGCCGGCAGCCCCGCGTCGGCCCCTTCGACACCGAGAAGGAGTGCCTCGCCGCCCTCGCCGAGGCGCAAGGGCGCGTCAGCCGCGGCGAGCACATCGACGACCGGAACCTGAAGGTCAGCGACTACCTCACCAGCTACATCTCCGGCCGCCAGGCCGTCGAAGACGACCTGGCCAAGAGCACCATCGAGAGCTACCGCGAGGCCATCGAGCTGTACTTCAACCCCGGCCTCGGCCACCTGCGCCTGGTCGACCTCCGCGACGAGCACATTCGCGAGCTGTACGCGGCGATGCGGAAGATCAACCGGCCCGAGGCCGACGAGGACCGCTCGGACCTGATGCGCCGGCTGTTAGAGGCGCGCGCGAAGCGCGACGGCCGCCGCTACTCGACGCGCCCGCTGACCCCAGCCCGGATCAAGCGGATGCACGCCGTGCTGTCCAAGGCGCTCAACGACGCCGTCCGGGCGGGGAAGATCACCCGCAACCCGGCCTCTGTCATCACGTTCGGCAAGGCCAGGAAGGCGAAGCCGCTCCTGTGGACGGCCGAGCGGGTCGAGCGGTGGAAGGAAACGGGCAAGACGCCGGCCCGCGTCATGGTCTGGACGCAGCACCAAACGGGCGCGTTCCTCGACGCCACCGAGCAGGAGTGGCTGTACCCGCTCTTCCATCTCGCCGCGTACTGGGGCATGCGCCGCGGCGAGCTGGTGGGACTGGAGTGGGCCGATGTCGGCCTTGAGACCCGGCGCGTTCACATTCGCCAGGCGCAGCCCGACGACGAGCTCGACGACACGAAGACGGAGAACTCCGACCGGGTCATCACGATCGACGAGCACACCGCCGCCGTGCTGAAGGCCTGGCGAAAGCAGCAGACGGCCAAGCGGCTGGAGTGGGGCGAGGCCTGGGTGGACTCCGGGCGCGTGTTCACCCGCGAGAACGGAGAACCGCTACGGCCTAAGTGGGTCTCGGAGCGGTTCCTCGCACTGTCGGCCAAGGCCAGCCTGCCGCCCGTGCGCTTCCACGACCTCCGGCATGGCGCGGCCACGATGCTGCTCGCCGCCGGCGTGCCCATCAAGGTCATCTCGGAGATCCTCGGCCACGCGACGGCGGCGTTCACCTCCGACGTGTACACGTCGGTGGCGGAGGAGCTCGCCGAGCAGGCGGCCGTGGCGATCGCGGCGTTCGTGCCACGCCGGAACCGTGCCTGACCGCATGTGCCATCACTGTGCCGTCAGGAGCCAGAACATGATCGTTGAAATGACGAAGGGAGTCCGCGATCTCTCGCGAACTCCCTGGTCATTGGGCGGAGGCTCGGGGATTTGAACCCCGGATGGGCTTAAGACCCAAACCGCATTAGCAGTGCGGCGCCATAGACCTGACTAGGCGAAGCCTCCTGGTAGCGCGTTGCTCAGCACAGCGTACCGGCGATCGTCCAAGGCGGCAAAGCGGATTGCCGAGCGTCGTACGGGATCATTCCAGAGATCCCACGCTGCGGGCGTTTGGATGGATGCACAGCCCCTGTCCACAGGATGTGGACAAGGGCTGTGTACGCAGTGTGGATAACCCGCCTCAGCCTCAGCACGGGCTACGCCTGGCGGACGGCCTCGCCCTCGATCTCGATCTTGACCTTCTTGCCGACGAGGACGCCACCGGTCTCCAGGGCCTGGTTCCAGGTCAGGCCGAACTCCTCGCGGTCGATCTCGGTCGAGGCTTCGAACCCGAAGATCTCCTGGCCCCACGGGTTGTTGGCGGCGCCGTTGAACTCGACTTTGAGCTCGACCTCCTTGGTCACGTCACGCACCGTGAGGTCGCCGACGAGCGTGAACTCGTTGCCCGACAGGTTGCTCACCCGCTTGCTGCGGAAGGTGATCTCGGGGAACTTGTCGGCGCTCAGGAAGTCGTCGCTGCGCAGGTGGCCGTCGCGGTCGGCCGCGCCGGTCTCGATGGTGCCCGCCTTGATCACGACGTCCACGCTCGACTCGAGCGGGTTCTCGGCGATGGCGATCTTGCCGTCGTAGTCGGCGAAGTGGCCGCGGACCTTGCTGACCATCATGTGCTTGACGACGAAGCCGACGCGCGTGTGGGCCTTGTCCAGCGCGAACTCGCCGGCCGACGGGACCTTCAGGCCCTCCCACTCACGGATGCTCATGGCTGCTCCCCTGATTGTTGCTGCGCGGATGTCTCACTCAGCAAATGTCTACCGGAGAAATATTCCTCGCGTCAACTATCGTGGCGTAGACTTGGACCATGGACCCATTCGACGACCCCCGGCTCACGGCGATGGGCCTGTTGGCGGAGGTTTACACCGGGCTGTGCAGCAAGACCAGCCCGACGCTGGCCGCCGCCGGACTCTCCGAGGTCGACTTCGAGACCCTGCTCCGTCTTGCCCGCTCGCCCGAACGGCGGCTGCGGATGAGCGACCTCGCCGCCCAGACCTCACTGTCCACGAGCGGGATCACGCGCGTGGTCGACCGACTGGAACGCGACGGGCTCGTCGAGCGGCATGGCTGTGCCACCGACCGCCGTGCCTCTTACGCCGTGCTGAGCGAGGCGGGAGCGGAACGCCTGCGGGCCGTGCTCCCCAGGCACATCGACGACATCGAGACCTGGTTCACCGGGCTGCTGCCCGAAAACCGGCTCGCCGACTTCCTGGAGACGCTGCGGATGATCCGCGACGTCGTACGGCCCTGCGCGACCGCCGGCGTACGGGAGGTGAGCAGGGCGCCGAGGGCCAAGACAGGCTGATACACCCCGGAACGTGATTCCTGGGAACCGACCGGACGGGGTGGCGTAAACGATCGTTTTCTGGTGGACTCCATAATCCAGGAAACGGCTTTCCGACAGCCGACGCAGCCCCCCGTACCCGAGCCCATGGAGCACCCGTGCGTTTCCCCTCGCACGCACTCGCCATCCTCGCCACCGCCGTCCTCGCGGTTCCGGTCGCCGCTTCCACCTCCGCGTTCGCCGCGGCCGCGGCCTCACCGAGCCCGAGCCCCAGCCCGACGCCCGCTCAGACGCAGACGCAGACGGCCGCCGCCACGAGCCCGAGCCCGCAGCCGGTGGTCACCGTCACCAAGACGATCACCCCGAAGCCGGCCCCCAAGGCGACCCAGACCACGACGGCCAAGACGCCGAAGACGACGACGGCCCGGCCGAAAGGCGTGCCGAAGGACACCGTCCAGGTGACCGTCAAGAAGATCCTGGACGGCGACACCGCGGACGTCGTCACCGCGAGCGGCAGGACCGTACGGATCGGCCTGCTGGAGGCGGACGCCCCCGCCAAGGGCGCCTGCTGGTCCGAGGAGGCGCTCGCCCGCCTCATGACCCTGCTCCCGCCGGGCAAGCCGGCGTACGTCCAGGCCGCCGAGCAGGTGCCCGATCAGGGGCGCATCCTGATCTACCTGTGGTCGTCCACGGGGGTCTACGTCAACGGCGACATGGTCAGGACCGGCCTGGCCCAGGCCGTGAACTCCTTCCCCGAGCACAGCTTCACCGAGTGGCAATACTGGGAGCAGGTCCGCGCCCAGATGGACAAGCAGGGCCTGTGGTCGGGGTGCTGGGCGGCCGACACCTACGACAAGCGCTCGGGTGTGCAGACCCCCTCGGGGACCGGTGGCGACGCCCTGACCCCGGCGCCGATCGAGCCGGTGGACGCGTCCCCGGCCCCGCCCGGCACGTCGTACTCCCCCGAGCCCATCCCGCAGGGCGACACCAACTCGGTCGCGGTCAGCCCGTCTCCGACTCCCAGCCCCAGCCCGGGCGCCACGACCGACCCCAAGTTCGGCACCTGCGCGGAGGCGAACGCCAACGGCTACGGCCCGTACTACCGCGGGAGAGACCTCGAGTACGAGTGGTACGACGACCGCGACGACGACGGCATCGTCTGCGAGAGATGACGGTCAGTTGACCCTTTTGCGGGCGTCGGGCACGACCAGGTCGCCGCGCAGTTTGGCCATGCCGCGCGAGACCGAGCTCTTGACCGTGCCCACGCTGATCCCGAGGGTCCTGGCGATCTCGGGCTCGGTCATGTCCTCGTAGTAGCGCAGCACGATCGCCGTACGCTGCCGTGCGGGGAGGCGGTCGAGCGCCTGCTCCAGCTCGTCGTACCGGTGCCGCGCGTCCTGCTGCACCGGTACGTCGGGGAGCTCCTCCGAGGGGTATTCCTCCAGCTTGCGCCGCCGCCACCAGGAGATGTTGATGTTCACCATCGCCCGCCGCACGTAGCCGTCGAGCGACGACCGATCACGGATGCGGTCCCACGCGAGGTACGTACGCGCGAGAGCGGTCTGCAGAAGGTCTTCGGCGTCGCAGGGATTGCCGGTCAACTGGTTGGCCACGCGGAGCAGGGCCGCCCCGCGAGACTGGACGTACGTGCGAAACTCCTCATGGTTCACGATCTGGGATCACCAACCCGGCCAGAGAGGCATCTCGTGCCAGAATCGCAGCCGCGCTGCTGGATCCGGCTGAACCGAAATCCAGGTTTCGCACCTGCCTGGGCAAAGAGCGGGCAAGCCGGTGGCGGCCCGTCGCCCGTGCCGTACGTCCTGCCGGGCTGTGGTTTGCCCGAAACAGGTGGCAACGCCTTGCACCGGGAGGAGGAATATTGATCCCGGACGCCACCATCGCCCGGAAAACTACCTCTCCATCCCCCTCCGGCATGTGAGGCTGGAGAGCGTGGAAGGGGCGAAGCCGTACCGGGCCGGAGAGCGCAGGCGGAAGCTGGCGGCGGCCGTTCTCGGCCGCGACCCCCGGCCCGCGCCGCGGTCGCCGGAGGAGACGGAGCCGTTCGACGTGGTCAGCGGCGAGCTGCTCGACGTGAGCCCGCATCTGCTCATCGTCGAGACCGCAGGCGGCGAGCAGCGGCGCCTGGTGATCGCGCCGTGGGCGACCGCCTGGCGCGGGGGCACAGTGGCGCCCGCCGACCTGCCGACCGGGGCGCAGATCGTCGTCCGGGCGCTGCGCGGCGGCACGGTCGCCGAGCGCATCTGGGCGGACATCACCCGGATCACCGGCGTCATCCGGGAGGTCGGCGGCAGGCGCGACCTCACCGTCGAGCTCGACTGCGGCCCGCACCGAAGGGAACGGTCCATCGTCGTGCCCTACCGCTCGTCCGGTCGCATCCGGGTGCGGCATCCCAAGCTGGAGCCGGGCTACCTGTTCGACGCGATCGGGCTGCTCGACCAGGGCACGGCGCTCGCGCATCTGCCCGCGACCTCGCAGCCGCCGTACCGGGCCACGGCCGTGCCCCCGCCGCAGGCGACGTACGGCGGGAACGAGACGGGCATCTCGGGAACGGCGGTGTGGGCCGATCTCACCGACTTCGCGGACCTCCCGGACCTCCCGGATTTCGCTGAGAAGGGCGTCGCGGAGAACGGCGTCGCCTATCCCATGCTCGAACGGGAGGACACCGGCTGCGGCGACGCGGGCGTCTCCTGCGCCGGCCTGCCCTATCTCGCGCTGGGCTCGGTGCTGCGCGTACGCAACGTGTGCGACGGCCGGGCGGACGTGCTGCCGATCGTCGCGTGCGGATGCCTCACGGGGCGGTTCTGCGACCGATGTCTGGAATGCGGCACGTCCCCGCGCGGGAGGATCGTGGAACTGACCGCGTCCTCGTACGTCGCGCTCGGTGGAGACTTGACCAAGGGCTGCTTCAATGCCCGCGTCGGATTGGGGTGACCGGTGCTTTCGACCATCGCGGCTGCCGCGCTGCCGATCCTCGTGGTGACGCTGGTGCTGGGGGGCGTCGCCAAACTGGCCACGGTCGGGCGCGAGACGTCGCCGGGCGCGCTGGCCCGGCTCGGCCCGGCGGTGCTCATGCCGGAACGCTTCGCCAAGGCCGCCATGATCGTCTGCGCGCTGGTCGAGTTCGCGCTTGCGGCCGGCCTGCTGGTCGTGGACCACCCGGCCGCCCGGTGGCTGCCGGCCGTGTTCTTCGCCGTGGCGACGTACGTGCTGTGGGATCTGCGCAGGCGCCGGCCGGACGTGGGGTGCGGCTGCTTCGGAGACGTGAGCGACACCCCGGTCGGACTGCGGTCGATCGGCCGGGCCGCGGCGCTGACCGCGATGGCGGCCCTGATCGGGGCCGAAAACCTCACGGGACTGCCGCATCTCACCGCGGAGACCATGCTGTGGATCGGCGGAGGGGTCGCCCTGCTGCTCGCCTGCTCACCCGAGATCGACGGTGTCGTCTCGCGTCTGCGTCACCGGGCGCCGTGCGAGCAGCGGCCGATGCCGCCAGGGCGGGCGCTGTCGCGGCTGCGGGCCAGCGCGGCGTGGCGGGCCCACGCCGGGTCGCTGGTGGCGGACGAGCCCTCCGACATGTGGCGTGAACTGTGCTGGCGGTTCTTCGTCTTCCCGGCCCGGGGCGAGGCGGAGGTCGTGTTCGCCGTGCAGCTCAGCGGGCGGCGTCCCGCCGTACGGGCCGTCATGGTCGGGGCGGACGGCCAGGTGGTCGCGCCCGACGAGCTCGGCGACGCCTCTCTGCGGGAATCTACGCCTGTATCGGCCTGACGCTATACACGCGTAGATTCCCGCATCGAGGTCTTTCACTTCAGCTCTCTACGGCTCTCTAGCTTCCCCTCTAGAAAGCCGTAGAGAGGTCGATGGGCGCGCCACTCATAGCGGCTGCGCGCGGAGGAACCTCCCGAAATGCGGCACGGTGAACCCGATCACGCCGCGCTCGGCGCTGTAGATCAGGCCTTTCTTGATCAGGCTGTCGCGAGCCGGGGACAGGCTCGACGGCTTGCGGCCCAGCGTCTCGGCCACCTCGGCAGTCGGCACCGGGTCGTCCCCGAGCTGGGCCATGGCGTGCATGTAGTCGCGCTCGGCGGGGGTGGCTCGCTCATATCGGCTGCCGAAGAAGCCCACCGCGAGCTCCTCCTCGGCCTCCGGGGCCGACACCTTGATGTCCTCGGCCGTGATCGGGCTGCGCGGGGCGAGGTCCCAGGCGACCTTGCCGTACGCCTGGACGAAGTAGGGGTAGCCGTCGGCCGCCTCATACAGCGCGTCGAGCGCGTCGGGAGTGAACTCGACGTCCTCGCGGGCGGCCGGGGCGATCAGCGCCAGGTCGGCGGCGTCGCGGTCGAGCCGGTCGATGCGAGCGTATCGGAACAGCCGCTCGGAGTAGCTCTTGCTCGCCGACAGCACGCTCGGCAGGTGGGGCAGGCCGGCGCCGACGACGATCAACGGGCCGCCGTTCTGCGACAGCTCGTGGCAGGCCGCGCACAGGGCCGAAACGTCGGGCGCCTGCACGTCCTGCATCTCGTCGATGAACAGCGCGATGCCGACACCGAGGTCGGTCGCCACGCCCGCGGCGTCGACGAACAGCTCGGTCAGGTCGATCTCCAGGTCGCCGGAGTCGGCCCGGCCGCGCGCGGCGGGCACGTCGATGCCGGGCGACCAGTGCGAGGTGCCCTTCGCCGCGGCGGGGTCGCGCATCGCGAACGCCTTGAGCACGCCGAGGAACTCCTCGATCCGCTCGGGGGCGCGGTGCCGGGGCGCGAGCTCCCTGATGGCCATGTGCAGCGCGGCGGCAACCGGGCGGCGGATCGACTGGTCGGGCCTGGCCTCGATCTTGCCGGTGCCCCACAGCCGCTGCATGGCCATGGACTTGAACGTGTTGAGCAGGACGGTCTTGCCCACGCCGCGCAGGCCGGTGAGGACCATGCTCCGCTCGGGGCGGCCACGGGCGACCCGCTCGAGCACGATCTCGAACTGCTGCAGCTCGCGGTCGCGGCCGGCGAGTTCCGGGGGGCGCTGGCCGGCGCCGGGGGCGTAGGGATTGCGCACGGGGTCCACGCTCTCGGACTTTATGACGGGATATAGCGGCCGTCGTAGATTTCCGTAGAGAGCGGTAGGGCGTGTCGCCCGGCGCGGCCGCGGCACGCACCGCCCGGCGGCGGGCGGAGCCTGAGCCGGGACGACCGGGACGACGACGGGCGGAGCCGGGGATGGCACGACCGGATCGAACACCACGGATGCGCCGCCGGCCGGAGCAGGGGCGACGGACACCGTGGAAACAGCCATCACACACCCCTTACCAGCCGGAACTCGACCGAACCCGTGTTCGATCCGATGGCCAAGACTGTAGCGCGTCATCGAACACCTGCGCGAGCTTTCCGCGAAAAGCTCCGTCAAACACCGTCGTTCAGCGGCGCACTCACAGGGGTTTCCGCGGCCCGGCCGGCGGGTCGGCTCCAGTCGGTCAGCCCCAGTAGTCGCGGTCGGGGAGCCTTACCCACGTGTCGGGCTGCCCCGCTATCGGTCCCGCGTCCGTCGGGCGTATGCCCGCGCCCGCACAGCAGTACGCAACGGCGTGCCTGTTGAAGAGGTACCTCCGGAGGATCTCCTCTGCCGGGTTCTCCGGCGACGGATCGCCACCACCGGGATGGGTGTCCCACTCCACGATCTCGCCGTCCCGGGCGACGCTGCCCTGGTTGCCGCTCTTGGGGTTGGCGAACATGGCGTAGCAGACCGTGCCGACCGACAGGCGCTCCGTGACACCGGGTGTTGACGGCGTGTATCCCCACGGCTGGCTGACCACACAGCCGCCGGGAACATCGGTGACGCCGACGACGGCGAGGCTGTCGTCGAGGTCCATCCACGGATCTTCCATGAGCGCTTCGGGATCGACCGCCTCCGGGCCGGCTCCCAGGCGGCGTACCACCTCGGCGGCCGTTATCCCTGCCACACAGGCCACGCTCAGGCCGTCGTCGGGGAAGCCACCCACGGCGGCGATCAGACGTCCGGCTTCCTGCACGGCGGCGGCCTCGGCGTCGGTCAGACGGGGCCGCCCGCCGAGATCGCCGAACAGGCCGGGGGTCGGCGTAGCCAGGCTCAGCCGTCCGGGCGACCAGCCGTTCATCATCGGCCGCCACGGGTCGGCTCCGGCCTCGGCCAGGATCCGGGCGTTGTCCGGACGGTCGGCGAAGACGGCCGTCCACAGCGCCGTACGGCCCTCGTGCTCGGCGTCCACGTCGTCGACCCGGGCGGCCAATTCCGCCACCACCCCGGGAGAGCCCCATTCGGCGGCTCTGTGCAAGGGTGGCCCGAAGTAAAAGTCGGCCGCATCGGGGTCGGCGCCCGCGTCGAGCCGGGCCCGGATCAGCCGCAGGTTCTTCCAGGCGTCCCAGCCGATGCCGGACCAGTCCGCTTCCCGGGCGGCAGCCATGATGCTCCCTCGGTGAGTAGGTACGCAGATCATGGCGAAGCCCACCGACAAATTCCGTGACGGAGCGGGTCTCGCGAGAACCAGGCCTTGCCGGGCTCCCCTTGATCATGTGACACGATCGCGGAATGCTGCGACTCACCGATTTCATCATCGACTGCCCGGACACGATGAAGCTGGCGGCCTTCTACTCCGCGGTGACGGGCCGTCCGATCAAGGAAGGCAGCGACGGCAACTGGGCCGGCATCACGTTCGGCGAGATCGAGCTGGCTTTCATCCGAGTGGACGACTACCGCGCTCCGCAGTGGCCCGACAGCGAGCACCCCAAGCAGTTCCACCTCGACTTCGAGGTGGACGACATCGAGTCCGAGCAGCGCCGCGTCCTCGACCTCGGCGCGACGCTGCAGCAGGACTTCATCGGCCCCGAAGGCTACGGCTGGCGGGTCTACACCGACCCGGTCGGCCACCCCTTCTGCCTGTGCCGCAACAAGGGCGTCATCTGGACCGACCAGGGCCCGATCTGGCCCAAGCGCGACTGAAGCCGCATCACCCTAGCGGGACACGTGCGGGAGCACGAGGGCCGCCGCGGCGGCCAGGGCGATCACGCCCAGGTAGGCGAGGACGAGCCGGGTGTCCCTGAGATAGCACTTGCTCCTGGTGAGCCCCGCGCGGCGGGCCCGCCAATATCCGGCGAGCCCCAGGGCCGCGAACCCGAGCACGGCCCACGCCCCGAACAGCCAGGCGAGCAGCGCCACCGTCGCGTAGACGCACAGCTTCAGCGGGTCGTACGGCGTGGCCTGCCCGCCGCCGGACGCCTGGGCCTGGGCCGTCTCGGCGGCGCGCGCCTGCTCGTACGCGACGCCGGTCGGCCGGTCGCCGGGCTCCCCGTGCGGGAGGCTCACGTGATCTCCACCAGCGGGAGCCGTACGCCTGCGTCGGCCGCGGCGACGGCGGACAGGCGCTGACGCGCGAGCGCCGGCCAGGCCTGGACCGCGCAGAACGGCGCGCACTGGTCCTGGTCGGAGCGGGTGCCGACGTGGACACAGCACTGCACCAGGCGCTCCTCCAGCATTGTGGACATGTCCATGAAGGGCTTGACCGTGATGCGTACGACCCGTTCGCCCAGCAGCCGGCGCAACCGCCGCTTGCGGCCGGGCAGGGCCGAGGACGCGAGGGTCAGCAGGGTCGTCAGCCCGAGGTCGCAGTTTTCGCAGATGTCGCGCCAGACCTTGCCGATCTCGGGATGCGACAGCGACGACTGCTCCGACAGCAGGCCGAGCAGCGACTCCTGGACGGCCATGCGGAGCTGGCGGGGGATCTCCGAGTCGGCGATGCGGTTGGAGACGAGCCCGAGGTTCTCCTTGAGGCGGTCGTGCCCGATCAACGCGGTCAACGAGCGCCACTGATCGGCGTCATCCTTGATCATGTAGCCGACCGAGCAGCAGTGCGGATGCGAGCACGGCAGCGCGGTCAGGTCGCGCCACGTGACCAGGCCGTCCGTCTGGGGGCCGAGGCGTTTGAGCACCCCGGTGTGGGTGAGCCGGTCCATCGGGTCGATCACACCGGACCGCCCCGAGCCGAACTGCGGCTGGATCGACACCCCGCCGACGTACGGCGTGTCGAGGGCCAGGCGCACCACGTCGCCGATCTCGGCGTCGTTCACGCCGAGGGCGGCCGTCATGACCAGCGTCGTGAAGATCTCCCGTTCCGACAGCCGCCGGAGCGCCTCCGCCTTGAGCCGCCGCAGGTCGCCACCTCTGTGGTGCCGGGACGCCTCGGCCGACACGCCGTCGTACTGCAGGTAGACCTCGACGCGTTCGCGGTGCTCGGTGAGCAGGTCGAGCAGGGCGTCGTCCCTGGCCACCAGGAGCCCGTTGGTGTTGATCAGGATGCGGGTGACGGGCCGGGCCGTCAGCTCGGCGAGCAGCTCGGGCAGATCGGGGTGGAGGGTCGGCTCGCCGCCGCTGAGCATGAGCACGTCGAGACGGCCGTTCTCCCGGGCCAGCCGCTGGTCCACGTTGGCGAGCACCTCCCGGACCGGCACGATCCCCCGCAGATCGGGCGAGGAGTCGGTGAAGCAGGTCGGGCAGCGCAGGTTGCACGCCTCCGCGACGTCTTCGAGGAGGATGCATGTGTGCTGGGTCTGCATCTCCGGCAGCCCGCGCAGGTACGCCTCCGGGACCGGATCGAAGTTCCCCGCGACGTCGGGCAGATGCGCCTTGGTGGGAGCGGTCCATTCCTCCAGGTAGGCGAGGATCTCCGGGTCCTCGTCGTAGAGGGTCCTGACCATGCCGTGGGCGCGGCAGCCGCGCTCCAGGTAGACCCGGCCGTCGCGGGCCGCGAGCCAGCCGGACAGCCGCGGCACCTCCGCCAGCGGGCGGTCCGGCCGCTCCTCGTGGCAGCGCGGGCAGAACGCGTTGACATAGCGGAGGATGCGGTCTCCCCGCAGGGGCATTCCGGTGGTCACAGAAAACCGTCCGTGTAGAGCGAGGGGTTGACGCCGGTGCAGAAGCCGGCAGTGAAGATCGTCAGGAGCGCCCAGCCGATCATCAGGCCCATCCCGAGCCCTCGCGACCACGGCTTGCGGAGGAGGATCAGCAGCGTTCCTCCGCCGAACGCGATCAGGGCGAGGACCACGGCTCCGCCGACGAGCGCGAGGCTCTTGTTGTCGCTCGCGACTCCGTCCGCCACCGCGAGGGTCACGAGGAAGAGCACGAAATTGACGATCCCGTAGACCACGACCCCCACGATCGCCAGCGCGATGACCACACCGGTCGTGTTCGGGGGCGGAGGCGGCGGCCATGCGCGCGGCGGCCCTGGTGGCCCTGGTGGGCCGGGAGGGCCGGAGGGGCCATACGGCCCACCGGGTCCGTACGGCGCGCCGGGTCCGTACGGCGCACCCGGGCCGTACGGGCCGTACGGGCCGCCGGGACCGGGGCCATGCGGCCCGCCCGGGCCCTGAGGCGGCGGACCTGCCGGGCCGTGAGGCGACTGGGGGTCGCCCGGCTGGGGGTCGTGCGGCCGCTCGGGCGGCTCGGGGGGTGTGCTCATCTCTCCTCCTCGCCCACAGGCGACAGACGGACGGCCGGTAACAGCGGTCGCCGCTCGCCCCGGAAGGGGAGCAGCCGATCATAGAACCCCTTGCGATATCCGATCCCGAGGCGGACGGCGAGGAGCATGAGCCCCGGGACGAGGAACCACTGCGGGCGGGTCAGGTCGAGCCAGACCGTCTCGTTCGCCCTGGTGAACTCCACGAGGAACCGGAAGACGGCGTACGCGCCCAGATAGAGGGTGAACAGCTCGCCCGGCCTGTCGACCCGGCTCCGCGCCCACAGCAACGCGCCGAAGGCGGCGAGCTGGAACACGGTCTCGTACAGGTACGAAGGATGCATGGCCTGGCCGGACAGGCATCCGGGGCATTCCGGCACGGTGGCGGGCGCGTGGACGCCCCAGGGCAGGCTCGTGGGACGGCCGGGGGCCTCGGTGAGGAAGCAGCCGATGCGGCCGACGGCCATGCCGAGCGCGACGGCGGGCGCGAACAGGTCACCGGTGCGCTCCCGGTAGCCGATCAGCCGTTTCGCCACCAGCACCCCGGCGTACGCGCCGGTCAGGCCGCCGAGGATGCTCCGGGCGCCGAACATCCACGCCTCGACGAGGCTCGGATTGAGCGCGGGGTCGAGATGCTCGGCCCAGCCGGACAGCCGCATGCCGATCGCCCCGCCGACGAGCGCGCCGGTGACGGCGACGAGCGACTCCTCCCGTAAGGCTCCCCGGCGCCGCGCCTCCAGGACGAACACCACGCTCGCGAGGATCACGCCGAGAGCCACGAAAAACGCGTGGGTCGGCACGCTCACCCCACCGAAACGTAGTTGCTCAAGCACGACGCCACCCTAGCCGCGGCCCCCGACGATTCCGATCGTCAATTCGTACGGCTTGCAGCCCCTCAATACGGCGATTCCGGCCAATTGCCCCAGGCTTTATCCACAGGAGTCCCGTTGTCCACAGAAGCGGGCGCAACCCGCGTGCGCACGTTTCGGCCGCGGGTAACCTGCGCCTATGACCTCCTTGTGGAACCGCAGGTCAGCGGTAGTGATGGCGGCCCTCGTCGGGATGACCGGCTGCGCCGGGGTCGGTGACGCCGGCGCGTCCGCCACCGCCCGGGCCCGGGTGTCCGCGCCCGTCCCGGCGTCATCGGCGCCGGGCTCGTCCGCGCCTGCCGCTCCCTCCTCCGCACCGGCCTCCTCCGCCCCCGCCACCCCGTCGTCCGAGGCGCCCACGCCGAGCCCGAGCGGGCCGCCGCCCTTCTCCTCCAAGATCGAAAACGTGTCCCGCGACGAGGTCCGATACTCCTGGCGTCCGGGCTGCCCGGTTCCGCTGAGCGGGCTGCGGAAGATCACCATGACCTACTGGGGCTTCGACGGAAAGGCCCACACCGGCACCCTCGTGGTCAACAAGAAGGTGGCCGAAGACGTGGCCTCCGTCTTCGGCAAGCTCTACGAGATGCGCTACCCGATCCGCCGGATGGTGCCCGTCGACGTCTACAAGGGCAGCGACTACGACTCCATCGACGCCGACAACACCTCGGCCTTCAACTGCCGCAACGCCACCGGCTCCGGCAGCTGGTCCAACCACGCGTACGGGCTGGCGGTGGACGTCAACCCGCGCGAGAACCCGTACGTCTACGCGGACGGCTCGCACGCCCACCGCAACGCGGACGCCTTCGTGGACCGGCCGCTCAAGAAGCCCGGCGTGATCAACAGCGGAGACCGAGTGGTGCGGGCCTTCGCGCGGATCGGCTGGGGCTGGGGCGGCTCCTGGTCCGGCGCCAAGGACTACCAGCACTTCTCCGTCAACGGCCGGTAGTCAGCCGCCTCGCCCCGCCCCTCCCGAGCCGCCTGTGGGCCGCGTTCGCCTTACCGCGCCCGCGTCTGAACGTGGTCCTGACACGCCCGCAGAGGCACGGACGGCTCGCGCCCCCCGTCGGGGCGCGAGCCGTCCGTGCGTTCGTCAGCTCTTCTTGAAGGACCAGACGCCGTCAGCCTTGATCGTGACGAGAATCGTCCCGCTGGGCAGTGGAACCTCACCGTGCCAACTGCCGATCTCGTTGACGATCAGTTCCCTGCTCGTCTCGGTCCAGGCCTCGACGATGAAGTTCGCGCTCCCCGAGTGCCGTGCGTTCACCGTCGTGAGGCCTACGCTCGGCGGGGCGATGATGGCCACCTCGTCACCACGACCTGTGAGCGAGCCACCGGACCACACGCGGGCCATCGACAACGGCTTCAGCACGATCGTCCACGCCCCGTCGGCCTGGATCTTCAGCGCGGCCGTGTCCTTGCCGTCGTCCTCGTTCAGCAGGACGCTCCCCTTGTAGTCGCCGATCTCGTTGACGATCGCGCCCTGCTCGGCGCCGCCCGGGTCGAGCGGGGAGACGATGAAGTTCGAGCCTCCGCGGTGGGTGAGCGTGACCAGCCATACGGCCGTCCAGTCGCTCTTGCGCAGCTTGAGGACCTTCGCCCCGGCCCCGCTGTAGGTGCGCGGCTTGGGCTGCGAGCTGGGCGGCGAGGACGGTTCCTCGCTCGCGCCGGCCTTCTCGGCCGCCGTGGCGTCGGAGTCGGCCGCCGCGCTCGGCTTGTGCGCCTTCGCGGCGGTGCTCGTCGTGCTCGACCTGTCGGAGGCGAGAGACCCGACGGCGGCCATGCAGCCGAACAGCAGGACGAACGGGAGCCCGATCACCAGCAGCCAGAAGCCGGGCCCCTTGCCCTTCTTCCGATGCGGGGGCGGGGGCTGCCAGGCGGGTGGCCGCTGAGCAGGCCCGCCGAACGGAGGCTGGTGGGGGTGTCCGCCGTACGGGTGCTGGCCGGCGGGTGATCCGTACGGACCGTTCGGGGGGCTGGGCTGCTGATGCATGCCGTTACTCCAGAGGCTCGGGTTGCTCCGTGCGGTAGGGGACGTGCTCTCAACGGGCAGGGTTGGCGGCCGAGATTGGACCGTTGCAAAGCCTCATCGAGCACCGCCCGGGATCGCATGCAACGGGGGATATGTCGAGAACGAGTCGAGGGTGCCGCCCGCGTGACACCGCACCGGCACGACACCCTCAACGTGATGGCGGCCCGGCCGGCCCAGATGGGCGGCGCGTCGCCGTCTGTTCCGCCTGCCGTCCCGAACCGGCAGGCGGAAGCCTCAGCCACGGCTCCGCTGTCCCTTTCGGGAGCACCGCGAGCACATCCGCTCGATGTCAGCCGGGGTCGGCATGCGTCCCCGGATCAAGCGAGGCTCGGCCGGGCACCTCCGGGTCGGCATGATGCGTAGAGCCCCCGCCCACCGTCTGTCCGCGTACGGGATGGTGGGCGGGGCGCCCTGCCGGTGACCCCGGTTACGGCAGGCGGGGCCGGGTCGTGGCCAGCCGCAGAGCGCATGCCACCGCCGGCGACCGAGCCGAACGCGGGACTGCTCCAATGGCTACCGGTCCCGACGTGATCCGCCGACGACGAACGGCTGTCGGCCGACCCGATCTGCCAGCGGCCAACGGCCAACGGCCGGGCCGCTGCGGCGGCCCGGCCGTACCCTCGGGGGACGACGGGTCAGGACGTGACCGGCCTGCCGCCGAAGGTCACGATGAGGTGGCCGTCCGAGGCGAAGGACCAGCCGAGAGCGCCGGTGTAGGAGGAACACCGGGATCCGTTCGAGCCCGCCCAGAACTGGTTGGAGCTGTCCACGTTGCCGACGGTCTTGTCGTTGGACCCGCTGCCGCTGCGGCAGGAGGTGTTGCCGCGGAAGACCGAGGTGCCGGTGTCGAAGGAGAAGTTGCGCTCGGCGTTGTCGATGCCGGCGTTGTCCGAGATCGTCATCGTGCCGGGGTTGCTGTTGTAGGTGAACCCGTGGTGGCCGTTGCGATAGGCGATGTTGCGCCGGACCACGTGGTTGACGGCGATCTTGTCGCCGCCGAGCTTGTAGCCGTTGCGGTCGCCGTTGCCGGACTGGCCTCCGTTGCTGAGGGTGCCGTTGTTGTAGGCCAGGGAGTCCTCGATCGTGACCGGTCCGATGGCTCCGGTGTCCGTCTTGGTGTAGAGGTCCCAGCCGTCGTCGATGTTGTTGTGGGACACGTCGTAGCGGAAGACGTTGCCCGTGCCGGTGGTGAGCTTGGCGGCGAAGCCGTCGGCGTCCTCGCCGTCGGAGTCGGCGTTGTCATGCGACTCCGAGCTGAGGATGAGGTTGTTCGACGGCCACTGGTCGCGCGGGGTGTCGGAGGCGATCCGCCCGAGCTGCAGCCCGGTGTCGCGGTTGTAGCGGGTGATCGTGCGCTCGATGATGTTGTTGCTGCCGCCGATGTAGATCCCGTTGTCGCCGGCCCGCTCGACCACGATGCCGTACACGTGCCAGTACGAGCCGTTCAGCGTGAGCCCGCGGTTGGACGACGACTCGCTCTGCGCCGAGAAGTTCAGCACCGGAGTCTCGCCGGGGTAGGCGGACAGGGTCTTGCGGGCGTTCGAGGTGCCGTTGTTGCCCGGCGCGATGGTGATCGTCTGCGTGAAGTCGTAGCGCCCGCCGCGCAGGTAGATCGTGCCGCCGGGGGCGACGCGGGTGATCGCCGCGGTGAGGGTCGTCGGGTCCGACTGCGTCCCCGCCGCGCCGTCCCTGCCGTTCGGCGACACGTACAGCGCACCGCTCGACGGCGTGGGCGAGGGCGTGGGTGAAGGCGAAGGCGAGCGCGTGGGCGTCGCGGAGGGCGAGGGCGTGGGTGAAGGCGAAGGCGAGCGCGTGGGCGTTACGGAAGGTGAGGGTGAGGGCGTGGCGGTCGGCGAGGGTGATGAGGTGGTGATGGAGCCGGTGCAGGTGACGCCGTTGAGCGTGAACGACGCAGGCTTGGGGTTGGACCCCGACCAGCTGCCGTT
>NZ_VJVX01000047.1:0-71761 GCF_008033685.1 Microbispora sp. CSR-4
CACCTCCTCGCCCACGCGACCCCTCCGCAGTCGGGTGGGCGCGCCCGCGGCGCCCGCCCCCCGCGGTCCCGCCGCCCCCCCCCGGGCCGCAGGGGGGGCGCGGGGGAGGGGCCCCCCCCGACGGGGTGGCCTCCCCCCCCCCGGGCCCCCCCAGGGGGGGCCCCCCGCCTCTGCGGCCCGGCCGGGCGCCGCGGCGAGCCGCCGCAGGCACGCCAGCACGTCGGCGGGGGTGGCGTCGGACACGAAGTACGGATAGGGCTTGACGTGCAGGACGACCTCGCCCGCGAGCCCGCAGGCGAGGAGATCGTCGGCCAGCACGAGATCGGGCAGCAGTTCGCGCCCCGCGTTGTCGGCGACCAGGCAGATCCTCCCCGGGGCGGCGGCCTCGACCAGCGACCACAGCAGCGGGCGGTCGTCCACGACCAGGTCCGCGGCCTTCTCCCGGTCACCGGTGAGGGTGACGCCGAAGGACAGGTCCGCCCGGTTGCCCCAGAGCGAGCCGAGCAGCAGCGCGTCGGCCCGCTCGGCCGGGGAGAGCGCGGCGGTCTCGTCGAGCGCCGCCAGCTCACCGTCCACGTCCGGGCCGTCGAGCTCGGCCTGCTTCATCGGGCCGAACGGATCGATCCCGCGCCACGGGCCGTCGCCGAAATATCCGGTGGCTTCGAGCACCTTCCGATAGAAGTAGCTCTCCCCCCACAGGAAGGGCACGTCGACATAGGGGCGGCCGATCTTGCCGCGTCCCCACTCGGCCCAGGCCGCGGCGTCGTGCGCCGACGGCTCCAGCGGCTCCATGACGTCGCGCACGACCTCGTCGAGCAGCCGGTCGAGCGCGCGCCGCCGGTCCGGCGAGTACGGCAGCGCCTCCGCGACCTGGCGGACGAGCACCGGGTGCCGCTCCCTGAAGACGCTCAGCGCGTAGGAGCCGGGGACGTTCCCCATGATCGGCGGCGGGGTTGGCAGGGCCTCAGCCACGGTCTCGTCGCGGGCACCACTCATCCCCGGCGTCCTCCCTCTGCTCGCGGAACGGCACCGCCAGTAAATCGCAGCGGCCGGGCGACCGAGGGAGGCGGGGGCAGGCGTGGGGACAACCGGGCCTGGCAGGGCCCAGTTGCGTGCCCGTACGGGTGATGTGGTGGGGGCGGAGCGGGAGCTGGCGTTGGCCGGTGAGGCGGCCGATCGGGGTGCGGAGTCCTTCTCTCCAGGGGACGGACGCGCGAGGGGACCCGCCGCTCACCGCGTCAGCCGTCGCTCACCGCGTCAGCCGTCGCTCGCGGTGTCAGCCGTCGCCGGTCATGCGGCCGAGACGTTCCATCGCCTCGATGTACTCCTCCACCATCTCGAAGACGACCTGTCTGGCCGGCTTGACCTGGTTCATCGCACCGATGATCTGCCCGGCCGGGAACGTGGCCAGCTCGGTCACGTCCGACCTGCTGATCCGCCGCAGCGCGTCGGAGATCAGCATGAACTGCAGCGGCATCGGCAGCGTGCCGGGCGACTCGGCCGACTCCCACGCGTCGGTCCACTCGTTCTTCAGCAGGCGGGCGGGCTTGCCGGTCCAGCTCCGCGACCTGACCGTGTCGCGGGAGGTGGCCGCGATGATACGCCGCCGTACGGTCTCGGAGGTGTCGGCCTCCTCCACGGCCAGCCAGATCGAGCCGGTCCACACGCCCTCGGCGCCGAGCGCCATGCCCGCGGCCATCTGGCGGCCCGACCCGATGCCGCCCGCGGCCAGGACCGGCACGTCCACCGCGTCCACCACCTGCGGGATCAGCACCATCGTGGAGATCTCCCCGGTGTGGCCGCCGGCCTCGGTGCCCTGCGCCACGACGACGTCCACGCCGACCTCGACCTGTTTGATCGCGTGGCGGGGCGTCGAGGCGAGCGCGGCCACCTGCACGCCCTTGGCGTGCGCCTGCTCCACGACGTCCGCGGGCGGCGGGCCGAGGGCGTTGGCGAGCAGCGCGATGGGGTGCCGGAGCGCGACCTCGACCTGCGGCCGGGCGGTCGCGTCGGTCCAGCCGAGCAGCACCTTGCCGGAGTCGGCGCCGTCGAGCGGCGGCACGCCGTGCCGGGCCAGCAGATCCTCCACGAAGGCCCGGTGCCCCTGCGGGATCATCCCCTGCAGCCGCGCCACCAGTTCTGCGGGAGTGTCCACGTCGAGGTCCGCGCCCGCGTAGGAGGCGGGCATCACCACGTCCACGCCGTACGGACGACCGTCCACGTGGTCGTCGATCCACTTCAGCTCGATCTCGAGCTCTTCCGGGGTGAAGTACAGGGCGCCGAGCACGCCCATGCCGCCGGCGCGGCTGACCGCGGCGACGACGTCCCGGCAGTGGCTGAAGGCGAAGATGGGGAACTCGATTCCGAACATGTCGGTGACACGTGTCCGCATGCCTCGAACGTACGACGGCCCCCACCGAACTGCAACGCGTTCTAATAAGCCGCGCCCGACAGGTTCCTACCAGTCGGTAACCATTCCCCGGAGGGCGGGAGAAAGCCCAGGCGAGAACGCGTTTCACGCCACGGCCGACGCCCCAGCCGCACCACCCGTCACAGTGGTGACGACAGCTCACGGGCCAAAGTCAGATTTCATGACAATGCGGGATTGCGGCCATAACACGAGGGTCGTACCGTCCCTCTATGGATCTGGAGATCCGCCATCTGAGAATCGTGCACGCGGTCGCCGAAGCCGGGAGCGTCACGAAAGCGGCCACCCGGCTCGGCCTCGCCCAACCGTCGCTCACCGCGCAGCTCAAGCGCATCGAGCGATCACTCGGAGGTCCGCTGTTCGAACGCGACCGCAACGGCGCCCGGCCCACTCCTCTCGGCGAGATGGTGCTCGCCCGCGCCCGGGTGCTGCTGCCCGCCGTACGGGACCTCCAGGAGGACGCGGTGAGGTTCGCCAACACCTCCGTCAAGCTGCCCGGCTATCGTCTGGGCGCGACGAACGGGCCCATACTCGGCGGGCTCGTCGAGCGTCTGACCGCCGACCAGCCGGGCATCCCCGTCACCACCCGCACCTCGTGGTCGGCCGCTGAGCTGACCTCGCTCGCGGTCGCGGGCCGGCTCGACTTCGTGCTGCTCGGAACGTGCGGCGACAGCCCGCCTCCCCCGGCCGAATCGATGAACTGGACCACGGTCGGCACCGATCCGGTCTTCGTGCTCCTGTCCGAGGATCATCCCCTCGCGGGAGAGAAGGAACTGGAGCTGTCGAGCCTCGCCGAGGAGCACTGGACGGTCGCCCCCGGCGACGGCTGTTTCGCCGACTGCTTCGCCGCCGCCTGCGCCCGGGCCGGGTTCGTCCCCGAGTCCATCTACGAGACGGACGTGGCGACCTGCCTGCACCTGGTCGGAGTGGGCAAGGCGGTCGCCCTGTGCCAGGCCACCTTCCGGCTCACCGCCGGGCTGGTCATGATGCCGCTCGCCGGCGCGCCGCTGCGCTGGCGGCATCTGCTCGGCTGGCACGCCGACTCGATCGGCGCGCGGGCCGCCGCCCCCGTCGTCGCCGCGCACGCCCGGGCCGCGTACGCCGACGCGGTGCGGCGCAGCGCCCGCTACGCCGACTGGCTCGCCACCAACCCCGAATACGGCGCGGTTCCCTGAGCGGTTCCCCGACCGAAATCGCACGACCGGCGAATTCCGTCATGAATGACGGCGTACGAAAGGGCTATTTCGGAATGCTCCCGCGGGCGTGGTGCGGGAGCGGCCAATTTCGGGCCAGCGAATCCTCTCGCGAGGGCGGTTCCATAACTCGGTGATAGGGGCGAACTGATAGATCCACCGGAGAGCGGAGGTCGGTTACGTTGACGGCACCCCCAGAGACAAGGAGAGCCCCACATGCTCCACAGACGCACCGTACTCGCCGGATGCGCTCTGGCCGTCACGGCCCTCGCCACGGTCGCCACCCCCGCCGTGGCCGAGCCGAACGACTCTCCCGCCTCCTCCGGCCTCAAGCCTCCGCCCGCCTTGGTGGACGCCATGCAGCGCGACCTCGGGCTCACCCCCGCCCAGATCGACGCCCGCCTGGCCAACGAGGCCAAGGCCATGTCCGCCGACGCCAAGGTCCGGGCCGCGATCGGCGACGCCTACGCCGGTTCCTGGGTCACCGGCACCACCTCCGAGAGCTTCATCGTCGCCACCTCCGACGCCTCGAAGGCCGGTGCGATCCTGGCCGCGGGCGCGCAGCCGAAGATCGTCGGCCGCAGCCTCGCCGCGCTCGAGTCGACCGAGGCCGCGCTCGACCGGGCCGCCGCCAGTGCGCCCGCCTCCACCCCCGTCTGGTACGTCGACGTGCGCAGCAACAGCGTCGTCGTGCTGTCGTCCAACCCCGCCGAGGCCGAGGCGTTCGTGGCGGCCAGCGGCGCCGACACGTCGGCCGTACGGGTCGAGCAGTCCAGCGAGCAGCCGCAGACCTACTACGACGTGCGCGGCGGCGACGCCTACTACATCAACGGCTCGGCCCGGTGCTCGATCGGCTTCTCCGTACGCAAGGGAAGCACGAACGGCTTCGTCAGCGCCGGCCACTGTGGCCGCGCCGGCAACACCACGACCGGCTACAACCGGATCGCGCAGGGCACCTTCCAGGGCTCCTCGTTCCCTGGCGACGACTACTCGTGGGTCGCGGTCAACAGCAACTGGACGCCCACGGGCTGGGTCAACAACTACAGCGGCGGCAACGTGGCCGTGAAGGGCTCGTCCGTGGCCCCCGTCGGCTCGTCGATCTGCCGCTCCGGCTCGACCACCGGCTGGCGCTGCGGCACCGTCCAGCAGCTCAACGCCAGCGTCCGCTACTCCCAGGGCACGGTGAGCGGCCTGACCCGCACCAACGTCTGCGCCGAGCCCGGTGACTCCGGCGGCTCGTTCATCTCGGGCAACCAGGCCCAGGGCATGACCTCGGGCGGCTCGGGCAACTGCACCGTCGGCGGCACCACGTACTTCCAGCCCGTCAACGAGGCCCTGTCGGTCTACGGGCTGACACTCGTCACCGGCTGATCCGGCCGATCACAGGAGGCTCTCCCGCCGGCCCGGCACGGGGTCAGCGGGGGAGCCTCCGCCATATGGGGCGGGGCAGCAGCCGCATGACGGCGAACGCGAGCCGCAGCCGCGCGGGCACCCACACGGTCACCTTCCGCGTGTCCAGGGCCTCCATCACGCCGTCCGCGACCTCGGCCGCCGTCACCGACATCGGAGCGGGGGTCATCCCCCGCGTCATCCGGCCGATCACGAACCCCGGCCGGACGACCACGACCCGGGCCCCCGAGCCGTGCAGCGCGTCGGCCAGCCCCTGGGCGAAGCCGTCCAGCCCGGCCTTGGCGGAGCCGTACACGAAGTTGGCCTTCCGCACCCGCACCCCGGCCACCGACGACAGCACGACGAGCGTGCCGTGGCCCTGCTCGCGCAGCCGCCGCGCGGCGGCCAGGCCGATGGAGACGTGGCCGCCGAAGTTGACGGCGACGTCGCGGGCGGCGGCCACCGGGTCGGCGTCATAGACCGCCTGGCTGCCGAGTACGCCGAACGCCGGGATCACCACGTCGAGGTCGCCCACCTTGGCGGCGGCCTCCTCGATCAGGCCGGCGTGCGTCTCCGGCCGGGCGGCGTCGAAGTCGAGCACGTGGACCTCGGCCCCGAGCCGTTCGAGCTCCTCCACCGGCGCGGTCCCGCCCCGAGCGGCGAGCACGACCCGGCGGGCGCCCCGCCGGACCAGCCGCTCCACGATGGCGAGGCCGATCTCGCTGCGCCCGCCGAGCAGCAGGACGGTGTCGACCGAGCCCAGCGCGTTTCTCACGACCACTCCCACGACGACGGAACCAGCACAGAACTCAGCACAGCCGCAGCCTACGGGCGAGATCGGAGACGAAGACGCCGTCCGGGTCGGCCCGGCGCCGGATCTCCCGCCACTCCCCCAGCCGCGGATAGGTCGCGGCCATCGTGGCGGCCGACATCCGGGAGTCCTTGGCCAGGTAGAGCCGCCCCCCGGCCGCCGCGACCCAGCCGTCGAACTCGGTCAGCATGGCGGCCAGCCCGCGCTGCCCGGCCGGGATGTCCAGGGCCAGCGTCCACCCCGGCATCGGGAACGACAGCATGCCGGGCGTCCCCGCCCCGAACCTCTTCAGCACGGTCAGGAACGACACGACGCCCGCGCCGGACAGCCGCTCGACCACCCGGCGCAGCGTGTCCTCCGCCCCGAGCGGCACCACGAACTGATACTGCACGAAGCCGCGCGGGCCGTACATCCGGTTCCAGCCGGCCACGCCGTCGAGGGGATGGAAGAACGGCGCGATGCCCTGGACGATCCGGCGCGGGGCGGCGGGCGCCTTGCCGTACCAGGCGGCGTTGAAGGCCCGCACCGTGGCCCGGTTGAGCAGGCCGCCGGGCGCCCAGGGCGGCGCGGACAGCAGGGGCCGCGGCGCGAACGCGAGCGGGTTCGCCCGCGCGCGGGCGGGCAGGTCGCCGGGCGCGGCGTGGTCACCACGGGTGAGCACGCCCCGGCCCATGCGCCCGCCCCGCGCCAGCAGGTCGATCCACGCGACCGTGTAGCGATGCCCGTCGTCGGTCGCGGCCATCGTCTCCAGGGTCTGGTCGAGGTCGCGGGTGCGCTCGACGTCCACCCGCATCCACGCCGTCTCGATCGGCACGCACTGGAAGGCCGCCTCGACGACGATCCCGGTCAGCCCCATCCCGCCCACGGTTGCCCAGAACAGGTCGTCGCCCGGCCCGAGCGTACGTACGACGCCGTCGGCGGTGAGCAGGCGCAGCGACCGCAGATGGGCGCCGAAGGAGGAGTCCACGTGGTGGTTCTTGCCGTGCACGTCGGCCGCGACGGCCCCGCCGACCGTGACATAGCGGGTGCCGGGGGTCACCGGCACGAACCAGCCGCGCGGCACGAGCGCGGTCATGAGGTCGTGCAGGCTGACCCCCGCCGACGCGGTGACGAGCCCGGTGGAGTCGACGCGCCATGACCGCTCAAGTGCCGTGCAGTCGAGCACGAGCCCGCCCGCGTTCTGCGCGGCGTCGCCGTACGCGCGGCCGAGCCCGCGGGCCACGACGCCGCGCCTGCCCGCCTTCGCCACCAGCTCCGCGGCCTCCTCGGCGGTGCGCGGGCGGACCACCGTCGCCCGCGTGGGCGCGGTGCGCCCCCATCCCGTCAGCGGCGTCGTCATGCCAGTTGGATACCGCATGCCAGCAGGATCAGCATCAGCGCGAGGAACACCTGGAGCGGGCGGTCGCGCAGCAGCAGTTCCTCGGGCTCCTCGCCCACCCCGCGGTCGACGAGCAGCGCGTGCCGCAGCACGACCAGCACGAACGGCACGATGCTGAGCGCGCAGAACGCCCTGGCCGATCCGGTGTGCTCCTGGAGCGCCCACAGGCAGTAGGTGACGATCATCGCTCCCGAGGCCATGACGCGCACGTGGCCGAGGTAGCTCGCGGTGTACGTCTCCAGGGTGGCCCGGGCGACCTGGCCGTCCTGCGGCCCGGCGCGGAGCTCGGCCTCGCGCTTGCCGGCCACCAGCAGCAGCGAGCCGAGCGAGACGACGACCAGGAACCAGCTCGTCACCGGCACGGCCACGGCGACCGCCCCCGCGTACGCGCGCACGACGTGGCAGCCGGCCACCGCGACCAGGTCCACCACGGGCTGGTGCTTGAGCCACAGGGTGTAGGAGAAGGTGAGCGCCAGATAGGCGGCGACGACGGCGGCGAGCGGCCACCCACCGGCCAGCCCCACGAGCAGGCCGGCCGCCAGCAGCACCGCGCCTGCCGTCCGCGCGAGCCGTACGGACACGATCCCGGCCGCGATCGGGCGCAGCCGCTTGCGGGGATGGCGCCGGTCGGCGGCCACGTCGGCCGCGTCGTTGAAGAGGTAGGACCCGGCGGCGGCCAGGCAGAAGGCGGCGAACGCGACGAGCGAGCCGCGCAGCCCCGCCCCGGTGGTGAGCACGCCGGCGGCGGCAGGAGCGGCGAAGACGAGCGCGTTCTTGAGCCACTGCCGGGGCCGGCAGGCCCGCACCAGCCCGGCCGCGCGGGAGCGCCGGGAGGGCGTGCCCGCCGGAGGCGCCGCCACCGGCGGGTGCAGGACGCTGTCCCGCTTCACGGGGTCGGCCGGCTTCCCGGGTCAGTCCGCGCGGCCCGGCCGCAGCAGCCACACTCCGACGACGGCGAGCGCGAGCCCGAGGATGAGCGACACCAGGGGGAGCGTCGTCTTGATGAGCGTGATCTGGGCGATGTTGTCCCGGGCCGTTTTGACGAGCTCGCCGATGGTCTGCGGCGTGAACGAGGCGGTGGCGATGAGGGCGGGCATGCGCTCGACGCCGTCGGCCGTCTTCAGCACCTCGTGGCGCTGCTGCTCCTGCTTGACCGGGACGCCGGTGGTCGGCTCGACCCAGAAGGTGTTCACGCCGTCGTAGACACGGTCGACCTGGATGTCGCCCGTCCCCTTCATGCCGAGCACGGAGGCGGGCGCGCTGAGCTGCTCGACGGGCGTCGGCGGGATCTTCTGCACGAACCGGTAGACCGGCAGGCCGTCGATCGTGTCCTCGCCGTCGAACGTCGCGTCGTACGCCTTGCGGGTATCGGTGTTGAACACCTGATAGGTCTTCTTCTCGACGCCGAACGGGAACAGGAAGATCTGGCCCTGCAACTGCACCGGCTCCGCGCCGGAACCGCTGTTCACGCTCGTGCCGCAGCAGGTGACGCCCTGGCCGTTGTATTTGTTGAACGCGCTGCGGAACTGCGTCATGGAGATCTGCGGATTGTTGTTCGTCACGTCGTTGGCGTTGGTGAACTGGTCCCACACGACGTGGTCGTCCTTGGCCTCCTTGACATCGCCCCTGGTCGTGACCGTGATGTCGAGGGTGCCGGTGAGGACCTTCAGGTCGCGCATGCTGAAGTAGCGGGCGTTTTCGGCGGTCAGCCGCGTGACGCTGTATTGGTTCGCCGGCGCCTGCACGAGTTTGTCCGCGACCTGGAATCTCAGCAGCGGCGCGAGAACGACGAGGAACGCCCCGAGTCCTACGAGGACCACTCCCAATCCGCGGCGCATCGCTCCTCCTGGGGCAGGCCAGATACTACCTATTTGTCCTGAAACACGTTCCTATTTCGCTGTATGTTAGACGGGGCGGTGACCAACGTCACGAGGGATGCGGAAAAGTGACCGAAACAGGTTCTAGCTCGACGGCGACTCGTGACATGTTACCGGCCGGTTCGCAACCTGTTCGTGACACACCGGTGCTTTCCGGTCAGGTGCCTGCCGGACATGTGGACGCCCTCGACGGTGTGCGGGCGCTCGCTGCCATCGCCGTCCTCGTGTTCCACGTCGCGATCGAGTCGGCGGCGGCATTGCACGACAACTTCTTCAGCAGCCTGCTCGCCCGGGGCGACGTCGCGGTGCCCATCTTCTTCGCACTGTCCGGGCTGCTCCTCTACCGGCCCTACGCGCGTGCCGCGCTGCTCGGGGAGCGTCCCCCGAGCACCCGGGTCTACCTGGTCAAGCGCGCCCTGCGCATCCTCCCGGCGTACTGGCTGGTCGTGGTCGCGGCCATGACGCTGTGGGCCGGGCCGCACCTCGGCGACGTGAAGACGTGGCTGCAACTGCTGCTGCTCGGCCAGACCTACGAGATCCACCCCTGGTGGTTCGGCCTCGGGCCGCGCGGGCTCGCCCAGATGTGGAGCCTGTGCGTCGAGGCCGCGTTCTACGTGCTGCTGCCACTGGTCGCCGCCGTGCTGGCGGCGTACGCGCGGCGCGGCGGTCCCGATCTCGGCAGGCGCGCCCGGCGGCTGCTGACCGGCGTCGCCGTGCTCGCCGCGTCGTCGTTCGCGTGGGCGCTGCTCACCTATTTCCCCGTCTATCGGCCCTACCTGAACACCTGGCTGCCCCGAGCCTGGGTGTTCTTCGCGATCGGCATGGCGCTGGCCGTCGTCTCCGAGTGGGCCCGTCAAGAGACCCGCGAGGACGGCCCAGCGCACCGGTTCGTCCGGGCGGCGGGCGCGTCGGCGGGCTCGTTCCTGCTCGTCGCCGCCCTCGCGTACGCCGTGGCGGCCTCGCCGCTGACCGGCACGCGCTTCAGCGGCGTGGACGGCGTGTGGGCCGACCTGTCGGAGCTGGCCCTGTACGCCACCGTGGCGGCCGGGCTGGTGACCCCGGCCGCGCTGCTGCCCGCCGGGGGCTCGCCGTACGGGCGCTTCCTGGGCAGCCGGGTGATGCGCTTCCTCGGCCGGGTGTCCTACGGCGTGTTCCTGTGGCAGTTCGTGGCCCTCTATCTCTGGTACGACTTCACCGAGCAGCGGCCGTGGAGCGGGAACTTCGCCGGCAACCTCGTCGTGGTCGGCGCGTTCACGCTGCTGCTGGCCACGCTCACCCATCGCTACGTCGAGGAGCCGGCGAGGCGCCTCGCCCTCCGGGCGACCTCTTCACGGAGGGGGACGCGGAGGGGGACACAGACGGAGACGGAGACGGAGATCTCTTCACAGAAGGCGAGGGCGACGGGGAAGGAGACGGAGACGGCGGCGTCACCGCGTCCGTAGGGGCGGGCGCGCCGGGCACGGGGTCGCCGTAGGCGAAGCCCTTCAGGCAGACCGCCGCCGGGTCGTCCAGCCGGATCAGCAGCCCCTTGCCGACGGCCGTGACCGGGAAGTGCACCAGCGCGCCACTGGATCCGGTGGCATGGAACCGCAACCGCCCCTGCTGCCCGCTCATCTCGTAGCTGCCGGTGCCGTCCCGCTTCGCGGTGTAGGCCAGCCCGGCGACCGGCCCGGGCCCGCCGAACGAGACGACGTCGGGGAAGAAGATCGCGTCGCCGAACAGCGGGAAGCACGAGCGGTCCCCCGGCGGCAGCACCCCGACCGACGCCTTCACCTCGACCGGCGCGAGCCCGCCCTTGTCGTCGAAGACGAGCGCGTGCTCCGACGGCTCGGGCACCCGCATCCGGGCGCGCAGCGCGGGCCGGGCGAGCGGGGCCAGCAGGTGGTGGCTGAGCCTGCGGTTGCCGTTCCACGGCAGCACGATGCCCTCGGGCAGCGGGCTGGAGTAGATCACCGCCGTGTCCGGCGTCTTGGCGAGGGAGGCCCGTACGGCGGCCAGGTAGGCCCGCACCCGGTCGCCCGACAGTGTGTCGCGGTAGTTCTGGATCGACACGATCGACATCGCGAGATAGGCGCCCGCGACGAGGCCCGCCGCCGTCGGCAGCCCGCTCCCGGGGGGAATCGGCCGGCGGTAGGGCGCGGTCTCGTCCCGGGCGGGCAGCAGTGCGAGCCCCAGGCAGACCGCGAGCACGATCGCGGCGTCCGCGACATAACGGGTCTCGGAGCCGACGACCTGGGCGAGCCCGGTGCCGCGGGCGATCGCCGTGGGCACGCCGTCCGCGGCCACCAGGTAGCCCGCCAGGATCACCCAGGCGCGTACGGCCCGCCGCCGCCACAGCACGGTGGCGACCACCAGGGCGGCGAGCACGGCCCACCCGGCGGCCACCAGCAGCGGGCCGGGGTCGGCCAGCCCGCCGTTGGGCAGCACCGGGCCCCACGACAGCGGCCCGCCGACCACCCCGGCCGGGAAGACCTGGCCGAGAAGGCGGCCCAGCAGGCTCGCCACGTCACCCGGAGCCGGGACGGCCGCGCCCTCGCCCGGCGCGGTGCCGCGCCGGGCCAGGTAGAGCGCCGCGTATCCGCCCATCAGCAGCACGTAGGAGCCCCACAGCCGCCAGTGGGAGCGCAGCTCGCGCAGCATGAGCGCGATCCACGGGCCCGCCCACGGCCGCAGGTGCGACGTGGTGAGCGCGAACAGCAGGAACGGGACGAAGACCCCCTTCGTGCTGAACGCCATGCCGGCGAGCACCCAGTAGAACGCCCGGCGGGCGTGCCGCGCCCCGCCCTCCCCGGCCCACCTGACCTGGGCCGCCAGGGCCATGACCATCGTGAGCTGCAGCGGCACCGCGTTGATGGCGGCCGACCACCAGCCGAAGGCCGGGACCGTCAGCGGCGAGAACAGGGCGAAGGCGAGCGGCAGCAGGATCCCGGGCCGGGTGCCGAACAGCCGCACGAGCAGCCGCAGCAGCATCGCCGCCACCGCCGCCTGGACGGCGAGCGTGACCGCCGAGACCAGCAGCCAGTCGTACGGCGACAGCCGCGACAGCACCCAGGTGAGCCCGAGCGCCCCCGGCATCAGGTGGCCCTTGTGGACGCGGAACAGGAAGTCGAACGTCAAGGAGTGCTCGTAGGCGTCGCCCACGAACAGGAAGTCGTCCTCCACGAAGGACGAGGACGTCAGCACGGGGATCCGCACCGCCAGCGACGCCACGACCAGCAGGACGCCCGCGATCATGACGGGGTTCCGCAGGCCCGCCCGCCATCCCGGCAGGGCCCCGGGCCGTTCCGTACGCGTGGTCTGAGTCATCGGAATTCTCCCAGCGCCGTGGGACAAAGGGGGATGTTATGCTCCGGCGCACCCGACAGGAGAGGGACGTCGTGCACGCCGAGCCGTTCCGCGCCGACCTGGCCCGTTCGATCCGCCTGTTCAGCGCCTTCCGCAAGGAGCAGACCGACCCCGACTTCTTCTACGGCCTGCTCGCCCGGGACACCGTCGCCCAGCTCGCGGCGTACGCCGACCTCGACGGCGCGCTCGTCGCCGACGTCGGCGGCGGGCCCGGCTACTTCACCGACGCGCTGCGCGCCGTGGGCGCGCGGCCGGTGTGCGTCGACTGCGACGCCGGGGAGATGAGCGCGCGCACCGGCGCCATCCCCGACGGCGCGGTGCTCGGCAGCGCCCTCGACCTGCCGATGAAGACCGGATCCGTCGACGTCTGCTTCTCCTCCAACGTGCTGGAGCACGTGCCCGATCCGTGGCGGATGGGCGACGAGATGGTGCGGGTGACGCGGCCGGGCGGCCTGGTCTACCTGTCGTTCACCAACTGGCTGTCGCCGTGGGGCGGCCACGAGACCTCGCCGTGGCACTACCTGGGCGGACATCACGCCGCGCGCCGCTACGCGCGCCGCCACGGCCGCTCCCCCAAGAACGTGTACGGGACGAGCCTGTACGCCGTCTCGGTGGCCCGGGCGCTCGCGTGGGCCAGGCGGCATCCCGGCGCCGACCTCGTCGACGCCCTGCCGCGTTACCACCCTCGCTGGGCGACCCCGGTGATCCATCTACCCGGCGTTCGCGAGATCGTGACCTGGAACCTGCTGCTCGTGCTGCGCCGCCGCTGACCTTCCCGGCCGGACGCCGATCGCGTAGCCGCCGGCCAGCAGAATCGCCAGCAGCCCGCACCCCAGCGGGATCCACTCGCGCGTCAGCAGCATCCACCGGCGGAACCGGGCCGCCTCCCCGGCGAAGGCGTACACCTCGGCGGTGCTCGTCGTCAGGTCGGCGTCGAAGGCGACCAGCCGCTCGACCTGGTCGGGCGTGCGCAGCGTGTCGCGCCGCCGCTCCTGCGTGCGCACGGTCAGACCGCTCTCCGGCTCGACCCAGATCGTCCGGGTGATCTCGGTGTATCTCGCCACGGCGACCCGCTCCTCCTCCGGCATGCCGACCGTCGTGCCGGGCACCGGGCCGGGCAGATCGGCGGTCTTCACCGGCCCGGCCGAGTAGGTGTAACGGTAGGTCGGCACGCCCGCGACGGTCTCCTCGCGCTCGAACCGCAGTTGCTCCTCCCGCCGCAGCAGCGGGTCGAACATCGCGTACGAGCGCGGCTCGGCCCGGGCGGGCAGCCGGAAGGCCAGCCCGGTCTGCCGCACGCCGGGATCCTCGTCCACATAGGCCGCGCAGCAGTCGACGGCAAGACCGGTGCGCCGGTCGAAGGCCGTGCGGCGCTCGTGATAGTCGACGCGCTCGCCGTCCCGGGTGTCGAGCGAGGAGAACTCCACCCACACGGCCGTGTGGTCGTCGCCCGCCCGCGGATCGCCATAGACGGCCACCGTGTTCTGCACCGGCACGTCGCGGTGCAGGCGGAAGGTCGCGGTGTCGAGATAGGTGGCCGAAGGCGAGACCAGCCGCTGCACGCGGGTCTGCTCCAACGGCATGACCGTGGTCCGCGGATAGACGTAGAAGTGGAACAGCGCCCCCACGGTGACCAGGAAGGCGATGCCCGCCAGCAGGAGCGGGCGCCGCAGCCGCACGAACGCGTCCGTCACCGGCTCACCCCTCCCTCGTCCCGTACGGCGGCCAGCAGCCGGGCCAGCACGACGAGACAGAGCGCGTCGGCGGCGAGGCCCTGCCCGGCGGCCTGGGCGAGCCCGGCGAGACCGAGCGCGACCAGCGCCACCCACGCGGAGGCGGCATGGCGGGCGAAGACCCGGAAACGGGTCGGATCGGCGTGCTGAGCGGCGGCGATCCCGCGCAGCCACAGGAACGCCGCCAGCGCGGCGGCGACGACGGCCACGCCCGCCACGCCTCCGGCCCACAGCCCGGCGACCGGCGCGGCGATCCACACCCACAGCACACGGACGCGGCCCGGCCCGGTGGCGCGCAGGCGCGACCGGCCCCGCACCAGCGCCAGGGCCACCACCACGAGGGCCAGGCCCAGCCCGGCGAGCAGCGCCGCGCGGTAGGCCGGGTCGGGCTCGTAGCGCAGCACCACCTCGCCGCCGCCGGACGGCAGCTCCCAGGCCTGCCGCCAGCCGTCGAGCCGTGCGGGGGTCAGCCGCACGCCGTCGAGGTACGCCTGCCAGCCGGCGTTGTAGTTCTCGTTGACCACCAGATAGGACGGCGCGGCTGCGGCCACCCGCAGGCGGCGCTCCTGCGGCCCCCATGACGTCACCGTGGCGGGGGTGGCCGTCACCTTCTCGTGTTCGGCTTCCGCTCCGTCGTCCAGCACCACCGAGCGCACCCGGAAGGCGTCGCCCGGCGCCACGCTGACCCTGCTGCGGCCCTCGGTCAGGTGCACGGGCGCGCAGCCCGAGTAGGTCAACGGGCGGCCGTTGAGCACGTCGTCGAGCGTGCCGCCGACCACCCGAGTCGGCACGTCGTCGCCGTCCACCCGCAGCGTCGGGCCATAGCCGCAGGGCAGCCGCAGCGGGATGGCGCCGAGGCCGCCGAGGGGCTTCACGCCGGGGATGGCGATCTCGGCCACCTCGATCGGGCGCGAGGCGGGCGCGGTGAACTCGATGGTGAACGTCCGCGTCTTCACCGCGGGGAAGGTGAACACGCCGTCTCTGTCCACCCACCCCTGCACGGCCCTCTCCCCCGCGCGCAGCGTGAGCTTCACGGGCGGGATGCCCTGCGCCGAGTCGGGGAACAGCACCCGGATCCGGGAGAAGCTCCGCTTTTCGCCCAGGTCGATCGACAGCGTCGGATGCCGGTCGAACGGCTGGGCGTACCACAGCGTCGCCGGGTCGCCGTCCATCGCCTGGCGGCCCAGCACGGCCCCGTGCTCGGTGGCGGTGGACGACGCGGTGACGTGGGGATAGCGGTCCGGCAGCGTGGTGAGCAGGTCCGCCGCCTTCGGATCGCTGAGCACGGCCTGCCCGCGCACCGTGCGCACGCCGGCGTGGGCCACCGGGACGAGCCGGTCGAAGCCATAGCCGTCCTCGCCGATGATCTGCAGCCGCGAGGAGCAGGTCCAGGTGACCGAGCCCCGCATGCACGCGTCGGCGTCCCCCCGCTTGGTGAGCAGCACGGTGCCCGGATCTTCGCCGGACACGTCGGGCACCGAGATCGTCCGCACCGCCCGTACGCCCGGGATGCGCAGGTCGGTGATGCCGACCCGGCTGCCGAGCGCCGTCTTCGGCTCGTACGCGAGCCGGGTCACCCGGATCCGCAGCCACGAGCTCGTCCCGGGCACCGGGCGCAGTGGCTGGAGCGCGTCGGTGCGCGCCACCGCCACCCGGCGGACGCCGCGCTCGGTCTCCAGCGCGACCTCGGCCACCGGCGGGCCGAGCGTCCCCTGCTCGAAGGCCGCCGAGATCTCGGTCAGGTCCACCGGGCCGGTGAAGCGGACCTCCAGCCACTCCCCGACCGCGCCCTTCCAGCCGTCCGACCGCCAGCCCGTGCGCGGATCGTCGTCCAGCGCGGCGTACGGCTGCCGCCCCGGGTCGCGCTGGCCCACGGCGGCGGTCACGGCGGAGTCCGCCGACGAGGCGGTGACGTCCTTCACGTCGAGATAGCGGGCGGTCGAGGTGGCCGACGACCATGCCGGGTCGGTGAGATCGGTGGTGACCGGCGCCTGGCCCTCCGTCAGCGTCGCCGACGCGATGCGCCGCACGTCACCGAACACGATGTCGCGTTTGCGCAGCGTGTCGGTGAGGATCGTGTCGCGGGCGGGGATCTGCGCCGCGCCCGGCTCGTCGCCGACGAGCACCGGGCGGTCGCCGGTGAGCAGTCCCTCCTCGGCCAGGTCGAGCATGGCCTCGGGGGCGCCCTCCACGTGCAGCGTGCCCGCGCGGGGCACGATCGAGGCGAGCGGCGCCGTCTCAGGGATCGTGTAGACCTCCAGCGCCGGGTAGGGCTGGTCGAGCCAGCCCGAGGCGGTGCCGTTCGCGGTCAGGCCCACCAGCGGCCCGAACTCGGCGGTCCTGGGCAGCCCCGAGTCCTGCAGCGTCTGGTGCACCCGGGCGGGCCAGGCGGTGCCGAGCGCCTCCCTGACCAGGTCGTTGCGGATGAGCAGGTAGGTCACCCCGGCCCGGCGCAGGGCCTCGGCGAGACCCGGCGAGCCGTGCCCGGTGGCGAAGCGCTCGTCCACCGCCTGCACGAGCCGGGCCAGGCCGGGCGACCCCCACGGCACGTTGGCGTGGGTCGCCCAGCGCACGGTCAGCAGCGACTGCATGGGCTCGTCGAGCGGACGTCCCCACAGGTATTCGCCCCGCGCCGAGCCGGGCATGGCGAGCACCATGCCGTCGCCCGTGTTGCGGTTCAGCCAGGCCGCCGCCTCTCGCCAGTAGGCGGGGATGTCCGCGAAGGCACCACGAGCGGTCACCCCGGCCGTACCGACCGGCACGAGCGTGAGCGCGAGCAGCCCGGCCGCCACGGCGGTGACGGGTCTGCGCAGCCGCACCGGGCCCGCTACGGGAAGCGCGGCGAGTCCGAGCGCGAGCGGCAGCCGGATCAGCGCGTCGAACTTGTGCAGGTTGCGGAACGGCGCGAGCGGCCCGTCGAGCAGGTCCCTGACCTGGCCGGTCCAGGGGTGGGCGAGGTCGCCCGCGTGCCCGGCGGTGACGATCACGAGACCGGCGATCACGGACAGCGCGAGGAACGTCCGCTCGGGGGTGGCCCTGCGGACGACGCCGGTCAGCCCGAGCCCTGCCACCAGCGCCGTCGCGGCGACCAGCCACGGCACGGTCGCCTGGTCGTAGGCCGCGGGAAGCCACGGCTGCCCGTCCACCGGCAGGAACGAGATCCAGCTCGACGTGCCGCGCAGCGCGTTCACCAGGGAGGTGACGCTGGCGGTCGCCGACGCCGTCTCTATGAACGGCAGGAACGAGAAGATGTAGCGCCCGAGCAGCAGCAGCGGGACGAGCCACCACATCGACACGAGGCCGACGAACGGCAGCCACCAGCCGAGCAGGGCCCACTTGCGCCCACCGTGGCGGCGGCTGAGCAGGTAGAGCAGCGGGACGACCAGCACGGCCAGCTCCGCCGCCGCGTTGACGCCGCCCGCGAACAGGAACGCGGCGGCCGACAGCGCGGCGGCCCGGCGCGGGCTCGCCCCTTCCCGCGTGCCGTGCACCAGGGGCAGCAGCACCCACGGCAGCACGGCGCTCGGCTGGAACTCCGAGGAGTTGATCCCGATCAGCGCCAGCGCGTGCGGGGCCAGGGCGTAGGCGAGCGCGCCGAGGAGCCGGGTGCCGGGCGAGCCGATGCCCATCGCCCGCGCCAGCCGTTCGGTGCCGAGGAACGCCGCGCACAGCACGAGCGACATCCAGAGCCGCTGGATGTCCCAGGCCGGCATGTCCAGGGCCCGGAAGAGCACGTAGAACGGCCCCATCGGGAAGAGATAGCCGTACGCCTGGTTCTGCAGGTGGCCGAAGTAGGCCGGATCCCACAGGTGGAGCGCGCGCGACAGGAACCCCAGGGGGTTCACCGCCATGTCGAGCTTGGTCTCGGAGATCACCGCGCCGGGCGCGGTGTTGAACGCGACTGCCGCCAGCAGGAGGCAGCCCGCCAGCAACCGGAGCCGGTGCCGCAGCGTACGGCCCGGCGAGCCCGCCGAGCCCGCGGCGGGCTCGGCCGAGGCGGGAGCCTCGCCGGGCGCCTCCGGCGTGCGGGTCACCGCTTCCCGGGCGGAGCCGGGCTCCCTCGGGTGGACCGAGACGTCGACGGACACGGGCGCTCAGGACTTCTCGGAGCGGGACTTCACAGAGCCGGTCTCGGGGCCGGACTTCTCGGGGCCGGACTTCTCAGCGCCGGACTTCTGAGGGCGGGACTTCACAGAGCCGGTCTCGGGGCCGGACTTCTCAGCGCCGGACTTCTGAGGGCGGGACTTCTCGGAGCCGGTCTCGGGGCGGGACTTCACGGAACCGGACTTCTGGGAGCCGGACTTCACGGGGCCGTCGCCGGGGGTTCGCGCGGGGAGCCGGTCGAGCTCGCCGGCCACCAGCCTGGTCATCGCCGCCCCGGTCTTCCCCCAGGTGAACTCGCCCGCCCATTGGCGGCATGCCCGCGCCATCCGCGCCCTGGTCAGGGGGTCGTCCAGCTCGCGCAGCGCCTGGCCGACCACGTCGGCGAGCCGCTCGCCGTCGCGCACCAGCCACCCCGTCACGCCGTGCCGTACGGAGTCACGCAGGCCGGCCACGTCGTAGGCGACGGTGGGCACGCCGAGCGCGGCCGCCTCGATCACGGTCAGCCCCCAGCCCTCGAACTCCGAGGCCGTGACGTTGAGCCTGGCGCCGCTCAGCACCGCGTTCTTCTCCCTCTCGGGCAGGAATCCGTGCAGGTGGACGCGTCCGGCCACGTCGGGCCTGCCCGCCCGCTCGGCCAGCCGGTCGTGCTCGGGGCCCCGCCCGATCACGTGGACGTGCAGGCCGGGACGGGCGGGCGCCAGCTCGGCGGCGAGCTCGACGACCCGCTCGACGCGCTTGTGGCCGACCAGGCGGCCGAGGTAGACGACGGCCGGGTCGCCGGGCACCGGCTCCCGCGCGACGGGCCGCGCGGTCGGGCTGCCGTTGGGCACCACCTCGATCGGCGCCAGCCAGCGCAGCCGCGCGCGCATCTCGTCGCGGGACGACTCGGAGACCGTCACCGTCGTGCACCGCCGATAGAGCAGCCGCGCCACCGGCCCCTCGATGAAGCAGCCGATCCGCGCCAGCCACCGGGGGAAGAAGGCGTAGAACTGCCGGTCGTGCACGTGGTGGACCACGCAGATCACCCGCGTACGGCGGCGCGCCACGACCGGCGAGAAGAACGGGATGCCGTTCATGCAGTCGATGATGACGTCGAACCGGCGGCGGTGCATCAGCAGCCAGAGCGGGACGAGAAGGTAGACCAGGTATTTGTTGCCCATCCGGCGCAGTTCGATGCCGTCACGCGCCTCGCCGCGGGTCTGGTCGCGCTCCCGGCTGGTGAGGAAGTGGACGCGCGCCCCCTGACCGACGAGGTAGGCCGAGACTCGCCAGGCGTACTCCTCCGCGCCGCCCGCGACGGTCTGGCTCGGTTCGCGGAAGTTCAGCACGGCCACGCGTACGCCGTCGAACAGCGGAACGGCGGCCGGTGCCGCGACCGTGCCGGTGGCCGCCAGATGCGGCCTGCCGGGCGGTTCGAGAGAGGGGGCCGGGCGCCCCGAGGACTTCGCCTTCGCACCCTGTGCGACCACGACCACTCCTTCGGGTGACGCGTCTCTGCGGGGAGTTCGGGGAGGCACCGCGCGACGTGGCCGCCCGTACGGGTGGTCCGGGTGCGGCGGGCGGGGCGGTGCGGGTGAACCGGGGCACGGACGCATGAGGGCATGGCGGAGCCACGCCCCTGACGAACTGGGTCTTCGCGGGGAGTCCTTTTCGAGAAAGTCCTTATGGCACGGGCGTCAGGTCTGGTGCGCTCACCTGTCGCCGTAGTTGTAGAGCGGCTTGTTCGGCGGCTCGGCGGTGGGCGCGGCCACGTTGACGACCGCCACGGAGGCGACGCCGGCGAGCACGGCCCCGACCGCGAGAGCAGCCAGCACCTTCAACACGTGGCTTCCTCCTTGTCGGAACGCACAGTGCCTAGCGGTATGTACGGTGCGCCGAGATTAGAACGTGATACAGCTCCTACACCAGAGCCTTGGTCAAACCGTGATAAAAAGACTTACCGTCCAGTATGCCGTGAGGCGCAGGTCTTCCCAGTTCACAGGCGTATCAGGAGAAGTTCCCGGCCTCTGTATACGGGGGTCACCCCCGGGAACCGAGACAAGAACGTGTTCTCATCGACTCCTTCCACGAGCACATACCGCACCCCCTCCCGCCGGAGCGCCACTGTGAGCGACGCAGTGAGCGACGCAGTGAGCGACGCAGTGAGCGACGCAGTGAGCGACGCAGTGAGCGACGCAGTGAGCGACGCCGTGGGCGGCACAAGTGCCGACACAGTGGGCGGCGTCGCGAGCGGCACTGTCGGCGACACTGTGGACACCGCGGGTGGCACGGTGCGCGTCGTGGGCGACGCTGCGGGCGGCTCGATGGGCGACGCAATGGGCGACACGGTGACCGACGTTGCGGGCGGTGTCGTGGGTGGTGTCGTGGGCGACGCAGTGCTCGGCACGGTGGGCGACGCAGTGCTCGACGCAGTGGGCAAGGCTGCGTGTGCCCCTGGCGCCGCTTCCGGAGCGGCCAGCAGCGCGCCGATGCGCCGCGCGCGCGGGCTCTCGGCGGCCAGCCGGATCCGCGTCCCGTCACCCGTGCCGACGACGAGCCCGTCGTTCCACACCACGGGCCGGGAGAACATCTTGGTGGCGGGGTCGAGGACGACCCGGCCGCCGTTCCACGCGAACGCCCGGTAGGCGCTCCAGGGCAGCGACAGCAGCGCGCCGGGCGCGGGATCCCCGTTGACGATGGCCTGCACACGGCGCCATTCCTCGGGATACTCGGCCGTCCCGAGCCTGCCGAAGGCGCCCAGCGCGAACGTCGGCAGGGCCAGCACCGGCACCACCACTGTGGCCGCCGCGACCGGAGCCGGCATCGCGGCGCGCAGGGCCGTCACCGCCACCGCGACCCCCACGGCCTGCGCCAGCGCGAGCGGCGCGATGTACGCCTGGCCGTCGCGGAGCGGGCCGAACCCCGCCCACCAGCCGATCAGAGCGCGCGGCACGCCCGGCGCGAACGCCCCGGCGCACGCGATCACGACACCGGCGCACGCCGCCGCGGCCAGACCCCGCCACCACGCGGGCCGCCGCACGAACCCAAGCCGCGCGAAGCCGAACCGTACGAACCCGAGCCGCACGAACCCCGCGATCGCGACGAGAGCGAGGGCGAGGCGGACGGCGGCGAGCGCGGGCATGTCCTGTCCCGGCACGGCGGCGTGGGAGTTCCAGATGCCGCCGAGCGTGAGCAGGCTGCCGAGCGTTCCGAAGGGCCCGTCCGCCCGGGGCGCGAAGGCGGCCACCCCGGCGGGGTCGGCCGCGGTGTCCGCCCCGATCACCGATGTGAGCGCAGGGACGAGCCACGGCAGGCTGAGCACGGCGAGGACGCCCAGTGGCGGCGACACCGACGAGAGCACCGCCCGCACCCGGCCTCCCCCGCCGCCATCACGGCCGTCTCCCTCGCCGCCATCACTGCCGCCCTCCCCGCCACCGTCCCGCCGGCACAGCGCGGCCACCGGGAGCACGGTCAGAGCGCTCACGAGCATGGCCTGGAACCCGCCTATGGCGGCGGGCAGGAGGGCCGCCGCGAGCCGCACGGCCCCGCCACGCGACACGGCGTGCGACCCGGCGTGCGACCCGGCGTGCGACACCGCGCGCACGGCCCAGGGCAGCCCGGCATATCCGAGCAGCAGCGCCCACTGTCCGATGAGCAGGCGCTGGGCCAGATAGGCGTTCCAGGCGTAGAACGCCGCCGCGGCCAGCCGGGGCACGATCCCGCTCCCCGGCAGGGCGTCGCGCGCGAGCGCCGCCGCGCCCGAGGCGGCCAGCACGAACAGCCCGAGCAGGATCGCCTTCTGCACGATCTCCCCCGGGATCACGGCCGACAGCACCGCCACGACCTGGTCGCTCGGCACGGCCCTGGGGAAGCCGTCGCCGAGGTGCACCGGCGGGTCCGGCACGAAGACCATGTCGTAGCGCAGGACGAATCCCGGTCCCAGGGCGGGCCCGAGCGCCAGCACCCCGAACGCCAGGCCGAGCAGGGCGGGCCCCAGCCGTACGAGCGCCGCCCCAAGGGCGGCGCCGTCACGCCCGGCGAGGCCAAGGCGCGCAAACCGGAAGGGCCGCCACATAGTCGTACAGGCTAATGGCAGGTCACCCGGGCGCCCGGTGGCCCGGGTGACCGGCCGGTCACCTGAGGGCTACTTGCCCGGCTCCGGGGCGCGGGGCAGGCCGAGCATGCGCTCGGCGATGATGTTGAGCTGCACCTCCGTGGTGCCGCCGTAGATCGTCATCGCGCGGGTGGCGAGCACGGCGCGGTTCCAGTAGCCGGCGTCGCCGAGCTTCCAGTCGGCGGCGGTGACGGCGGCCGGGCCGAGCAGCGAGACCGCCACCTCGGAGACGTGCTGCGCGTGCGCGGTGGACAGCAGCTTGCGCACCGACGCGTCGGCGCCCGGCTCGCTGCCGGCGAGCTGCTTGAGGGTCACCCGCAGCGACAGGGCGTTGATCGAGTGCGCCTCGCAGACGACGCGGGCGAGGTCCTGCCGCTCGGCGGGGGTGAGCTCACGGCCGAGCCGGCCGGCCAGGCCGAGCAGGTCGGGTACGGAGGCGCCGGTGCCGCCCGAGCCGGACGACAGCGAGACCCGCTCGTTCGACAGCGTGTTCCTGGCGACCCGCCACCCCTCGTTGACCTCGCCGACGACCATCTCGTCCGGCACGAAGACGTCATCGAGGAACACCTCGTTGAAGAGGTTCTCCCCGGTCATCTCGGTCAGCGGCCGCACGGTGACGCCGGGCGCCTTCATGTTCACGAGGAAGTAGGTGATGCCGTCGTGCTTGGGCTTGGACGTGTCGGACCTGGCGATGCAGATGGCCCACTCGGCGACGTGCGCCACCGACGTCCAGATCTTCTGGCCGTTGAGCTTCCAGCCGCCCTCGACCTTCTCCGCCTTCATCTGCAGCGACGCGAGGTCGGAGCCGGCCTCCGGCTCGGAGAAGAGCTGGCACCAGATCAGCTCGCCGCTCAGCGTCGGCGGCAGGAACCGCTCCTGCTGCTCCGGCGTGCCGTACGTGACCAGCGACGGCACCACCCACGCACCGATGATCATCTGCGGCGGCTTGATCTTGGCCGCCCTGACCTCCTGGTGGATGAGCACCTGCTCCAGCGGGGAGGCCGCGCGGCCCCAGGGCCTGGGCAGGTGGGGCATGACGAAACCGGCCTTGGCCAGTGCCCGCTTCTGCTCGGCGCCCTCCAGGGCGGCGATCTCGGCGAGCTCCGCCCGGATGGACGCGCGCAGCGGCTCCGACTCCTCCGGCAGGTCGATCTCCATCTCCCGGGCGACACCCTGGAGCGCGAGCCCGGCCACCCGGTCGGACCACTCGGAGGAGGAGCCGAGCAGCGCGCGGAGGGTCAGCGCCCGGCGGTAGTAGAGGTGCGCGTCGTGCTCGAAGGTGTAGCCGATGCCGCCGAACGTCTGGATCGCGTCCTTGGCGCACTGCACCGCCGCGTCGGGCGCCATGACGGCGGCGATCGCGGCGGCGTAGTCGCGCTCGGCGCCGTCCGCCCGGGTGGCGTCCCAGACGGTGGCCCGCGCCTGCTCCAGCGCGACCAGCATCCGCGAGATCTTGTGCTTGATGCCCTGGAACTGGCCGATCGGGCGGCCGAACTGCACCCGGACCTTGGCGTAGTCCGCCGCGGCGGACACGCACCAGGCGGCCACCCCGGCGGCATCCGCTCCGAGGACGATCGCGGCCACGTTCCGCACCTCGGCGCCGGTCAGGCCGGTCAGCACCCGCTCGGCGGGCACCCGTACGGCGTCCAGCTCGACCTTGGCCACGCCACGGGTGAGGTCGAGCGACTTGACCGCGGTGACCGTCGCCTGGGCGGCGTCGACGGCCACCCACTCCTCGCCGCCGTCCGTGGCCACCGGCAGGACCAGCACGTCGGCGACCGTCGCGCCGAGGACGTACCCGGCCGCGCCGCTGATCGTCAGCGTGTCCTCGTCGCGGACCCCGGTGATCTCGGCGTCGAGCGCCACCGCGCCGGTCAGCGACCCGTCCGCGAGCCCGGGCAGCAGCTCGGCCTGGGCCTTGCCCTCGGAGGCGAGGATCGCGGCGCTGGCGAGCACGGTCGGCACGATCGGGCCGGGCGCCACCCGCTCCGACAGCGCCTCGATCGCCACGGCCGCCTCCAGGAGGCCATAGCCGGAGCCGCCGAACTCCTCGGGGATGTGCAGCCCGAGCAGCCCCTGGCCGGCGAGGGCGGGCCAGAAGGATGGGCGCTCCTCCGTTCCCGGATCGGCGAGGACGCCCACCGTGCTCCGCACGAGGTCGGCGGGCACGGCCCGCTCGGCCCATCCGGTCACCGACTCGCGAAGCGCCTCGTGCTCCTCGCTCAGCCCGATCGCCATAAGATCCTCCAGCACTAGGTCCTTGTAGAACCATATTCTAGAGGAATATTCGCTGGCTAGGCCGGGTTCCGCCGGGCTCGGGTATCGGCCGTTCCCGGCACCCGTCATGAGCTGCGCCGGTCCCGGCGTGCCGCCTTGCGGCGACCGTACGCGCAGGTAGACAGGGGACTATGCAGCTCTCACGGAAGGTCCTCCGCACGGTCGCCACCCCAGCCGTGGCCGTGCTGGTCGCGGCGGGATGCTCGCCGAGATCCGAGATCGCCTCTCCGACGGCCCCTCCGAAGACGGGAACGGCCGCGCCCCTGCCGACCCGCCCGCTCGAACTGGAGACGACGTACGAGCAGGTCATCAAGAGCGTCCTCCCGTCGATCGTGCAGATCACCACCGGGCAGGCGCTGGGCTCGGGCATCGTCTACGACACCGACGGCCACATCCTGACCAACGCCCACGTCGTGGGCGCGTCGACGACGTTCCAGGTCACGCTGGCGACGGGTGGCAAGCCGAGGAGGGCCAGGCTGGTGAGCTCCTATCCCCCCGGCGACCTGGCCATCATCCAGGTCGAGGACAAGACCGGGCTGACACCCGCGGTCTTCGGCCGCTCCGCCGACCTCAAGGTCGGCCAGATCGTGCTCGCGATGGGCAACCCGCTCGGCTTCTCCGGCAGTGTGACCCAGGGCATCGTGTCCGCCCTGGGCCGCACCGTGACGGGCGAAAGGCACGCCGGCGGCGGTGCCGCGACCATCACCAACGCCGTCCAGACCTCCGCGCCCATCAACCCCGGCAACAGCGGCGGCGCGCTGGTGGACCTGTCCGGCCAGGTCATCGGCATCCCGACGCTGGCCGCCGTCGATCCCAACCAGGGCACCGCGCCCGGCCTCGGCTTCGCGATCCCGAGCGACACCGCGACCGACATCGCCCGCCAGATCATCCAGTACGGCCGGGTCGTCAACAGCCATCGGGCCGCCCTCGGCGTACGGGTCGGCACGGCGGTCAACGCGGACGGCGACCCGATCGGCGTGGCCGTCGGCTCCGTGGCCCCCGGCGGCGGCGCGGACAAGGCCGGCATCCGCGCCGGCGACGTGATCCTGAAGGTCAACGGCACGCCCACGCCCACAGCCACCGACCTGGCGCAGGTCCTGGTGACGCTCAAGCCGGGCGACAGGGCCAAGGTCGAGCTGATGCTGCCGGACGGCAGCAAGAAGACGGTCACCGTCGTGCTCAGCGAGCTCCCGGCCGGAGGATGAGCCTGATCCTGACAAAGTGCTGTGAGATAGCGCGGAAACGCTTGGAGGCGGCTCCTGCCTGCTTGTTACGTTCGATCCCGTGATCTCACCGCGACTCACCACGTTCATCGCCGGGCTGCCCAAGGCGGAGCTGCACGTCCACCACATCGGCGCGGCGTCCCCGCGCATCGTCGCCGAGCTCGCCGCCCGATATGAGGGATCAACGCCCGTGCCCGCCGACCCCGCCGAGCTCGCGGCCTTCTACGACTTCCGCGACTTCGCCCATTTCCTCCAGGTCTATCTGCAGGTCGTGGACCTGGTGCGGACCCCCGAAGACCTGTGGACGCTGACCTACGGCGTGGGCGGCGATCTGGCCGCCCAGCAGGTGCGGTACGCCGAGCTGACCGTGACGCCCCATTCCCAGCTCGTCCGGGGCTTCGCCCCGCAGGAGTTCTGCGAGGTGATCGAGGACGCCCGCCGCAGGATCGAGGCGGACTTCGGCACCGTGCTGCGCTGGTGCTTCGACATCCCGGGCATCCCGGGCCCGCCCGCCGACCAGACGCTCGCCATCGCGCTCGACCAGCGGCCCGACGGCCTGGTCAGCCTGGGCCTCGGCGGCCCGGAGACCGGCGTGTCCCGGTCGCAGTTCGCCCCGCACTTCGCCGCGGCCCGCGCCGCCGGGCTCCACTCGGTGCCGCACGCCGGCGAGGTCACCGACGCCGATTACGTCTGGCAGGCCGTACGCGACCTCGGCGCGGAACGGATCGCGCACGGCATCCACAGCGTGGGCGACCCGGCGCTGCTGGAACACCTGGCCGAGCACAAGATCACGCTGGAGGTCTGCCCCACCTCCAACGTCTGCACGCGGGCCGTGCCCAGCCTCGCCGAGCATCCGCTGCCCGCGCTGGTCGCGGCCGGGGTGCCGGTCACGGTGAACAGCGACGACCCGCCGATGTTCGGCACCGACCTCAACCGGGAGTACGCCGTGGCGGCCGAGCTGCTCTCCCTAGACGAGAAGGGCGTCGCCGACCTCGCCCGCGCCGCCGTGGATGCGTCCTTCCTCGGCACCGAGGGCAAGTCGGCGCTGCTCGCGGAGATCGACGCGTACGCTCAGAACTCGTCGGCGCCGCTCACCTGAGCGATGTCGAAGACGTGCCGGGAGGCGGCGCAGATGGTCTCCAGGACGTGGATCGGCAGGTCGTCGGCCGAATAAGCGGCCCGTACGATCTGGACCACCCACTCTCCCGGGTCCAGGCGCAGCGTGGCCGCCTCCTCGTCCCGGGGCGGCCGGGCGACCAGATGCTCCTCCGCCCGTCCGAACCGGTGGCCCTGCTCCTCGATACGCGCCTGCAGACTCGGCGAGAGGAAGCCCGGCTCGCACAGCGGGGTGTCCGCGAAGAGGTCGAGCCGCAGGAAGCTCGTGGCGACCCGCACCGGCACGTCGCCGGCGAGCAGCAGCTTGCGCCGGGCCAGCACCGGCGTGCCCGGCTCGACCCGCAGCCCGGCGGCCACGTGCTCCGACGCGGGCTCCGGGCCGACGTACAGCATCCGCCGCCCGGCCCGCACGCCCTGCCGCTGGGCCTCCGTCAGGAACAACGAGGCCGATCCCCGTACGGCAGGCTCCGACGGCAACGACCGCCGCACCAGCACTCTCGGCTCCCCCACGACTCCCAACTCCCCCACGGCGGATCCCCTCCCACGTACCGGACCCGACAGTACTCGCCATGCCCGAAAGCCGACGATCGGGGAAGCGCTCCCTAGAGGAATCCCTGGGCCGCAACCCGAGGTGCCGCCGCCGACGCGCCGCTTAGCCTGCGTCTCACGCGCGATCGGAGAGGCAGGGCGATGGCGGACCGGCAGGTGATGCTGAGCTACGGATACTCGGTGCCGGCGTTACCGGAGCCGTTGCTGCGTGGTGTCTACGGGGAGCGCACGCCCGATCCGCGGGTCGAGTTCGTCGCGCTGACGGTCGCCTGCTACGTCAGGGCCAACGCCACCCGCCGGCTGACGCGCGATCGCGTGCTGCGGGCGATGGAAGCCCGGATCACGTCGTCGAACGTGTACGACCTGATCTCCCTGCTGGCCGGGCTCGGGATCGCGGACGAGTTCTTCGGCCTGACGGCCCGGACCGTGGACGAGGACGGGGCTTTCCGCGAGTTCCTGCTCGGCCTCGATCCGCTGCTGATCGACGCCATCCGGCACCACAAGGGACCCAACAAGATGTTCACAGGAGGGATTAGCACATGGGCGAGGCCATAGTTGCGGGAATCGACACCGGCGGGCTTTCCTTCACGGCCGGCTTCTCCGACCGTTATGTCTATTCGAATTATTTCGTGCCCGTACTGCTTACCTACGGCGACGGGATCACCCCGATCCTGCCCTTCTACACCAAGCGGCTCCTCATCGAGGTGCTGCGGTATTCATCGGTCGGCGACCGGCTGTTGGACGCCATCGACGCCCTGAATCTGCCGGACCTGTGGTCGCTGAACGCCCTGGACGACGCGAAGGAACGGCTGCCGCAGACGGAGTCGACGATGACCGTCGGGGAGCCGCCGACCTCCCGGCCGACGCTGCTGGGAACGCAGGACGTGGAGTTCGTGGCCGGGATGCTCAGGTCCGACCTCGGCTTCGCCTTCCTCGACCGCACCTGTGTCCGGCCGGTCGGGTTCGCGCTGGGAGAGCATGTGTACGCCCTCGCGCTGGCCCCGGGTGAGGAGGTCGTGCTGGAGCAGAAGACCTACACCAAGCGCCAGCTCACCCTCGAAGAGCAGAACGAGACCGAGCGCCAGTTCGACCTGGAGCTGGTCAGCTCGCTGAGCACGGAGATCCAGGAGGGGTTCCAGCGGCAGCGCAACCTCACCGACAGCTCAGGACTGAACGCCACCCACACCGGCTCCTATCAGAGCCCGGAGTTCTTCTGGGGCAAGTTCAACGCCAGCCACACCATCGCGTACAGCAGGAACGTGACCGAGGCGCACCAGGAGAGCCGCAGCCGCACTGTCAAGGACAGTCAGACGGCCAGCTCCAAGGTGGCCGCCCGCTATCGCGCCCAGCACAAGGTGGACTTCAAGCTCGTCACGGAGACGGGCCTGGAGACGACGGCCAAGCGCACCGTCCGCAACCCGAACCGGACGACCCCTCTGACCCTCCACTACTTCAAGGTGCTGCAGCGCCTCCAGCTGCGGCAGGAGCGGTACGGCGTGCGCCTGTGCTGGGCACCCTGCGTCAAGGATCCCGCGCAGACGTTCTTCGACAAGATCCGGGCCGGCCGCCAGGCGATCATCGACAAGGCCCTGCGCGCGCTGCCGCCCCGGCCGCAGGAGCCGAAGAAGCCCGAGCCCGTGGCCGGGCCCGTGCAGACGACGGCGGCGACCAAGGTCTTCGCGTCAGCCGTGACACCGGCCGACAATTGGGGGTTCAGCGGCGACATGAGGGCCGAATACGACGTCCTCATCCCGTACGACGCTGCCTTCGAGTGGGATGGCGACACCGGCTTCGTCCAGAACAGCATCGCGATCTTCTCCCGCCGTCCCAAGGTCAGTCACTGGATCACCGGCACGCCCTACCCCACGGACGGCGGGCTCAAGGTCCGCGTCCACATCGGTGCGGATTCCTGGTTCGGCGGCCCCGGCATCGACTTCCAGGTCAAGGCGCGGTTCAGGGAGAAGCCGACCATCGTCCAGGAGACCGGGGAGAACACCAAGTACAACGACGATCTCACGGCGTACCGTACGGCGCTCAAGGCATGGGAGGACGCCCGCGACGCCGCCGTGCGGGCGGCCCACGAGGAGGGCGACGCGTTCGAGGCGCGGCTCAGGCAGGGCCTCAATCCGGTCAACGAGATGGTGTCCCAGATCATCGAGCAGCACTTCCCCGCGAGCGTGCGCGACGAGTGCTGGGAGATCGAACACTGGCAGCGGGTCTTCGACTGGGAACGCGCCTCGTTCGAAGCCTTCCCGAGCTGGTGGTCGGGTGGTGCCGCCCGTGAGCCGGAGCGCGACCCCTCCGATTTCGTCAACGCGAGCTGGGCCAAGCTCTACCTGCCCGTACGACCCGGAATGGAGCGCCAGGCCCTGCGCTGGATCTTCGGCAAGGCCGTCAGCAGGCCGCTGCGACCGGAGATCGAGAAGCGGTTCGACGTGGTCATCGACGATCTGCGGCAGTTCCGCACCGACCTCATCGGACAACCGGACGAGCTGCCCGACCTCGCCGAAGAGGGCCGCGAGCTTCCCGGCGCGGCCCACTGCCTGGCCACCTGGACGGAGCTGATGCCGACCGACGGGACGCACGCCGAGGTCGTCCAGGGCGTCACCAGCGCCGCCGACCAGACGACCATGCGGGAGATCGAGGACGCCGAGGCCATGCGGAAGACCCTGCTCGAAAGCGAGCGGCAGGCCGTCAGGCTCAAGGACCGGGCACACGAGCGCATGACCGAGCCCGCCGGCATCGACGTCGTCATCGGCTCGACGCCCACCCACTGAAGCGACCGGCTCGGCGGCCACGGAAGCGGCCGCCGTCCGGGCCGGCCCGTGGGCGTCCCGGCTCCACCTCGGCTAGGGGATTTCTCCGGGTTTGCACCTGTCGTACAGTCACGGTGGGCCGCACCAGCGGAGGTGATCATCATGTCGCCGCACAGGATCGTCTCATTCGTCGGACGCGCGGCCGAGCTGGCGAGGCTGGACGCGGAGCTGGCCGGGGTGCGGGCGGGATCACCGCGGATTCTACTGGTCGACGGGCAGCCGGGGATCGGCAAGACCGCGCTGGTCCGGCGGTTCCTGAGTCGCCATCCCGGCCTCACGGTGCTGTGGGCGAGCGGAGAGCAGAACGAGTCGACGCTCTCGTACGGAACCTTCGACCAGTTGCACAAGGCGGACGCCGTCCCCGCGGACCCGTTGGAGGCGGGGGCGGCCCTGCTGGAGAAGCTGGGCGATCTGCAGGACCGGGGCGAGCTGGTGCTGGTCCTCGATGACGCCCACTGGGCGGACACCGCCTCGCTGCACGCGATCACCTTCGCCTTGCGGCGGCTGCGTGTCGACCGGATCATGGCGATCGTCATCGTGCGCGATCCCGCCGACCAGCGCCTGCCGGAGGGCCTGCGCCGGCTGCTCGCGGCCGAGTCCACCGCGCGCATCTCGCTGGCCGGGCTCGCCGCCGAAGACATCCAGGGGCTGAGCGAGACGCCGTTGCCGCTGCGGGTGGCCTCGCGGCTGCGTGACCATACGAGCGGAAATCCCCTCCATGCCCGCGCCCTGCTCGAACAGGTGCCGGGAGAGCTCCTCGCCGATCTCGGGTCACCCCTGCCGGCGCCTCGTTCGTACGCCATGCTGGTCCTGTCGCGCCTCGCCGGCAGTGCTGTCCGCACCCAGCACCTCGTGGAGGCCATGTCCGTGCTCGGCGCGTCCGCTCCCCTGTGGCAGGCCGCGCGGCTGGCCGCCCTCGACCATCCGGTGGCCGCCCTCGACGAGGCCGTGGCGGCGCACCTGCTAGAGGAACGTTCCACAGGCAACGGCATCGTGGTCGCCTTTCCTCACCCGCTGATCCAGGCCGCGGTCTACCAGGACTTGGGACCCGCGCTCCGCATGGCCCTGCACGGCAGGGCGGCCGAGATCGTCGGTGACGAGCTGGCGAGGCTGAACCATCGGCTCCACTCGACCGCTCACCCTGATGACACGCTGGTGGCGGAGTTCGCGGCGTTCGCTCGGCGGGAGGCGAACGCGGGCCTGTGGTCCAGCGCCGCCGTCCACCTCACCCGCGCCGCGCGGCTGGCCCCGGCGGAGGACGAGCGAGCACGGCTGACCGCCGACGCGATCGAAGCGCTGCTCCTCGACGGGCAGGTCGGCGAGGCGGTGACGCTGACGACGGAGCTGCCCGAGACCTGCCCCGCGGCCGTCAGCGGATACGCCCGTGGCGCGGTGGCCTATGTGACCGGACGGCTGGAGGACGCCTTCGAGCTGCTGACGGACGCGTGGAAGCACTGCGCGCCCGATGAGGAGCCGGTGCTCGCGGCCCGGATCGCCGAGAACCTCGCGGCCCTGTGCAGCATGCGATCCCGGGGAGCGCAGGGCGCCTGGTGGGCCGAGCAGGCGTTGCGGCTGGCGCCCGACCGGCCGGGCATGGGCATGGCCCGCTATTTCCGGCTCGCCGGCCTCGGCATCTCGGGGAGTATAGACAAGGCGCTCGACCTCATACCGTCACTGCCCAACCCGGAGATCGCCAGTCCCTTCGAGCTCGACGCGATCTGCGGACGAGGGGTGCTGCGCACCTGGGCCGACGACCTCCAGGGAGCACTGCGAGACCTCTCCGGAGTCGTGGCCGCCTCGGCCGGTCGCTCGGCGCCGTTCCGGCTGCTCGCCGCGTCGATGCTCGGGTACGCCGAATATCGTGCCGGTCATTGGGATGACGCCGTCGTGCATGCCGAGATCTCCACCTCGATCGCCGACGACGCCGGTCAGGCGTGGCTCGCCGCCATCGCTCACGGCCTCGCCGCCTGCGTGCCCGCCGCGCGCGGCGAATGGGACCACGCCACCGCGCACATCCGGGCCGCGTGCGGGGTGCGTCCGGACAGCACCGTCGCGCTCACCACCGCGTGCAGCGCCGAGGCTCACCTGGCCGCGGCGCAGGGCAGCCATGATCAGGTCATCACCGCGCTGAAGCCGCTCGCGGACCTCGGTCACCAGGACGGGAGCCACGAGCCGGGAGTGATCGCCTGGCAGGATCTGCTCGCCGACGCGCTCATCGCCGTCGGCGCGGACGAGGAGGCGGAGGCCGTCCTCGTCCCGTGCGAGAGGCTCGCGAGGGAGCGCGGCCGCCACTCGGTGCTGGCCGCCTGCGCGCGGGTCCGCGGCAACCTGCTCGCCTTCCGCGAGCGGCACTCCGCCGCCGACGCCGCCTTCCAGGAAGGTCTCACCCACTGCGCACGGATCTCCATGCCGTTCGAGACCGCCCGGTTGCGGTTGGCGTACGGCGGCTTCCTGCGGAGATGGGGCAAGCGTGCCCTGGCGGCCGAGCAGTTGGAGGCCGCTCGCGACGCGCTGGAGAGGCTGGCCGCCCGGCCGTACCTCGAAAGGTGCGAACGCGAGCTCGCCGCCTGCGGACTGCGGGCATCCTCCGGTCATCGGCGCCGGGGAACTCTCACCCCGCAGGAACAGGCGGTGGCGAGGCTGGCCGCCACCGGAATCAGCAATCGCCAGATCGCCCGCGAGCTCATGCTGAGCACCAAGACCGTCGAATATCACCTCAGTCACCTGTACGCCAAACTGGGCGTGACATCCCGCGCGGCGCTGATCGCGACATTCGGGAACGTGAGAGACCCAGGGTAAGCACCTAGGCGTCTCCCGATGAATCTCCCTCACCTCAGGTCTACCGTTGGCTCATGCGATTCGTCATCGACCTCGACTACACCGATGACGGAGTGCGCGGCCAAGTGCTCCGCGAGGGCCACGCGCCGGAGACCTTCACCGGCTGGCTGGGACTCCTCCGGCTCCTGGAGCCTCCCTCAGCAGTCGACGAGGGCGACGCCTAGCGATTTCCCTGAGAGCTCCCCTGGGGCGACCTCCCCTCGATGCCGTCTTCAATGAGACGACTCCAAGGGAGGATCGCTCATGGACCGATTAGCGGCCGGCCAGGAGATGAAGGCCGGCTCGGAGCTCGTGTCCGGCAACGGACGGGTGTGCCTGGTCATGCAAGGTGACGGCAACCTGGTCCTCTATCGCACCGACGACGGGCGCCCCTTGTGGGACACCGGCACCTGGGGCAAACCCGTCGCCCACGCCGTCATGCAGGGCGACGGCAACGTCGTTCTCTACGACGACTCCGGCCAGGCACACTGGGCCACGAACACGGACGGCAACCCCGGCGCCTGGCTGTGGCTGCAGGACGACGGCAACCTCGTGCTGTACGGCACCGCCGGAAATCCGCTCTGGGCCACGAACACCGTCCAGCACTTCGGCCCGGCCGCCGTACCCGGGTTCCTGCCCTCCACGAGAGCCCCGCGGTTCGGAAACCGCCCGTGGCCTCAGGGAACCGCGCTGCAGATATCCATCCACGGCCTGCCGCCCGTCTCCATCGACGTCACCGAGATGGGGTTGTGCGGTGGCATGTCCTTCCTCGCCCGGGACATCCACGAAAGCGGCACTCCTCAGCTGAAGGGCACGGACTCGTCCGCCATTCCCGTCCCGCTCGCCCAACACATCCTCACCCGCCTGGTGCACAGCTTCGACGGCCCCGGCGTGGTCGCCCGCTGGCTGGCCGACACCCAGGCGCTCGACCACGACGCGATCGTCTGGGGCTCCGGGCTCTTCCGCCGGTCGTACAACGAGATCCCGGGCATCATCCAGGACATCGACAACGGCGTTCTCAGCCCCATAGGGCTCGTCCTCACCCACTCCTACGCCCCCTGGGACGTGTTCAAGAACCACGTCGTCCTCGTGTGGGGTTACGAGCGGCACGGTGACCTGCTGACCCTGCGCACCTACGACTGCAACTTCCCCGGCCACGACGACATCGTCATCCAGATGGACATGAGCTCTCCCACCCCGGCGAAGACCATCACCACCAACGGCACACACGGCCCCAATTCTGGCCAGATCCGCGGTTTCTTCAGGCTTCCGTACCGACACGTGGACCCGGCCCCCGCCTACATCGACGACGGCTCGGTCGTCACTTCGACCCCGCCCGCGGCGACCATGCCCGCCGGCTCGCGCACGCACGTCACTGTCCGTGTCACCAACACCGGGTCCACCACGTGGACTCCCGATCTCGGGTATCGGCTCGGCAGCCAGTCTCCTCAGGACAACACCACCTGGGGCCTGGGCAGGGTCGAACTGCCGGTGCCCGAGGTCCGCCCCGGTTCCACGGCGACGTTCCGGTTCGACGTCACCGCGCCCGGCACAGCGGGCATGTACGACTTCAGCTGGCAGATGCTGCGGGAAGGGGTCCACTGGTTCGGCCACGCCGGCCCCCCTGTGCGGATCGTGGTGGGCTCGACCGGCAGCGCGTGCGAGCAACTGCACCAGCGCCACCAGCACCTCGACGAACAACTCGCCCAGGTCAAGGCCGAGATCGCCGCCGTCGACTGGAGCGATCCCTTCATCGCCAGGCACGAGGCCGCCGGCCTCAGCCGCGTCGCCCAATCCCTGCGCCAGCAGATCAGCGACGTGGAGGCCCAGCAGATCGCGCAGGGATGCGCCCCCGGATGAGTCCCACAGGGCTCCACGGGATGACGCGCCGGAGGGGATGTCCCGTGGGAAAACCGAAGGGCGGGGAGGGAGCGTTCGCTTCCTCCCCGCCCTTCGGCGGAGATGTGGAGGTGGCGGGAATCGAACCCGCGTCCTTCAACACCAAGACAGGGCTTCTCCGGGTGCAGCCTGTTGCGCTTTTCTCGGCCCCGGCAATCTCACAGGCGAGTCGCCGACGGGCCCAGTCACTGTTTGGTTTCCCGTACGGCCCCGTGACCGGGCCGGACGGTTGAGCCTTCTAGCGATGTCAGTTCCGGGCCGAAGGCACTCCCGGGCTGACAGAGGTTACTCGCTGCTTAGGCGGCGAGAGCCAGGGAAGCCTGGCTGACCTCAGTGCTCTTCTTATTGGCACTTATTGTTTCGCGGTCACAGTGTTAACGGGGTTATGTCCGCAGTCCCCGACCCGCTTCCCCTGACTTGCAATGTCGAAGTCGAAACCGGTCACCCCCTGTGCAGTTGTCAATCCAGACCCGAGAGCCTGGCAACTCAAGCTTACTCGTGACAACACCGGCGACGCGACTCGAATTCCGGTGGGACGCCGAAGCCCCCGGGATCGCGGCCTGTGGCACGCGTCCCGGGGGCCGACCGGCAGGGTCGAGCCGGTCGAGACGGGCAGGGCTCCCCCCGAGATGGAGCCCTGTCCTCATCACGGCGACTGGGCCCGCAACCCCCCAAGCGGGTCCCAGTCACCTAGAAAGACGCCGGCCGCCGCCCTGATGGTTGCTCGCCTCCGGATCTTTTTCAGGTCTGGGGCTGGGCGTCGCGGAAGAAGCTCCCGGCGATCGCCGAGGCGGCCGCCAGGTCGCCGCTCTCCGACAGCACGGCGACCGCGACGTCACCCTGCCAGCCCACGAACCATGAGAGCCGGGTGCGCTCCTTCTTCTCCGTCTGGGTGACCTCGGCGGCCACGCCGTACACGGGGTCGCCGGGGGCGGAGGCGGCGGTGGCCGCGCCGGACGTCACACCGGCCCGCATGAGCGTGCGCAGCTTCGCGGTGATCGCGGGGTCGAGCGTGACGGGCTGGGCGGTGGCCTGCGTGGCGCCGCCGACCGATGGGTCGGGGGCGGCGGGCGAGGTCACCAGCACCGGCGGCCGCCACGTGCCGGACTTCACGGCCGCGGCGACGAGGGCCATCGCCAGCGGGCTCACGCGGGCACCCTGCCCGGCCATGATCTTCGCGATGGCGGCGTCCCCGTCGGGGGCGTTCATCGACCCGCTGAACGTCTTCAGCGGCAGCCTCCAGTCGCCGCCGATGCCGAACTGGGTCGCGCTGTCGGCCAGCCGCTGTCCGCTGATCCGCCGGGCAAGCGACGCCAGGGCGGTCACGCAGCCCTGCGCGAAGTCGGTTTGGAAGGTCGGTGTCGTCACCCCGACGATGCCCGGCTGCTGGAAGCGGGCTCCGCCCACGGTGCGGTCGGCGCTGCACGGCACCTTCTGCTTCGGGTCGAGGCCCGACTCGAGCAGCCCTTCCGCGGCGATGATCGAGAAGGCGGTGCCGGCCGCGAACTTTCCGGCCAGCGCGTCGTTCTCCTGGTGCAGCTGGTTGGTGGAGACGGCCAGCACCTCGCCGGTGGAGGCCTGCACCGCGACGAGCGCGGCCGGGCGGGGTCCGGCCACGGCGGAGTCGCCCACGTGCTGCAGGCGGCTGTCGATCGTCGTCTGGACCGAGGAGTTCTCCCGTCCCGGCCACGCCTTGAGCTCCTTGACCTGCCTGCCGGTGGCGTTGTCGAGGATGACGACCCGGGTCTCGGTCGAGCCGGTGAGCTGGTCCTGGTAGGCCTTCTGCAGGCCGTCGCGGCCGAGCGTGTCGCCGGCGCGCTGCGGTCCGCCGAGCTTCTGCTCCGCCTCCGGCGTGATGGCCGTGACCACCCCGACGATCTGGGTGGGCGACTTGGGGGCGACCGGCGGGTTGTCGATCTGGAACTCGAGACCCGGGATGGCCTCCAGCTTGGACTTGATCTGGGCGAACTTCGTCCGCCCGAACGTCGCGAGGGGGACGAAGTCCTGCGGGGGTGACGACAGGATGCGGCTCAGCAGGCGGTCCTGGGCGAAACCGGTGACCTTCGAGAGCTGGTCGCAGAGCCTGCCGGGGTCCTTGATCTTGGCGGGGATGACTCCGGCGACGTGCAGCACGGTCTCGTCCTGCAACGGGTTGCCGTTCCGGTCGAGGATCGGCTTGCGGCCCTTGGGGACGGTGGCGACCGCGAGCCGCTGCCCGGGGTGCAGGTCGGGGTGGATGACGCTCGGCGACCACCGCACCTTCCACTGGCCGCCGACCAGGTGCAGGGGCAGGTTGCCGTCGTACTGCCAGAGGGGGTTGTTCTCGCCGAGATCCACCTCGGCGTGGTAGCCGGCCTGCGCCGAGTCGCCGTCCTGGCTGATCCCCCGCAGGGTGAAGCGGATCGAGGCGGCGTCCAGTTGCAGCCGGGCGTCCTCCAGCGCCTTGCGCACCACCGCCGGGTTGCCGTCGGCGCGCCGCGCGGCGGCGGCGTAGTCGCCCGTCTGCCAGCCGACGAGGAAGTCGCGCACCGCGTCGTGCGGCGTCGGCTCCTCGAAGCAGCCGGTCAGCAGGGGCGCGGCCAGCCCCAGCGCGAGCGCGGCCCGTACGGCTCTCGCCCGGACGACCCCGAATGATCGGAAGGACACGGGCTAACGGCCCCCCCGGCGGCGGACCGCGTTCGACATGGCCCGCGCCATCTCCCGGTTGGCCTGCTTCTCCATGAGCGTCTGCCGCTTGTCGTAGTCCTTCTTACCCCTCGCGACGCCGATTTCGATCTTCGCCCGGCCGTCCTTGAAGTACATCGACAGCGGGATCAGCGTGAGGCCCTTCTCCTTCAGCGTCACGTCGAGCTTGCCGATCTCCTTGCGGTTCAGCAGCAGCTTGCGCGTCCGCCGGGCGGCGTGGTTGGTCCAGGTGCCCTGGCTGTACTCCGGGATGTACACGTTGATCAGCCAGACCTCGCCGCCCTCGACCGACGCGTAGCCGTCGGTCAGGTTGGCCTTTCCCGCCCGCAGGGACTTGACCTCGGTGCCGGTCAGGACGAGACCGGCCTCGTAGGTGTCCTCGATGAAGAAGTCGTGCCTGGCACGCTTGTTCTGGGCGATCAGCTTGCGCCCGGTCTCACGTGGCATAAGGGGAGCCTACCGTCGCCTCGAAGGGCGGAAACGAGTTGCGCGGCGGTGCGGGCTCACACCCGCAGGTAGCGGCGCAGAGTGACGAAAGAGGCGAGCACACAGATGAGCACGCCGATGGCCATCGTGCCGGTGATCACACCCGCGACCGTGTCCCAGCCGAGGGGCGCGGCCATGTAGGTCTGGATCGACTCGAAGATGAAGACCTTGACGATGATCAGGATCACACCGGACAGAACGCCGCCGATGAGGCCCGCGATCAGACCCTCCAGCACGAACGGAAGCTGGATGTAGATGTTGGAGGCGCCCACCAGCCGCATGATGCCGGTCTCTCTCCGGCGGTTGTACGCCGAGAGCCGGACCGTGTTGCCGATCAGCAGGGTCGCCGCGATCACCATGAGGATCGCGATGCCCAGCGCCACGTTGCGCAGCGTGTCCATGAAGCCGAAGACCGACTGGAGCAGGTCGCGCTCGTTGACGACGTTGGAGACGCCGGGCTGCCCCTTGAGGCTGCCGGCCACGGCCGCCGCCTTCTCCGGGTCCTTCAGCTTGACCCGGAACGACTCCGGCATGTCCTCGGGCTTGGTCACCGAGAGCAGCAGCGTGTTGCTCTCCGTGCTCTGGAAGTTCTTGAACGCCTGGGCCTGGTTCTCGAACTGCACCCGCTCGACGTCCGGCAGCGCCTTGATCGTCTGCTCCAGGTTGCCCTTCTCCTCCTGCGTGACCGCGCCTCTGTTCTTGCACGGTTCGAAGGGCGAGCCCTTGGTGCACAGGTAGACCGACAGCTCGACCTTGTCGCTCCAGAAGCCGGTCAGCTTCGAGACCTGGGAGTTGATCATCAGTCCGACGCCGAGCAGCGCCATGCCGACCGCCACCGTCACGATCACCGCGATGGTCATCGTGAGGTTGCGCCGAAGGCCGATCCAGACCTCGGAGAAGATGAAGTTGGCCCGCATGGTCCCAGTTACTCCTAATACGCCTGGCCGTACACGCCGCGCGACTGGTCGCGGACGATCTTGCCGTCCTCGAGCTCGACCACGCGCTTGCGCATGGAGTCGACGATCGCGGCGTCGTGTGTCGCCATGAGGACGGTCGTGCCGGTCCTGTTGATTCGGTCGAGCACCTTCATGATGCCGATGCTCGTGGCGGGGTCGATGTTTCCGGTCGGCTCGTCGGCCAGCAGGATCATCGGCCGGTTGACGAACGCGCGGGCCATGGCGACCCGCTGCTGCTCGCCACCGGACAGCTCCTCCGGCATGCGGTGCGCCTTGCCCTCCAGGCCGACGAGCTCGATGACCTCGGGCACGACCTTGCGGATGAAGCGGCGCGGCTTGCCGATGACCTCCAGGGCGAACGCCACGTTCTCGTAGACGTTCTTGTTCGGCAGCAGCCGGAAGTCCTGGAAGACGCAGCCGATACGGCGGCGCAGGTGTGGCACCTTGAAGTTGGACAGCTTCGACAGGTCTTTGCCGGCCACGTGGATGGAGCCGCTGTTGGGCCGCTCCTCCTTCAGCACCAGCCGGAGGAAGGTGGACTTCCCCGACCCTGACGGACCGACCAGGAACACGAACTCGCCCTTGTCGACGTCCACGCTCACGTGGTCGAGGGCGGGCCGGTTTTGGTTCGCGTAGACCTTGGTGACATTATCGAAATGGATCACGGGCGCATCACGGCTAGCCAGTCTAGGGGGTTGGACGGCCGGTCCGGGGGTCGCCGGTCACTTTGCTCTGGATCGACGTTCCGTTTGGCCAGAGGCCAGTCTAGGGGTAACACTGGCATGGAACGTCCATAACGGAAACAAAACGATTAGCCCTTGGGCGATGGGGCGGTAAAGCTGCTATGAGCTGCGAACATCTGATCTGCGCCGCGTGCGCGGGCCCCGTGGTGGAGGGGCGCTGCCCCGTCTGCCGAGAGGGCCGCGCCAAGGTTCACCACCACGGGTTCATGGGGCTGTCGCCCCTGGTCATCGCACTGATCGTGCTACTGGTCGTGGCGCTCGTCGCGCTCACGCACGTCAGCGGTTACTGACCGTCACCCGACTCCTGGCGGCGCATCCAGCGGATCTCGCCCTCGATGAACTCGTCGAGGTCGCCGTCCAGCACGGCGGAGGGGTTGCCCGCCTCCACGCCCGTACGCAGGTCCTTGACGATCTGGTAGGGGTGCAGGACGTAGTTGCGGATCTGCGTGCCCCACGAGGTCGTCGTCTCGCCGCGCAGCTCGTTCATCGCCGCGGCCTCCTCCTGGCGCTTGCGCTCCAGCAGCTTGGCCTGGAGGACGGCCATCGCCGTCGCCCGGTTCTGCAGCTGCGACCGCTCGTTCTGGCAGGAGACCACGATCCCGGTCGGGAGGTGGGTGATCCGCACGGCCGAGTCGGTCGTGTTCACGCCCTGACCACCCGGCCCGGACGACCGGTAGACGTCGATCCGCAGGTCGTCTTCGTTGATGTCGATGTGATCGGTCTGCTCGACCACGGGCACCACGTCGACGCCCGCGAACGAGGTCTGCCGGCGGCCCTGGTTGTCGAACGGGCTGATCCGCACCAGCCGGTGGGTGCCGTGCTCGCCCCTGAGCGTGCCGTACGCGTAGGGGGCCTTGACCGTGAACGTGGCCGACTTGATGCCGGCCTCCTCGGCGTAGGAGGTCTCGTAGACCTCCGCCGGGTAGCCCTTGCGCTCGGCCCACCGCAGATACATGCGCAGCAGCATCTGGGCCCAGTCGGCCGCGTCGACGCCGCCCGCCTGGGCGTTGATGGTCACCAGCGCCTCGCGGGCGTCGTACTCGCCCGACAGGAGCGTGCGGACCTCGAGCGCGCTGACCTCGGACCTGAGCGCGGCGAGCTCCCGTTCCGCCTCGGCCAGCGCGTCCTCGTCGCCTTCTTCGGACGCCAGCTCGAACAGGACCGGCAGGTCCTCCAGGCGGCGGCCCAGGCCGTCCACCCGGTTGACCTCGGCCTGCAGGTGGGAGAGCTTGCTGGTGACGCGCTGCGCCTGCTCGGGGTCGTTCCACAGGTCGGGCGCGGCAGCCTGGTCCTCCAACTCGGCGATCTGCTTGCGCAGGGCGTCGAGGTCGAGCACGTCCTGAATGCCCTTCAGCGTGCCGCTAAGCTCGTTGATCTCTTCGGCTGGATCGATGACTGCCACGTCTGTAAAGGGTACGCGAATCGGAGACCCGGTCAGGCAGTCCGCCTCGGTAGCATGTGCATCGATTGCATGGGGAGGCTGGCGTGAACGGGGTCGTTCGGAGTGCGCTGGCCTTCGCCCTTCTCACCTCCACGGTCGTCGCCTGCTCGGGCGGCGAGCCGGCCCTGCCGACGGCCAGCCCGGCGGCCGCCATCTCCGCCCTGCCGAGTCCCGGCGCGAGCCCGTCGTCGTCGGCGAATTCCCCGGCCGTGACCCTGGATGAGGCCTCCGAGGCGTTCGACGCGTTCCTCGACACCGACAACGTGCTGCGGCAGGCCGGGGCCGGCCGGTGGGCGCTCCTGCTCACCCAGGACGGCCAGCGGCCCATCACGATCGCCGGCATCCACTCGCAGGCGGGCAAGCCCGCCCACTACACGTGGGATCGCCGCACGGTGCTCGTGCCCCGGCAGAGCGGCCGTTCGAACGTCTGGTTCGCGGCCACCGCGCGGCGGCGCGACGCCTCCGGCGAGGTCCGCACGGGCGTGTTCACGTTCGTACGGCAGGGCCGGAACGGGCGGTGGCTCAACAGCTTCGCGTCGCTCCTCTACCCCGGGGAGACGCCGCCCTCGGTCGCCCTCGACGAGGACGGGTACGCCACGGCGCTGGAGGCCCGCGACACCTCGGTGGCCATCAGCCCCAACCTGATGGGCCCGCTGCACGCCACGGTCGCCGAGGAGGGCACCAAGGGCTACGCCTCCGGGCTGATCGCCCCGGGACCGCAGACCACGGGCTTCTACGACGAGATCAGCAAGGCCAAGGAGACGGCCAAGGCCGACGACTGCATGAACTACGAGTCGATCTTCGCCTCTGCCCCCAACTATCCGATCTTCGCGCTGCGCACGAGCGACGGCGGCGCGATGATGCTCTACACGCTGATCCGCACGTCCTCGTGGACCCCCAGCCCCCAGGGGCTCAAGTGCGGCGAGGGACGTCCGGTGGCGGTGCCCGCGGAGGCCCGCTGGCTGCTGAACCCCGCCAAGAGCCTGTTCATCCGGCAGAAGCGACAGATCATCGAGACCCAGCAGTACGTGAGCGCGGTGCCGCCCAAGGCGTCCACCGCGCCCGCGCACGTCGTCGGCTACGAGGGCATCGTCACCGGCGGCTCCAACCACTGATCACCGGGCACGGTCACTCCTCCACCGCGTGGGGGAGGTTGCTGGTGGACACCAGCGTCCGCACCGCGCGCAGCGCCACCGACAGCGTCGCCAGGTCGAAGGTGTCGCTCTCCCAGATCTCCGACAGCGTCTGCCGCGACCGCGTCACCGCGGCCTGGTTGGCCTCCGTCCAGCTCGCCAGCCGCTCCTCCGGCGACAGGCCCGGCCGGCTGTGGATCAGCACGTCCCTGGTCAGCGTCGCGTGGGCGGCGTACAGGTCGTCGCGCAGCGCCGACCTGGCCATCGAGTTCCACCGGCTGTCGCGCGGCAGCGCGATCACCCGCTCGCGCAGCCGGGCGAGCTGGAGCCGGTCGGCCAGGTCGAAGTAGACCTCGGCCACCTCGCTCACCGGCCGGCCGGTGTAGGCCGCGATCTCCACCAGGTCGAACGTGGAGTAGGCCGGCACCATCGCCGCGACCCGCTCGGCCAGCTCGCCGGGCACGCCCCTGGCCACGAAGGAGTCCCTGCGCTCCTCGTACGCCACGAGGTCGGGGCCGGTCAGCAGCTTGGGCAGGTGGGGCAGCAGGCCGCTCGCGCCCTCGATGAAGTAGCGGGCCGTGGAGGAGAGGTCGAGCGGCGGACGGCGGTTGCCGAGCAGCCAGCGGGTGCCGCGCTCGGACAGCTTGCGGGCCTCGAACAGCATCGCGAGCTGAGTGGAGGTGTCCACCTCGTTGTCCAGCTCCTCGATCTGGCGCACCAACGACGGCAGGTCGAAGACCTCCCGCGTCACCAGGTAGGCCCGCACGATGTCGGGCGTCGAGGCGCCGGTCTCCTCCCCGAACCGGAAGACGAAGCTCGTCCCGCCGAAGTTCACCACGTCGTTGACGATCCGGGTCGTGATGATCTCCCGGCGCAGCGGGTGGGAGTCCATGTACGGCCGGAAGCGCTCCCGCAGGGCCGAGGGGAAGTACGACACCAGCCACGACGCCAGCGACGGGTCGTCGGGGATGTCCGACTGCAGCAGCTCGGCGTCCACCACGAGCTTGGTGTAGGCGAGCAGCACCGCGAACTCGGGGTTGGTGAGCCCGAGCCCGGCCTGGCGCCGCTCGGCGAGCACCTTGTCCGAGGGCAGGAACTCCAGCTCCCGGTCGACCAGCCCGGCCCGCTCCAGCTTCCGCAGATAGCGGGAGTGGATGTGCAGCATCTCCGGCGCCTGCGCCCGGGCCGCCGCGAGCACGACGTTCTGGGCGTAGTTGTCCTCCAGGACCAGCCTGCCCACCTCGTCGGTCATGTCGAGGAAGAGCTGGTTGCGCTGCTTGTCGGTCATCTCGCCGTCGCGGACGACCTGGTCGAGCAGGATCTTGATGTTCACCTCGTGGTCGGAGGTGTCCACACCGGCCGAGTTGTCGATGAAGTCGGTGTTGATCAGCCCGCCGTTCAGGGCGAACTCGATCCTGGCGCGCTGGGTGAAGCCGAGGTTGCCGCCCTCGCCCACGACCTTGCAGCGCAGCTCGGACGCGTTGATCCGCAGCGCGTCGTTGGCCTTGTCGCCCACGTCGGCGTGGGTCTCCGACGACGCCTTGACGTACGTGCCGATGCCGCCGTTCCACAGCAGGTCGACGGGGGCCCGCAGGATCGCGCTGATCAGGTCGTTCGGCGCGAGCGCGGTGACGTTGGACGGCAGGCCGAGCGCGGCGCGCGTCTGGGGCGACACCGGGATCGACTTCGCGGTGCGCGGCCACACGCCGCCGCCCGCCGAGATGAGCTTCCTGTCGTAGTCGTCCCAGGAGCTTCTGGGCAGCTCGAACAGCCGCCGCCGCTCGGCGAAGCTCCGCGCCGGGTCGGGGTCGGGGTCGATGAACACGTGCCGGTGGTCGAAGGCCGCCACGAGCCGGATGTGCTCCGACAGGAGCATCCCGTTGCCGAACACGTCGCCGGACATGTCGCCGATGCCGACCACGGTGAAGTCGGTGGTCTGCACGTCCACGCCGAGCGTGCGGAAGTGGTATTTGACCGACTCCCAGGCGCCCCTCGCGGTGATGCCCATGACCTTGTGGTCGTAGCCGACCGACCCGCCGGAGGCGAAGGCGTCCCCGAGCCAGTAGCCGTACTCCTTGGCCACCTCGTTGGCGATGTCGGAGAACGTCGCGGTGCCCTTGTCGGCGGCCACCACGAGGTAGGTGTCGTCGCCGTCGTGCCGCACGACGTCGGGCGGCGGCACGACCTGCCCGGCGGCCAGGTTGTCGGTGAGGTCGAGCAGGCCCGAGATGAACTGGCGATAGCAGGCCACGCCCTCGGCGAGGAACTCGTCGCGTCCGCCGGCCGGGGGCTGCTTGACGACGAAGCCGCCCTTCGAGCCGGTCGGCACGATGACGGTGTTCTTCACCATCTGCGCCTTGACCAGGCCGAGGATCTCCGTGCGGAAGTCCTCCATGCGGTCCGACCAGCGCAGGCCGCCGCGGGCGACCTTGCCGAAGCGCAGGTGCACGCCCTCGACGCGCGGCGAGTACACGAAGATCTCGTACTTCGGCCGGGGCCGCGGCAGCACGCTGATCGCCTGCGGGTCGAACTTCAGCGAGATGTACGGCTTGCGCCTGCCGGTGACGAACTGGCTGCCCGCGTCGCCGGCGTCGCGGCCGTCGTCGCGCGCGGCCTGGAAGACGTTGGTGCGCAGCGTCGCCTGGATCATCTCCAGGTAGGCCCGCAGGATGCGGTCCTCGTCGAGCGAGGCCACCTCGTCCAGCGAGGCGAGGATCTCCTCGGTCAGCGCGTCGCAGACCTCCGCCCTGGCGTCGTCGGGCCGGCGCGGGTCGAGCCTGGCCTCGAACAGCCGCACCAGCAGCCGGGCCAGCCGCACGTTCCCGCGCAGCACCTTCTCTATGTACGACTGGCTGAACGTCGTGCCGGCCTGCCGCAGATACTTGGCGTACGCCCGGAGGATCTCGGCCTGCTCCCAGGTGAGCCCGCCGGCCAGCACGAGCGCGTTGAAGCCGTCGTTCTCCACCTCGCCACGCCACAGCACGGCGAACGCGTCCTGGAAGAGCCGCTTGAACTCGTCGCGGTGCACCTCCTCTGAGGGGGTGTAGCGCAGGCCGAAGTCGTAGATCCAGGCGTCCTTGGTGCGGGGGTCGTGGTCACGGTCGATCTCGTAGGGCCGCTCGTCCACCACCTCGACGCCCATCCGGGTGAGCAGCGGAAGCACCCGCGACAGCGAGATCGGCGCGCCCAGCCGGTAGAGCTTCAGGCGCCGCTCCCCCTCGGCCGCGCCGTACGGCTCGTAGAGGTTGATGCCGATGGCGTTGGGGTCCTCGGCGAGCGCCTCCAGCCGCTTGAGGTCGGCGACGGCCGTACGCGCGGGGAAGTCGGCCTTGTAGCCCTCGGGGAAGGCGGAGCCGTAGCGGCGCAGCAGCCGGGGCGCGTCCTCTTCCGGGCACAGCTCATTGATCGCGGTGGCGAGGTCGTCCTCCCACGTCCGGGTGGTGGCGGCCAGCCGCGCCTCCAGCTCCTCGACGTCGACCGGGGTGTCGGCGAGCGGCTTGCCGCGCTCGCCGCGGATCACGATGTGCAGCCGGGCCAGCGCCGACTCGCCGATCATCGTGCTGTAGTCGAGCGAGCTGCCGCCGAGCGCGTCCATCAGGATGCGCTGCATGTGCAGGCGCACCTTGGTGGTGTAGCGGTCGCGCGGCAGGAAGATCAGGCAGGAGATGTAGCGGCCGTAGTCGTCGCGGCGCAGGAACAGCTTGACCTGCTTGCGCTCGCGCAGCCGCAGCACGCCGAGCGCGATGGGCAGCAGCTCGTCCACGGACATCTGGAAGAGCTCGGTGCGCGGGTAGGTCTCCAGGATCTCCATCAGATCCTTGCCGTCGTGGCTGTCGGGCGACAGCCCGGCCCGCTCCAGCACCTCGGCGAGCTTGCGCCGCAGCACCGGGATCCGGGAGATCGACTCGTTGTACGCCACGTGGGTGAACAGGCCGAGGAAACGGCGCTCGCCGATCACCTCGCCCTCGGGTGAGAAGACCTTGATCCCGATGTAGTCGAGGTAGTGGGGCCGATAGACGGTGGCCCGGCTGTTGGCCTTGGTGACGATGAGGAGCTGTTTCTCCCGCGCCTTCTCCCGCACGGCCGGCGGCAGGGCCGCGAAGCTGGCCGATCCGGGCTTGTCGGCCCGCAGGATGCCGAGCCCGGTGCCGGGCAGGCCGCGCAGCGCCGCGCCGCCGTCGGTGTCCTCCAGGCGGTATTCGCGGTAGCCGAGGAACGTGAAGTGGCCGTCGGCCAGCCAGCGCAGCAGCTCCACGCCGTCCTCGACCTGCGCGGGGTCGAGCGGCGGCGGGTTGACCGCCAGGTCCTCGGCGGTCTGCACGGCCATCGCCCGCATCTTGGCGAAGTCCTCGACCGCGCAGCGCACGTCGAGCAGCACCCGCTGCAGGTCGTTCTCCAGCTCCTTGAGCACGGCCTGATCGGTCTGCCGGTCGATCTCGATGTGCATCCACGACTCGCGGATGACCTGCCCGGTGACGTCCTCCTTGTCGGGGCCGAGCAGCTCGCCGGTCATGTCCCTGCGCACCCGCATCTGCGGATGGACGATCAGGTGGGTGCCGATCTCGTGCCGGTCCAGCTCCGTCGTCACCGAGTCGACGAGGAACGGCATGTCGTCGGTGACGATCTGGACCACCGAGCGGCCCGGGTCCCAGCCGTGCTCCTCCAGAGTGGGAGTGAACGCGCGGACCAGCGCGCGTCCCTGCGGCCGGTGCTGGGCCAGGTGGCGGTGGGCCATCGCGGGGCCGTAGACGTTCACCGGGTCGCGGTCGGCCAGGTCCTCGACCGGAACGTTCCGGTAGTACCGCCGTAGGAAGGCCAGGACGTCCTCGCCCTCCACCTGCAGCGCTCCCGGCGCGTGCGCGCATCTCTCGGCGGCGATGCGGAGAAGCTCATCCAGCGCTTCATCCGATTCCTGCCGACTTAGCGCCATTTCGAGCGGCATGTCGCTACTCACTCCCTTGTGAGGATTCAAAGCCAGGCCCGCAGTTCCCAGAGCAGGGGAAAGAAGTGCAAACGCGTCCTTCCCCTCAAGTACGGTGCCCCAGAAGAGCCCCCCGTACCGGATTTCGTGCCGATCTGGCGCTCCACCATCTGCACGTGCCTCATCCGCCAGAGCGCCGTCGTCTCGTCGTGGGTGAGGAGATCTTCGGCCAGATCCCACAGATCGTCGTACGATCCCCGGTCGCGGGCGACGGCCAGCAGGGACTCCATGATCTCCTCGTCGGAGACAGGCAGGCCCCGCTGGGAGAGGGCGGTGACGAAGGCGTCCCACAGCGTCGGCTCGTCGAGCCGACGCCGGAGCCTGGCGAGCTCCGCCTCGCTCGCGTCCCGCAGCCGGCCGAGGTACGTCGGGTCCTTGGCGCCGGAGAGGAACTCGAGCTCGCGGAACTGCACCGACTGGAAGCCGCTCGCGGGGGCGAGCACCGATCGGAACTCCAGGAAGTCCTGGGGGGTCATGGTCTCCAGCACCTGGACCTGGTCGACCAGCACCTTCTCCACCGCGTGGACCCGGCGGAACAGGTGCCTGGCACGCCACAGGGCGCCCTCGATCATCGCGTCCCTGATCCGCTCCAGCTCGTGCAGGAGGAGCTTGAACCACAGCTCATAGACCTGGTGAACGGTGATGAACAGCAGTTCGTCGCTGGCCCCGGATCGCTGCTCCTGCTGAGCGAGCAGCTCGGGGAGGCGGAGATAACCGCCATAGGACAGGCGCGCGCCCTCCTCGCCGAAACTGCGCGGCGGGGGCAGGACGTCTCCGGACCCGGCCCGGCCGTACGGCGTCGCAGGCATGCGCCACTCCTCCACGATGGGCGCGCTCCTTCCGGTCCCCATTGACCGAAAGGCCGGCACCACCGCCCCCGATATCACCCCAAAACGGCACAAACGTCAACTTGGTCCAGACCCTTGTGATCAGGGGGTTGACCTTGCCCCATTTAACCAGCCACACCCCCGCCGAGGGGTCCGATGCGCGCGCCGCCCCGCGATGATCGGAAAGCCGCGCGCCGGCCATCGGGAAATCCGAAATTCCGGATCACGAGACGGTGTGCACTCCTCGAAGCTGCTTTCGACTCGCGTGCGATCACGCGTCGTGGAAGATCACCGTCCGGAGCGTACGGCCGTCTTCGTGGACCAGAGCGGACGCCGGGCCAGGATCTTGACAGCGGCCGCGGCCGACGGGCGATCTTCGGGCCGTACCGCGGCCGTCTGCCGCGGGCCGCCGGCGCCGGACGATCAGGGGTGGGAACGCTCCGAGGAGGAGACGGAGCCGTCCTTGAAGGCGTCGAGCATGCCGGGCAGCTCCTGTGCCTCCAGCAGTTCCGCCCGGCATGGCGCGCATTCGTCGAGGTGCCGCTCGAACGCCTCGGCGTCGTCGTCGTCCAGCACTCCCAGGGCGTACGCTGCCACGTCGAAGTGCGGCGACGACGCGGACATCAGCTGGCCACCCCCCTCTCCTTCAGGGCCGTGCGAAGTGCGCGCAGGGCGTAAAAGAGCCTGGATTTCACGGTACCCGGTGGGATGCCCAGAACCTCGGCCGCTTGGCTTACCGTCCGGTCCCGTAAGTATGTCTCTTCGATAACTTCCCGGTGCTGACTCGACAGGTGCCGCAGCGCGTCCGCGACCACGATGGCCGCCAGCGTCCGGTCCGAGCCGTCCGGTACGGCGATGCTGTCCTCTTCGGGAGCCTCCACCTCCCTCGGCCGTACGCCGCGCCTGCGGCGCCCGTCGATCACGATGCGGCGGGCGACGGTGAGGAGCCACGCCCACAGCAGGGGCGGCTCCCACGTCAGCTTCGCCGAGTTGCGCCAGGCACGCACGAGCGTCTCCTGGACGACGTCCTCAGCCCATTGCAGGTCGTTGCCGGTCGTCTTGCGCACATGACGCAGCAGCGGACCGCCGAACTCGCGGTACAGCTCCCGGATCAGGCGTTCGTCCCGATCGTCGTTGTCAGCGTCATAGTCGGGGGGGTCAAGACGCACGAACCGGCTGTCGAGTTGTCGACGCACGGCCACATATTTGCACCAGGGTTACTGGTTCGTACACCACATCCGTAACTCCAGTCATTTCTGACTATTTCCTGAACCGCGCCCGAGGAGACCGCGTACCTCCGACCGAAGGTCACGAAAGGAGGCACGATGCGGTTCCGGTTTGGGGAACTCCTGGTGCTCGGCGTCTTCCTCTTCGCGGCGGCCGTCACGGTCGTCGTGGTCGTCCCTCGGAGTGCGTCGTCGCAGCCGGGCTGGACCGGGCCGGATTGGACGCAGACCCCCTACGGCCCGCTGGGCCCGGCCGACCGCGACCTGCTGGTCCGCGTGCGCTGGGCGGGGCTCTGGGAGATCCCCGCCGGCCGCTGGGCCCAGGACCGGGCCGGCAGCGCCAAGGTCAAGGACGCCGGCATGCACCTCGTCGAGGACCACACCAAGCTCGACGCGGCGGTCAGGGAGCTCGCCGCCAAGCTCGCCGTCCCGCTGCCGGACCAGCCCAACCCCGACCAGGGCGGGTGGCTGGACGAGATGGCGCCCCTGCGCGGCGCCGACTTCGACCGCGTCTTCACCGCCCGCCTGCGCGACGCGCACGGCAAGGTGTTCACCTTCGTCTCCGCCGTACGCGCGGACACCCGCAACAGCCTGATCCGCGACTTCGCCGGGCAGGCGGTCGACGTCGTGATGAAGCACATGACGCTGCTCGAAGGCACCGGGCTCGTCGACTACTCCACGCTGCCCACCCCCACGGTCTAGCACTGTCTTTAGGGAGACTCCATGCGAAAACGGCTCGTGCTCGCGATGGCGGGCGTACTGATCGCAGGCTCGCTGACCGGTGTGGGCCGGCCCGCGTTCGCCGACCACTGCGACCCCTCCGTCCAGGGCGCGGAGTGCGAGGACGTCGGCCCGGCCCTGGAGGACTTCGTCGACATCCGGCAGGTCCCGCCGGGCGACACCGGCGTACGCGCCGGGCGCGGCTCGTTCACCTCACGCTGCGGGCGCAACGAGAACGGCCACCGCAACTCCGACAACCACATCGTCACGCCGGGGGTGTCGAACGGCGCGCACCACGTGCACGACTATGTCGGCAACCTCACCACCAACGGCTTCTCCACCGACCAGAGCCTCGCCGCGGGCGGCACCACCTGCCGGTTCGGCGACAAGTCGGCGTACTTCTGGCCCGTGCTGCGCAGCCGGACCGGCGTCGGCGCCGCCCAGGCGGCACCATCGGCCTCCCCCTCGCCGGACGCCTCCGCCCGATCCCAGGAAGGACGGTTCCAGGAGGGGCGCTTCCGCACCGGGCGCGGCCGGGGCCCGGGCTCCGGTACGGGCTCAGGTGCGGGCGGCTCCGGTACGGGCGCGAACCCGGGCGCGGACGAGCCGGGCGGCGCGTCCGAGGGCAACATCGGCAGGATCCTCCTGGCGCGGTCGGTCACGCTGCAGTTCCGCGGCAACCCGGTCAGCAGGGTCGTCGCGATGCCCCGCTTCCTCAAACTGATCACCGGCGACGCGAAGGCGGCCACCAACGGCGGCGCCAACGCCAGGGCGCAGTGGACCTGCACCGGCTTCACCAACCGGCTCACCAGCAAATATCCGCTCTGCCCCCGGGGCAGCCTGGTGCTGCGCGTGCTCGACTTCCCCAGTTGCTGGGACGGCCGGAACACCGACAGTGCCAACCACCGGACCCACGTCGTGTTCCCCGGCGCGAACGGCGCCTGCCCCGCGGGCACCCGCGCGATCCCGCAGCTGCGCATGACGCTGGCTTATTCGGTGCCGAGCGGGCCGTCGTTCGCGGTGGACAGCTTCCCCGAGCAGCGGCACAACCCGATCACCGACCACGCCGACTTCGAGAACGTCATGCCCGACCGGCTGATGAACACGGTCGTCACCTGCGTCAACCGCGGCCTGCGCTGCTGAGCCGCCGAACCCCGATCGTGCCGTTCCCCGTCCGGTCCTTTCGCAGACCACCCCCGCCTGAGGACGGGGAGCGGCACCCTCCCGCATCGAGCCCGCATCGACGAAACGGAGGAATCCTTGCCCAGCAGACGGGCTCCCCGGCACACCCGGCCGGATCCCGGCCTCGATCTCGAAAGGCGCGGCGTGCGGATCGCCCTCGGCGCCGTGGTCGCCCTGGCCCTCACCGGAGGGCTCGCCGCCACCCGGACCAGCGGCGGCGCGGCGTTCCTCGCCGACGCCCAGGCGTTCCTCACGTTCTACGCCGGGGTCTTCTCGCTCGTCGGCCTCACGACCACGGTCGCCCTCGGCCTGGCGGCGACCGACCGCGTCGTCCTGCCGATCTCGCAACGGGTGCGCGTCCAGCTCGTGCACCGCGCCATGGCGCTGCTCGGCATCGGCTTCCTGATCGTCCACATCGGCATGAAGATCGCCGCCGGGCTGGTGCCGCCGTACGGGTCGGTGATCCCCACCACCAACGTCTACGTGTCGCTGGGGGCCGTGGCCTCGGACCTGTTCGTCGTGATCGTCGCGACCGGCGTGATGCGCGGCAGGTTCGCCCAGGCGGAGCGGCCCTGGCTGTGGCGCGGGCTGCACGACCTGGCCTATCTCGCCTGGCCGGTGGCGATCCTGCACGGCCTGACCGCGGGCCGGACCGCCGCCCCCTGGGTGACCTTCAGCTACGTGGCGTGCCTTGCGGCGGTCGGCGCCGCCCTGCTGATCCGGCTCGCCGCCGCCACCCGGCCCGCCCGGCAGGCGCCGACCGGCGACTGGAACGCCGAGTGGAGCGCCGGCCGCATGTCCCGGGAGGACCTCGCCGCGCCGCGGCCCGCCGTACGGCGGCAGCAGGCGCCACGTGAGGCCGCCGTCCTCGGCCGCACCGGCACCGATCCCCACGACGTCCTCGACATGCCCGGCACACCTCCCACCCCCCAGGAACCCCGCCTCCGGAGGATCGTGTGATTCCCTACCGCGTCTCCCATGTCCGGCGGCTCGGCCCGGCCCGGCTCACCGCTGGGCTGGACGACCACCGCAGGCTCGACCTGAACGCGCACTACAGGTTCCACGACCGGCTCCCGAGCCAGACCGTGGACGCGCTGATCTCGATGGCCGAGGAGGTGGACCTGCGGGGCCGGGGCGGAGCCGCGTTCCCGTTCGCGCGCAAGCTGCGCGCCGTGTCCTCCCGCGCCCGCGACAGCGAGACGGTCGTGCTGGTGAACGCCGCCGAGGGCGAGCCCGCCAGCCTCAAGGACAAGACCCTGCTCACCCGGGCGCCCCATCTCGTCCTGGAAGGCGCGCTGCTCGCGGCGAGCGCGCTCGGCTCCCGCGAGGTGGTGATCGCGGTCGGCGCCGGCGAGCTGGCCGAGGCGTCGGTGACCGCCGCCGTGGCCGAGCGCGGCCTCACCGGCCTGGTGCGCGTCGCGGGCATCCAGGAGAGGTTCGTCTCGGGCGAGGGCGGCGCGCTCGTCCGCGCGGTCAACGGCGAGGCGGGCCTGCCCCCGGGCCGCAAGGTCCGCTCCAGCGACAGCGGGGTGCGCGGGCTGCCCACTCTGCTGTCGAACACCGAGACCTTCGCCCAGCTCGCCGTGCTCGCCGAGCTGGGGCCGGAGGAGTACGCCGCGGTGGGCACCGTCCAGGAGCCGGGGACGATCCTGCTCACGGTCGGCGGCTCGGTGGCGACCCCCGCGGTCGTGGAGGTGACGCCGGGCGTGCCGCTGGCCGACGTGCTGAACCTGTGCGAGGCGAAGATCGGCGACGGGCTACTGCTCGGCGGCTACCACGGCACCTGGATGGCCGCCGAGGACGCGTACGGCGCGATCCTGTCGCGGCGCGGCGCGAAGGAGGCGGGCGGCGAGCTGGGCGCGGGCATCGTGGTGGTTCTGGGCGAGGACACCTGCCCGCTCGGCGAGACGGCGCGGGTGGCGAACTACCTCGCCGCGCAGTCGGCCGGGCAGTGCGGGCCGTGCCGCCTCGGGCTGCCGGACCTCGCGCGGGCCTGCCGCCGGCTCCAGGACGGCGACCCGGAGGGCCCCGAGCTGATCCGCCGGGCCGCAGCCGCGGTGAAGGGCCGGGGCGCCTGCTTCCACCCGGACGGCTCGGCCAGGTTCGCGCTGTCGGCGCTCGACGCGTTCGCCGACGACGTGGAGGAGCACCGCTTCCACGGCGGCTGCGGGCGGACGACCAAGGGCGTGCTGCCGCTGCCGATCGAGGACGCGCAGGACGCCAGGCTCGTCGTCGACTGGACCCGCTGCCAGGGCCACGGCCTGTGCGCGCACCTCGTGCCCGAGCTGGTCAAGCTCGACCGGCACGGCTTCCCGGTGTTCATGGACACCGGAGTGCCCTCGTGGCTGCTGGGCGAGGCGCAGAAGGCCGTGGAGATGTGCCCCGCGCTGGCCCTCCGCATAGGCACGAAGTGACCTCGGTTCACCCCGGCGTGTGGCTCCGGCAGACGGCTCCGCGGGACAGGGCCGGGGAGTAGGACCGAAGTGATGTGGTTGTTACCAACCTGACCGGTTCCATGAGCGTCTCAACGAGGGAGATCAGCACCTCGGGGAGTACGACCATGATCGACAGACGGAGTTTCCTTCGCGTTTCGGCTCTGGCCGGGGCCGCCGCCGTTACCGGTGCGGCTTCGGGTGCGGCCTTCGCCGCCGCGGGGCCCCGTCCCGCCGACTGGTCCGCGCTCGGACGGGGGCTGGACGGCAAGCTGATCCGCCCCGGCGATGCGTCGTACGACAACGCGCGCCGCGTGTTCAACTCGGCCTTCGATTCCGCCCGCCCGGCCGGGGTGGCCTACTGCAAGACGGCGGGGGACGTGTCGGAGTGCCTGGCGTTCGCCCGGCGCTACGGCGTGCCGGTGACCTCCCGGTCGGGCGGCCACAGCTACGCGGGCTGGTCCACGGGCAGCGGGCTCGTCATCGACGTGTCGCCGATGAGCGGCGTGTCCTACGCGAGCGGCCACGCCACGGTCGGCGCCGGGGCACGTCTGGTCGACGTGTACGCCAAGCTGGCCGCGCACGGCGTCAGCATCCCCGCGGGCTCCTGCCCGACGGTCGGGGTCGCCGGGCTCACCCTGGGCGGCGGCATCGGCGTGGTGTCGCGGCAATATGGCCTGACCTGCGACGTGCTGGAGTCGCTGAAGGTGGTCACGGCGGACGGGAAGGTGCTGACCTGCTCGCCGACCTCGCACCCGGACCTCTACTGGGCCTCCAGGGGAGGCGGCGGCGGCAACTTCGGCGTGGCGACGTCGTTCACGTTCCGGACGCATCGGACGCGTTCGGTGACCCTGTTCTTCCTACACTGGCCCTGGGCGAAGGCCGCGGCCGTGCTGAAGGCATGGCAGGCGTGGGCGCCCGCCGCGCCCGACGCGATGTGGTCCAACTGCCATCTCGGCCACGACCCGTCGCTCGACGTGATGGTCGGCGGCCTCTACATCGGCGGCAAGACCGCGTGCGAGAACCTGCTGCAGAAGCTCGTCGACCGCGTCGGTTCGAGCCCTTCGACCCGCTACGTCGCGACGTCCGCCTACGACCACGCGATGATGGTGGAGGCGGGCTGCGCGTCGGCGTCCGTGGCCCAGTGCCACCGTCCCGGCACGCTCCCCGGGCAGAACCCGAGCGGCAAGCTCGTCCGCGACTCGTTCTCGGCCAAGTCGCACTTCGCTTACAAGCCGCTGTCGTCCGCCGGGATCAAGGCGCTGGTGGCCCAGGTCGCCGCGCCAGGACGGCACATCGTGATGCTCGACGCGCTCGGCGGCGCCGTCGCCCGGGTGCGCCCCGACGCCACCGCCTTCCCGCACCGCAAGGCGCTGTTCGGCGTGCAGTACTTCTCCCACTTCTCCGGCGCCGCCGCCTGGGCCAGGGCCGCCCACGCCGCCATGCGGCCCCACTTCGGCGACCACGCGTACGTGAACTACGTCGATCCGGAGCTCAAGAACTGGCGGCAGCAGTACTACGGCGCCAACGCCGCCCGGCTGGCCCAGGTCAAGGCGGCGTACGACCCCCACCGCCTGTTCCGCCTGCCCCAGGGCGTCTGACGGGCCGCGACGCTGTTAACCGGTTGCCGGGCGGGGCGGGCTGCGCGAGCCTCGCGGTATGACCGAGGAACGGCGGACGATGACCGGCCCCCACGGCGTCCCGGTGTGCAGTTATCGGGAAGGCGTCCGCGACGGCAGCCCCTGGGCGTACGCGATCGAGGACATCGGCCCGGGAGCCGCCGACGCGATCATGTCGCGGATGCCCGGCTGGGCGGTCTCCGCGCCGGTCGAGCTCGGCCGGGCACTGCTCGACCGGGGCGCGCGGCTGCTGCGGCACATGCACGTGATGCGGTGCGACCTGCCGGTCGCCGAGCCGGTCGGGGGCACCGCTCCGGACGGCTTTCTGCTCGTCCCCTGTGATCGGCCGCCCGCCGAGATCCTCCCCGCGTGGTTCGCGGCCTACCCGCCCGGCCACCCCGACCACCAGCCACGGGATCCCGAAAAGGCCCTGGAGGAGGAGCTCGTTCCGCTCCTGAGCGGCGAGGAGATCGGCCCCCTGCTCGCCTGCAGCGTCCTTGCCGTACGGGAGGACTCCGCTGGTAAAGGCGAGGTGGTGGGCGGCGTGTTCGCGCACGACTCGGACCGGGGACCGTGGATCGCGGACGTGTTCCGGCACCCGGACCGGTCGCCGCGAGGTCTCGGCGCGCTCATGCTGTCGGCCACCCTGGCCCGCGCCGGCGCGGACGGGCTGAGCGGCCTGGGCCTGGTGGTCACCGAGGGCAACCCCGCCCGCCACCTGTACAAAAGGCTCGGTTTCCAGGTCACCGACACCACGATGACGGTAGCGATCTGACCGCAAAGCAGACCGGTCATCACGCTCTCATCGCCTTGATGTGACCGCAGTGCGGAGACCGGCTTCCCCGACGGTTCACCGATCGGGAGCTCCAGGAAATGTAACCGACGACCCACGAAATGTAACTGACCGCAGTTACATTTCCCGCATGCCTGAGGACGTGAGCCATCTCATCGATGAGCTTCGGGCAGCCGGCGGGGACTCGACGGCCATAGAGGTCAAGTCGGCTGCCGGAGGACTCCCCGAGTCGCTGACCCCGACTCTGAGTGCGCTCGCGAATCTACCCGGCGGCGGAACGATAATCCTCGGGCTGGATGAACGGTTCGGGTTCCGGCCGGTTCCACTGCCGAACGTGCAGTCACTGAAACAGGGCCTCGCGGCGAAGGCGCGCTCGTTCACGCCACCTGTCCGCCTGACTTTGGACGACGGCATCGCCTACGGCGCTCCGGTCGTAGTGGCGAGGGTGCACGAGTGCGACAAGTCCGCCAAACCGTGCCGGGTCACCGCCACGGGCGCCTCCTATCTGCGAGGATACGACGGCGATTTCCGGCTCTCGGATATCGAAGAACAGGCCTTCATCGCGGCGCGACGAGCACCTATGTTCGATCGACCTCTGGTCGAGGGAGCCACCTCGGCGGACCTTGACCTCGAACTGGTGAAAGCATTCGTTGAGGCGGTCCGCGAGCGCGATCAGCAGGGGCTGGGGCGCTTCGTCCGGGACGATGAACTGCTGTGCCGCGCCGGAGTAACCGCCGTCGACGGCAGACCTACGGTCGCTGGGCTACTGGCTCTGGGCACGCATCCGCAACAGTGGTTCCCTCGATACGCCATCCAGATATCCGCCGACCCACTGCCAGGAGATCCACCCGGTTCCCGGGCACGCAACCTGGCCGTCCTGACCGGACCCATTCCCCGAATGCTCGACGCAGCCATGGAGTGGGCCAGACGAACCTTCGATACGGCCGTCGTGGCGGGGCTCGACGGCACCGTCCGGGACCTGCCCGCCTATCCGCTTGTCGCCTTTCGTGAACTGGTCGCCAACGCGTTGGTCCACCGCGATCTCGATCACTGGTCAGCGGGGATGGCCGTGGAAATCAGGCTTCGCCGGGATCGTCTTGTGATCACGAACCCCGGAGGGCTCTACGGCATAACGGTCGACCGTCTCGGCAAAGAAGCGGTCACGTCCGCACGCAACGCGCGGCTCGTCGCCATCTGCCAGAACGTGCGTTCCCCATTCAGCGGCGGCCGAGTCATCGAGGCGCTCGCCAGCGGCATTCCCACTGTGGGAGCGGCGCTCACAGAAGCCCGTCTACCTCCCGCTCACTACATCGACGCGGGCATTCGGTTCGTCGCCATCCTGCACCGGCCCATCGTCACCATTCCGGCAGCCGACCCGTTGAACGCCACCGAGTCACGCGTCCTTGACGCCCTCACGCACGGGGCCCTCACCGTCGCACAGTTGGTCGAGATGCTCGATCTCACGGCACCGAACATCCGCAAGGCTCTCCGCGGCCTACGCGAGCAAGGCTACGTGCGACAGCATGGCGGCCGAGGAAAGTTCACTCACTACGAGCGCGTCTGACGCCCTGAGCGAGAGCAGCGATGGGGAAGTGCCATCTGACCTGCGTCGACCAACCAACCCTCTAGTTACTGTCTGTGATAAGTAAATTACCGTCAGCAATATTCCCGGGGGGATGTCCATGAACCTTTCTCGATCGCGCGTCTACCTGGCCTGCGGCGTCGGCGCCGCGGCGGGTGTCGTCGGCCTGGCCCTGACGGTCCTCCCGTCGGTCGCCCAGGGGACGTCGGGCGGCGGCAGCCAGAACACCAGGCCGGTCGCCGATCCCTCGCCCAAGCAGCCGGGCGGCCACACCGTGCTCACCTGCGCGGTGAGCACCAGCGGCCCGATCACCGCCGACCCCGCGGTGGGCAAGGAGGCCCGCGCGGTGACCGCCAAGGGCGCCGTGGCGCTCACCGGCTGCGCCTCTCCCGACGGGAGCTTCCCCAACATCCGCTCGGGCACGGCCACCTTCAAGGGCACCGGGCAGGCGTCCTGCACGGGCGTCCAGAACGTCGCCGGCACGGGCACCATCACCTGGAAGGACGCCCAGGGCAAGACGCTGGGCACCTCCACGGTCCACCCCAACCTCGACGGGATCGCCTCGTACAACCCGGGCGACATGATGCTGGTCGGCGAGGTCACCGAAGGGAAGCTCAAGGGCAAGCGGATCGCCGGGAAGGCCGCGCCCACCTCGGACATCAGCCAGTGCTCCAGCAAGGGCGTGAGCAGCGCCCAGGGCAGCGGCACGGTCGCCTTCATCGCCGTCGACAAGTAGCCGACGCGGGGCCGGGGCGGGAAGGGTGCCGAATGCCGTCGGATGAGGCCGTGCTGCGGGTGCGGGACGTACGGAAGAGCTACCGGGGCAACCCGGTCCTGCGTGGTGTGGATCTCGACCTTCCGCCCGGCCGGGTGGCGGGGGTCGTCGGGGAGAACGGCGCGGGCAAGACCACGCTGCTGCGCGTCCTCGCCGGCGACCTGCGGCCGGACGGCGGGTCGGTGCGCCACGGCGGGCGCATCGGACACTGCCCGCAGGAGACGGTGCTGCACGACGCATTCACGGTCGACCAGCACCTGCGGTTCTTCCAGGTCGCCTACGGCCTGGAAGACCTGCGCAGGGCCGAGGAGCTGATGGAGGCGCTGCGGTTCTCCGGCTCCCGCCGGGCCCGCCCCGCCACGCTGAGCGGCGGCACGCGGCAGAAGCTCAACCTCGTCCTGGCCCTCATGCACGACCCGGACCTGCTCCTGCTCGACGAGCCCTACCAGGGCTTCGATTGGGAGACCTACGTACGGTTCTGGGACCTGGCCGAGGAGCTGCGCGGACGCGGCCGTTCGGTGCTGGTGGTCTCCCACCTCGCGTACGACGCGGCCCGTCTCGACACCCTCCACCGGCTGGAGGGCGGCGTGCTGCGGGCCGCGGACAGGACCGGTGCCGCATGAGAGGTCACTGGGCCTGCTACGCCACCGCCGTGCGCATGACGTTCGTGGAGCACCTGCGCAACCGGCTGGCATTGGTGATCATCGTGCTCTTCATCCCGGTGTGGGTGATCCTCATCTACGCCCTGTCCCTGGAGATCCCGCTGCCGTTCTTCGTCCGGGCCGCCGACCGGACCGTCACGCTGCCGGCCGGCGTGCTCAACCAGCTCGGCGGGGCGCTGCAGATCCTGGCGCTGATCACCGGATTCATGATGTTCGTGACCACGATGAACTCGGCGTCGTTCGACCGCCGGCTGGTGCGATCCGGGTTCCCCCAGCTGTGCCTGATCGCGGCGAAGCTCACCGCCCTGGTGGTGGTTGCGCTCGTCATCGCGCTCTACGCGACCGGCCTGATCTGCCTGACCCATCCGACCGCGCAGCCCCTGCTGCTCGCCGCCGCCCTCGCCGGTGGAGCGCTGATCTACGGAGGGATCGGCATCGCGCTCGCCGCGGTGCTGACCAGCGACCTGGCCGGCCTGGTCCTCGTCACCGTCATCTGCTCGATCGACCTGGCCCTGCAGAGCCCGCTCGCCACCCCGGCCGCTACCAGTGTCCTGGTGCGTTTCCTGCCCGACTACGGGCCGATGCAGGCGGCGGTCGCGGCCGTGGCCATCGACACGGTGCCCTGGAACGCCGTCGGCCCGGCCGTGTGCTGGGCGCTGGCCACGGTGGCCCTCGGCATCTCCGCCTTCGTCGGCCGTACGCGCGCGCAGGGGCCGGTCGGTGTGCCGGTGACAGCAACGCATCCATGAGTCCCCCGTCAGGAGCATCCGTGACATCTGAGAGCGTTTCTCGTGCCTTCCCCGCCCTGGAGTCCGACCTCGATCGGGTGCGGGAGATCGTCGGCATGGCGGACGTGCCGAACCGCTCCGAACTGGCCCCGCTGACCAGGCAGCCTGCGGGGCACCGCCACCTCATCCGGCCCACTCTGGCGCTGTTGTCCTACTACGTGCTCGCCGGACCGGAGCGGGCCGCCGACATCCGCGCCGTCGAGGCCGCGGCGGCCGTCGAACTGCTGCACATGGCGTCGCTCTATCACGACGACGTCATCGACGACGCGCGCCGGCGCAGGGGAAGGCCGAGCGTCAACACCGTGTGGGGCGCGCGACTGGCGGTCCTGGCCGGCGACCTGCTGTTCACCAGCGCCAGCCGGATCCTCTCCGAGCTGGGCCGGCGCGAGTCCCTGGTGGTCGCCGAGACCGCCCGGCAGATCTGCTCGGGAATGATCGCCGAGACCGCCGACCGCTTCCTGCTCTCCCGCACCGAGGCCGATTATCTGGAGGTGACCGGCGCCAAGACGGCCGAGTTGCTGTCCCTGGCCTGCCGGCTGGGCGCAATGCAGGCCGGACGAGGCCCCGAGGCGGAGGAGGACCTGGCACGGTTGGGCTGGCATCTCGGCATGGCCTACCAGGTGCGCGACGACATCCTCGACCTGACCGCGACGACCGGAGAGCTCGGGAAACCGGCCAACTCCGACATCGTGGAAGGCGTCTACACGCTGCCCGTGATCAGGGCCCTGGGCCGCGAGCCCTCGCTCGCCCGGCTGCTGCGCCGCGGCCTGACCACGGCCGACGCCGAGCGGGCACGGCAACTGGTTCTATCGTGCGGAGCCGTGGAGGAGGCCCGGCAGGTCGCCGAGACCCACGTGGAGACGGCTCTGCGGCGACTCGACGGTCTGGGCGATCCACGGTCGCGTGAGGGGCTGGCCGGCTACGTGCGGTCGATCACGGGTTCCGGCGCCAAGGCCGCCCCCGCCGTGACCTCTCCCGCTCCGGCCTCCGCTCGGCCCGGCGTTCCAGCGGGGCGGCACGAGCAGGTGCAGGAGCGGTTGGACGCCTGGCTTCTGGACACCGGGCTGGCCACCACTCCGGAGGAGGCGCGCCACCCGCGGTGGAACGCCATGGCCTTGACGGCCGCGCGGTTCTGGCCGGGCGCCGACGCCGAGCAGGCCGAGACGCTGGCCCGTTGGATGCTGGTGATCGCCGTCGTCGACGACCTCTTCGACGAGCCGGGGCTCACCGACCCCGGCGAGATCGTCCGGCTGCGCCACCGGCTCACCCTGCTCGTCCGCGGGCTCGGCGACACCCCGCCGGCCGGTGGAGCGGTCGCCACGGCCATGGCCCAGGCATGGGAGCGGGTCCGCCTGATCCAGCCGCCCTCATGGCGGGCGCGCGCCCTCGGTCACCTGGAGGAGTGGCTGGAGGCGGCCGAGCGCGAGGCGTGTCACCGGCTCAGCGGTTTCGTCCCCAGCCTGCGGGACCAGTTCGCGTTGCGTCTGGGGAGCTCCGGAGCACCTGTCTTCCTGGACACCTTCGAGATCACGTACGGCGGGGAGCTCGAACCGGAGGTGCGCGATCATCCGCTCGTCCGCCGGCTGCTGAACGTCGGCGCGGCCGCGGCGCTCGCCGAGAACGACTTGATGACTCTGGACGAGGACGAGGCCGTCGGCGCTCCCTACAACCTGGTCAGGGTGCTCCGCCACGAGACCGGCTGCACCAGGCAGGAGGCGATCGACGAGGTGACGCGCCAGGTCGAGGACGGCTTCGCCCAGGTGGACGCCATACTCGCCGCCGCGCCCGCCATCCTGCGGCCCGCCGACGGCGGCGCCGCCGCCGAGACCGGGATGGGTCTCCTGCGCCTTTCCCGGGAGCGGCTGCCGGGCTGGCGCGCCCTCCATGACATCGACCGCTACAACCGGTCGTCCGCCGGCAGCGAGACGTACCTGGCCCGGCTCCGCCGGGAACTCCTGGACGAGTACGCCGAGCACGCCGAGTGCGCCAAGGACGCCGCGTACGCCGAGACCGGCGCGGCCCGCTGACGTTCGCCCGTCCAGATCTCAGCCGGGTCCGTCCGCGGCGAGCCGGTCGAGCCATTCGCCGAGCACGTGGCGTTCGCCGTCGGTGAGAGCTGTGGCGTCGGGCAGCGCGGCGCGCAGCGCCATCGCCGCCGCGGCCGGTCCGGGGGATTCGACCACGGGGACGTCGGTGGTGATGGCGGCTATCACCGCCTCGCGGGCCGTCTCCGACAGGCGCGGGTCACGCCGCTCCACGGGCAGGGCGAGCAACGTGAAGACCGTGCCGCAGCCGGCGGCGTGCACGAGGTCGGCCGCCAGGCGCTCGCCGACCTTCAGCCGCCCGGCGGCGGCGATGGCGCGGATGCGCTCCCCCAGCATGCGGAAGGCGGTGACGGCGGCGGGCGACTGCCGTCCCGGCGTGGGATCGCCGTACATGAGCGAGAACAGGGCGGGGTTCGCCAGCCCGAAGCCGACGTGCAGGTCCCATCCGGCGCGCAACGCCTCGATCGGGTCGCCGACCGGCGGGCTCGCCTTCTTGTCCCGGAGATAGGAGCTGAAGCCATACTCGGCGACCGCGTCGAGCAGGCCCTCCTTGTCGCCGAACAGGCGGTAGATCGTCGGCGCCTGCGTCCCCGCCGCGGCGGCCACCGCTCTGGTCGAGACGGCCTCGCGCCCGCCGCTCGCGAGCAGCCCGGCCGCGACCGACACGATGTGCGCCCGCGTCCTGTCGCGGCCGCTCGCCGTCTCGCTCTCGGGATCGCTCATGCTTCCAACGATAGCAGCAAGTTGATATCGGTTGATTTCCAATGTTAGCGTCATTGTCGATAACACCGATATCAAGGAGTGCATAGTGATCATCATCACCGGGGCGACGGGTCAGCTCGGGCGCGGCATCGTCGAGCATCTGCTCGCGCGCATCCCCGCCGACCGGCTCGGCGTCAGCGTCCGCGACGTGGCGAAGGCCGGCGACCTCGCCCAGCGCGGCGTCCGCGTGCGGCAGGGCGACTTCGACGATCCCGCGAGCCTGGCGTACGCGTTCGAGGGCGCGTCCCAGGTGCTCGTCGTCTCGGGCCCTGCCGACGCGCGCCCGCACCGTACGGCGATCGAGGCCGCCACGGCCGCGGGCGCCAAGCGGATCGTCTACACCAGCCACATGGGCGCGAACCCGGCATCCCCCTTCGTCCCGATGCCGTCCCACGCCGAGACCGAGCAGGACCTGCACGTGGCCGGCGTCGCGTTCACCGCGCTGCGCAACGGCTTCTACGCCACCACCGCGGTGCAGTTCGTGCGTCAGGCACTCGAAACCGGCACGCTCGTCGCGCCCGAGGACGGCCCGGTCTCCTGGACCGCCCACGCCGACCTCGCCGAGGTGGCCGCCGTCGCCCTGACCGAGGAGGGCCGGCTCGACGGGATCACCCCGCCGCTGACCGGTCCCGAGGCGCTCGACCTCGCGGACGCCGCCGCGCTCGCCTCCGAGCTGACCGGACGCGAGATCACCCGCGTCACCGTCCCGGACGACGAGTGGGTGGCGGGCATGGTGTCACACGGCGTTCCCGAGCAGCAGGCCCGCTTCCTTCTGGGCATGTTCGAGGCCGGCCGCCGGGGCGAGTTCGCCGAAGTCGATCCCACGCTCGGGGAGTTGCTCGGCCGCAAGCCGATCACGTTGCGCGAACTGCTGGCGGACGCGCTCGCGACCTGACGCGTTTCTGTTTTCCAGCGGCTGTTTTCCGGCGGCTCCGTCAAGTCCAGATATACATTGTCATTGGATCTTGTAAGGGGGCCGGGAATGCTCGAATGGGTGGCGGCGGCGGTCGCGGCGGGCGGAACCGCGGGGGTGCAGGCCGCGGGCACCGACGCGTGGGCGATCGTACGGCAGCGGACGGCGCGGTTGCTCAGCCGCGACGATCCCGAACGCGAGCGTACGGAGCTGATGCGGCTGGACCAGACCGCGACCGATCTCGCCTCGCTCCCCCCGGGCGACGCCGCGCTCGTACGGGCCAGGCAGGAGGCGGCCTGGGCGGCCCGGTTCGAGATGCTGCTGGAGAGTCTCGGCGAGGCCGAGCGTGAACGGGTGGCCCGCGAACTGAACGACCTCGCCGACCAGGCCCGCCAGGCATCGGCGGGAGGAGTGTCGGGGAACGTCTTCCGTGGACCGACCGCGTTCCAGGTCGGCGACAACAACCGTCAGGACAACCACTTCGGGCCGACGCCATGACCCGCGACCCCGAATCAGGAAAAGACGGGTCAACAAAAAACGACGCAGCAACGAAAAAGGACGGAGTAACGGGAAACGTCTTCCACGGCCCGGCGCCTTTCCAGCTCGGGGATCGCAACGTCCAGATCAACCACATTCACCAGGCGCCGCCGCAGCGCCGCCCGCTGGTCCTCACCGGTGCGGCGGTCACGACCCGGCACGAGCTGGCCGCCGCCATCCGCCGCGACTGGGCTGCCGCGAGGCGTCAGTTCTTCGAGCGCGCGGCCACGGCCGGCGCGCCCTCCGACGGCTGGCTCGGCCTTCTCTCCTGGCTGCGTGAGCTCGACGGTCTCACCGCCGAGGACCTGACCACCCAGATCGAGCTCATCGACCATCGGCTCCGCGACCAGGCTCTCCCGGCCGACCTGAAACTGCTTCACCTGCTGGGCTGGCTCGATCCGGCGGGAGAGGCCGTATGGCGAGGGACGCCGGTGACGGTGGAGGCGCTGTCCGAGGCGCTCAGGATCGGCCGCATCCGCGAAAGCGGCCCCGAGTGGGAGCTCTACCGCGATCTCTGCGAGGGTGGCCTGCTGGACGCCCTCGCCAGGTTCACGGTGCTGAGCGCGCTGCGCGGGACCCAGCAGGCGTGGAACGAGGTCTGGGAGTCGTGGCGGCGGCTGGCCGCCAGGATTCCCGGGCTGCCGTCCGAAGCCCGCGAATGGGCCGGGAGCGGGGCACGCGGGCTGCTGCTGGCGGCCCTCCTGCCCTACCCGCAGACCACGGTGTGGTTGCGCGCCGCCTGCGAGCACGTGCCGCCGCCCGCCACCGGTGAGATCGAGTGGTACGACTGGCTGCGCGAGCGGGACGGCGGCCCGGACACCCCCATCGGGTGGCTCGTACGCACCGACTTCACCGCTTACGCCGCCGCGCAGGCGGAAGCGATACGGCGGCAGGCGGCGGCCGACCTGCAGAACCAGCGGATGGCGGCCGTGCTGGATCACGCCGCCGCGCTGCGCGACCGCGATTGGGCCGACTACGAGCGCCGGCGGCTCTCGCCCACGGCCCGGTTGGAGGCGGTCGGCCGCGCGACGCTGTGGCTCGGAGCCTGGGGCGCCGCCACGATCCCGGTGCCCTGGGTCATCTGGGGGTGGGCCGAGCCGGACATCGCCGCGACGGTGTCCTGGTATCTCGTCGCGCTGACCCTGGCGGCGTACGCGGGCTGGGTGCCACAGGTCCTGCGACTCGGCGCGGCGTATCGGCCTCCGCTGCACCGCGTGCGGGAGTGGGCCGAGGAAGCCAGGGCCGACCGCGGAAGCGTGCGGAGGGGTCTCATCAGAGCAGGCAGCGTGGCCGGAGCCGTCCTGATCCTGGGCGTGCTCGTTCACGATGTCGGCGTCGTCGTGACGACGATCCTCGTCGTGCCCCTGCTGGCCGTGGCGTTCCATTTCGCCCGCATCGGGGCGCTGCACGACTGGGCGGACGAGCATCGGGAACGGCTGCGGGACTACCGGTCCGGGCGGCCCGACGCGGGCGGCATCCCGCAGAGCATCATCCAGGGCGTCCGGTCGCCGTCGCCCGGAGTCCGGGCCGACGCCTACCGGGAGTTCCTCCGGCAGTTCACCGGCCTCGGCCACAGCGGGCAGGACGAGGGCCGGGACAACGGCCGTCGCGACCGCTGACCGGGCGCGCCGCCGAGATTCCGCGCTCCGCGTCCGATAGCGAAAGCGTCGCCCATTTTCGCGTCAGGCCCTGGAGGAACGCGGTCTCTGTGAGCCGTCGGCCGCGACCGGGACATCGCGCAGCGACAGAGCGCTCGGCGGAGGCAGGGGCCGGTGAGCCGCCTCGGCGCGGAACGACTGCAGCAGGTACGCCACCAGGCGCCGGGACGCGGCAGTGTCGTGCGGCAGCGCGGTGACCAGACCACAGTGGGACAACAGGGCCACGATGAGGTCGGAAGGGTGGAAGTCGGCCCGCAGCGCGCCCGCCGCCTGGGCTCTGCGGACCAGGGTCGTGAGGTCGCGCTCGGTCCGTTCCCGAGCCTGCGCGTGTCCCGCCGTGCTGTCCGGAAAGGCCGCGACGAACGCGGCGGGGAAGCCGCGCTCCTCCCGCTGGAGTTCGCAGACCGTCTCGAACAACCGCTGGAAGCCCCTCCAGGGGTCGGGGTCGGCCAGCGCCTCGGTGAGCGCCCGGGCGCAGGTCTGCATCTGGTGCGCGAACGCGGCCCGCACCAGCGCGTCGCGGGTCGGGAAACGCCGGTAAAGCGTCGCCACGCCGACTCCGGCCCTCCGGGCGACGGCCGCCATGGGCGCGTCGATCCCGTGCTCGGCGAAGACCTCGCGGGCGGCGACGAGGATGCGCCCCCGGTTGCGCCGGGCGTCGGCCCGCATCCGCTGGCCCGCGATCCGAGAGGAATCCTCCACCACTGTTTCTCACTTCCGATGTAAGCGGACGATGCCGTCCACATAGAAGCCTACGCTCGGGCCCGATGCCCGCACGGCCACCGACGGCGAAGGTGAGAGCGATGGACGACCACACGATGAGAGCGGTGCTGTTCGACCGATACGGCGGTCCCGAGGTGCTGTACGTGAGCCGGGTGCCGCGCCCGGAGCCGGCGCCCGGCGAGGTGCTCGTGCGGGTGCGCGCGTTCAGCGTGAACGGCGGAGAAACGGCCGCCCGTTCCGGCAAGGTCCGTCTCCTCACCGGACGGAAGTTCCCGCAACGCATGGGGTTGGACCTCACCGGCGAGGTCGCCGCGCTCGGCGCCGGCGTGGCGGACTTCGTGGTCGGCGACCGGGTGTGGGGTGTCGTGGGCCGCACCGGATTCGGCAGCGCCGCCGAGTATGTGGCGGTCCGGGCCGAGCGGCTCGGCCGCGTCCCGGACGGACTCGATCTGGTGGAGGCCGCCGCGCTGCCGGTGGCGACCACGGCCATCACGGCGCTGCGCGACAAGGCCCGGCTGCGCCCCGGCGAACGACTGCTCGTACGCGGCGCCGCGGGCGGTGTCGGCAACGCCGCCGTCCAGCTCGGACGGGCCTACGGCGCCGAGGTCACTGCCCTGGCCCGCGCCGCCAACCTCGACTTCGTCCGTACGCTCGGCGCCCATCACGTCGTCGACCACCGGACCGTCACGCCGGGCGAACTGGGCCTGTTCGACGTGGTCCTCGACACCGCGGGCACCGACCTGCGGGCCTTCCGGCGCCTGCTGAGGCCCGGCGGGCGTATGGTCACCATCGCCTTCGACCTGACGCGGCCCGCCGCTTCACTCGGCTATCTCGCCGCCAGCGCCGTGCACGGACGCGGCCGGGTGCGCTTCTTCAGCGGCAACCCCACGCGGGCGCTCTTTGACGACCTCGCCCGTGAGGTGGCGGAGGGGAGACTGCGCCCCGCGGTGGACCGGTGCTTCCCGCTGGAGGAGACGGCGGCGGCCCACCGCGCGCTGGAGGCGGGCGGGGTGCGGGGCAAATACGTCGTCAGGGTCGACTGACGGCACCGCGCCGGCTCATCTGTCCGCCGCACTTCTCGGCCTCACATTTCGCCGGTGCCGGCCTTGCGGAGGCGGGCGCGTACGGTGCGCCGCACGAGCGGGCCCATGTCCTCCAGTACGCCGACCAGGCCGGCGAGCTGCTCCAGGCTGTCGAACGCGCGCTCCGCGCCGTCGCGGTCGACGCCGTCGTACAGTTCGAGGCCGACGAAGGCCGCCGCGGTGGCGCGGGCGAGCCCGGCGACGTCCACGAACTCCGCGAGCGGGCTACCGGCCAGCACGCGGCCGAGGACCTCCTCGATCTCGGTGACCCACATGCCGAGGCCGTCAGCCGTGGCGGGGGCGAGCCTGCCGTCCATCTGGCTGCCCGCGAGCATCTGGGCGAGCACGGCGAGGTTGCCGGTCTCGCGCTCCTCGGCGTGCAGCGCACGGCCGAGGTCGAGCAGTTCGCGCAGGGAGGTCACGGCCGCGAACCGGGCCCGATAGACGGCCACCCGCTGCTCGGAGCCGTACCGCAGGGCCGCGGCGAGGAGGTCGTCGACCGTGCCGAAGTGATAGAAGACGAGCGCCTGGTTCACCCCGGCGGCGGTGGCGATCGCCCGCGCCGAGGCCCCCGCGATGCCCTGGGTGCGCAACGTCTCCAGGGCGCCTTCGAGCAGCCGTGTGCGGGTGTCGGCCATCGTCTCCCCCTTCGTTCCTGTTTCGCGGCTTCACCGTAGTGGCAGGCGTCCGGCGATGGCCCGCCCGGCGGCGGTCATAAGATCCGAAGTGACCTTCCCGGACATCCCAGCGGGGGCGATGTGTACGGCGGCAGCGAGGCGGACGGCTTACCCGGGCAGCATGAGTCCGGCCTGCGAGCAGGCGACCCGCACCAGGTGGGGCCTTACCGGCTGCTGCGCAGGCTGGGCGAGGGCGGCATGGGCACCGTCTATCTGGGCGAGGCGCCGGACGGCACGCGCGTGGCGGTCAAGCTGCTCCATCACTCCATCGCCGCCGACCCCGGCTTCCGCCGCCGCTTCCGCCGGGAGGTGGAGGCCGCCAAACGCGTCGCCCGCTTCTGCACCGCCGCCGTCCTCGACGCCCAGATGGACGGCGAGACCGCCTACCTGGTCACCGAATACGTCCCCGGCCCAACCCTCCGGGAGGCCGTCGTACGCGACGGGCCGCTGCGCGGCTCCAGCCTGGAAGGACTCGCGGTCAGCATCGCGACCGCCCTGCGGGCCATCCACGCCGCCGGGATCATCCACCGCGACCTCAAGCCCGGCAACGTCCTGCTCTCCCCCGTCGGCCCCAAGGTCATCGACTTCGGCGTCGCCCACCTGACCGACATGACCGGACAGATGAGCAGCGCGGTCGTCGGCACGCCGTCGTTCATGTCCCCCGAACAGTTCGAGGGCGGCCCCCTCACCCCCGCCTCCGACGTCTTCGCCTGGGCGAGCACGATCGCGTACGCGGGCACGGGCCGCGCCCCCTTCGGCAACGGATCGCTCCCCGTCGTGCTCAACCGGGTCATCAACGGGGAACCCGACCTGACCGGCCTCGACGGGCCGCTGGGCACACTCGTCGCCCGCGCCCTGGCCAAGAACCCCGCCGAGCGACCGACCATGCAGGACATTCTCGACACGCTCGTCGGCTCCGCGGCGCCCGCGACCGTGCCCGGGGGTGGTAGGAGACGCCGCCACAGGCTGGCGATGGGGATCGGGGCGGGGGCCGTCGCCCTGGCCGCGGCGGCGGCTGCGGTGTGGCTGGGCACCTCGCCGGGCTCGCCCTCGTCGTCCGGCCCGTCCGCCACCTCCGTGGCCGCCGCTCTCCCGTCCGGATCCCCCGCTCACCCGACTGCTTCCCCCGCTCTCCCGTCCGCTTCCGCCGCAGGCGCCGCCGGCAATCCGCTGCGCGAGCCCGGCGTACGGTTCGCCTACAGGAAGGAGCCCGACCCGCAGCGCCAGGCGGAGATCTGGGAGGCGCAGGGCAGGAAGGCCGACGCCGCGCTGATGCGCGCCCTGGCCGCGGTGCCGCATTCCGTGCAGCTGAACATGCCGCTCGCCGAGGTGAAGGACACCGTCACGTCCACCATGCGGCTCGCCGCGGCCCACGACGCGACACCGGTGTTCATGACGGACTACATCCCTCTGGCGGACTGCTCCCGTCGCGGGGCGCCGGACGAGCGGACGTACCGGCACTGGATCGACCAGGTCGCGACCGGCATCGGCGCGGGCCGGGCGGTGGTCGTGCTCGAACCCAACAGCCTGACCAAGGTGCCCGGCACCGACGGCTGCGATGAGGGCGGCGCGGCGGGGACCGCCGAGCGCTACCGCGAGCTCGGCTACGCGGTGGACCGCCTGGGGAAGCTGCCGCACACGGCCGTGTATCTCGACGGCGGCATCCAGGGCTGGCCCGAGTCCGTCACCATCATGGCCGACCGGCTCGTCAAGGCCGCCGTAGCGCGGGCCGACGGCTTCTACCTGAACAGCTCGGACTTCCAGCACACCGACACCCTCCTCCCGTACGGCGAAAAGCTCTCCCGCTGCGTCCACGTGGTGAGCGCCAAGGGCGGCACCTGTACGGACGCCGAGATCGCCGCCGTGCCGGCCGACGCGCCGCTGACCCACTTCGTCATCGACACCAGCCGCAACGGCAAGGGCGTGTGGGACGCGCCCGAGGGCAAGTACGCCGACCCGCAGCCGTGGTGCAACCCGCCAGGGCGGGGCGTCGGCCTCCGCCCGACCACCGACACCGGCGACGAGCTGGCCGACGCGTTCCTGTGGATCCGCCACCCCGGAGACTCCAACGGCCGGTGCCTGCGGGGCGGCCCCGGGCCGGAGGATCCGGTGTATCACCAGGTGGCCCCCGTCGGCGGCACCTGGTGGCCGGCCCTCGCCCTCGACCGCGCCCGCAACGCCGTCCCGCCGCTGCGTTGACGTCAAAGGCGCGCCTCTTCGCGTACAGGTTTGATCGTGGCGGGCACGCCGTGCTCGGTGACGTCGACATATCGGGCCGTGAACGCGCCCCAATAGCCGAACATGGGCCCCAGCCGGGGGTGCGACACCGTGACCCCGATGCGGAACTCCCCCGCCTCGTCGTCGTACGACTCCCTGACGACGGCCGTTCCCGTGACCGCTCCGGGGAGGCGGCAGGAGAGCCTGCCCTCGTGCAGGCGGAACTCACCGGAGCGGATGACGAGACCCCCGTGCTCGTCCACCTGGAAGTCCAGGTCCACGGCCAGATGCTGGTGCGAGCCCAGATAGTCGACGATGCCCCTGATGGGGTCGAACACCATCTGGGCGTCGAACCGCCTGCGGCGGCCGGGCAGCTCGAAGACGCGGACGAAGCTGACCGTCTCCCGCCCGTACGAGTCGACGTACGGGTAGTTCTCGATGGTGAACGGCACCTGCCGGCCCTGCTCGGGGACCAGGATGTTGCGGGTCCCGCCGATGGCGAGGAACGGCCGGGTGAAGCCCGCATGCCAGATGTGGTCCATCACCCCCGCGCCCACGCAGGCCCGCCCGTCGGCGACGCTCACACCGAAGCGTCGTTGCAGTTGCGGGTGCAGACGGGCGAAATCGGAGCCCAGGGCACGTTCGAAAATCGAGGTCATAGCGTCTCCATCAGGGGGTGCGGGGCTGTCGCCGCCTGCCGGTCGGGCGGACGGCGCAGGCATCGCCGGGCCGCCGGGGTCGACGGAAGCGGCGGCAGGAGTGCGGCCGCCGCTCCGATCAGGCAGGCGACGGCCGCCGGGGTTGTGGCGATGGCGATCGCGGTCGTGAGGGTGCGCAGGCAGACCTCGGCGAGCGCCTGCCACAGGGAGCGCTCCGGCGTCTGGCCGGTCTCCAGCCAGAGGCGCAGCCGATCGAAGGACCAGGCCGTCGCCCAGCCGATGAGCGGCCGGAAGACGAGGTCGACGGCATTGAACCACTCCGACTTTCGTGGAGGCCCTGAAGCCAGCATCATCTGCTGGCGGAAGGGAGAATCACGTCACGATGCCAGCCCCGAGGAAGTATCCCCAA
>NZ_VJVX01000048.1:0-70882 GCF_008033685.1 Microbispora sp. CSR-4
CGACCTGGACTACGACGAGATCGCCGACGCCGTCGGCAAGAGCCAGGCCGCCGTCCGCCAGATCGCCCACCGCGCCCGCTCCCACGTCGCCGCCCGCCGACCCCGCGACACCGTCCCCCCGGACCAGACCCGCCACGCCCTCCAGGCCTTCAAACAGGCCGTCGAGACCGGCGACCTGCAACGCCTGCTCGATATCCTCGCCCCTGATGTCGTCCTCCTGAGCGACGGCGGCGGGATCAAGAAGGCGCTGACCCACCCCATCGTGGGGGCAGGCAAGGTGGCTCGTCTTCTTACCGCAGGCCTGGACAGGTTCGGCGACGGCGTGTCGGTCGAGCCGGTGCAGGTCAACGGCTATCCGGGCCTCGTCATGCGGATCGGCGGGGAGATCGACGGCGTCGTGGCGATGCGGATCGAGGACGGCCTCGTCACCGGGGTCTACTTCGTCCGCAATCCCGCCAAGCTGACGCATGTGGAACGCGAGACCGCACTGAGCCGCTGATGCGCTGTCCGCGCCGGTCCGGCCACCGCGCCCGGCCACCGGGCCCGGCCACCGGGCGCGACCAGCGCGTGTGCGGCCAGCGCGCGGGGACGGCGCGTGCGGGGCAGGGTGTACGGGGGCAGGGTGTGCGCGGCCGACGCGTGCGGCGACGGGGTGTACTGGGACAGGGCGTTTGGGGCCGGGCGCCATCCGATCAGAGAGCTTGGGCGGCTCAGGGACCTTGGGCGGCGTCGTCCTCGGGCGCCGTGCCGTACAGGCGGGACAGGTCGGCGACGGCCTCGGTCATCATCGCGCGCAGCTCGGCCGGCTCCAGCACCTCGACGAGCACGCCCATGCGCAGGAACAGCCACCTGGCGTGTGTGAGGGACTCGATCGGCAGCGTCAGCCGCGTCCAGCCGCCAGGCTCCGGCTGCCCGTCGGCGAGCGCCTTGTCGACGACGTCCTGCCCGACGGTGTATCGGAACAGGTCCTCCGCGCCCGGCGCGAGCCGCACCACCGCCTCGGCCGTGTACATGCGTGAGGCGAAATCCGCGGCGAAACCGCGCCAGAACTCGGCGAGGTCGAAGTCCTGCGGCCGTTCGAAGCGCTCGGGCAGCACCTCGGCCTCGATGATCCGGCCCACCCGGTAGGTGCGCACCGTGCCCGAGCAGGCGGCCGCGAGATACCAGGAACCCCCCTTGAGAACCAGCCCGTAGGGATGCACCAGCCGTTCCACCTCGGTCGGCCCCCATCGGCGGTAGCGCAGCCGGAGCACCCGCTCGTCCCAGACCGCCTCCGCGACCTCGGTGAGGAACGGCGCCTCGTCGGCGCTGCGATACCAGCCCGGCACGTCGAGGTGGAACCTCTCCCGCATCCGGGCCGCATGCGAGCGCGGCTCGGGCGGCAGCGCTGCCAGCAGCTTCAGCTCCGCCGCCGCGGCGAAGCCGGCGAGCCCGAGCTCAGCGGCGGGGCCGGGCAGCCCGGCCAGGAACAGGGAGGACGCCTCCTCCACGGTCAGCCCGTTCAGCCGGGTACGGTAGCCGTCGAGCAGCCGATATCCGCCGAGCGGCCCGCGGTCGGCGTAGACGGGCACGCCGGCGGCCGAGAGGGCCTCGACGTCCCTGTAGACCGTGCGGACCGAGACCTCCAGCTCTTCGGCGATCTCCGTGGCGGTCATCCTGCCGCGTGTCTGCAGCAGGAGCAGCAGGGACAGCAACCGGCTCGCACGCATGGTGACCAGTCTGCCACCTTTACAAAGTAGATTTATTTGCTTTCGCACATGAGCTGTGTTCAAATGCACGCATGGAAAGTGCCGATCGGATCCGCGCGATCATGAACGCGCTGCGTACGTCCGACAGCGTCTCCGTGGCCGAGCTGGCGCTGGCGTACGGCGTCTCGGAGATGACCATCCGGCGTGACCTGGACGAGCTCGCCCAGCAGGGGGTGGTGCGGCGCGTCCGCGGCGGCGCCCTGAGCCTGCTGCTGCGCGGTGAGGAGCCGCCGTTCGGCGTGCGCGAGCGGGAGGCGATCGACGCCAAGCGCCGCATCGCCGCCGAGGTCGCCGGCCTGCTCGCCGACGGCGAGGCCGTACTGCTCGACGGCGGCACTACAGCGCTCGAAGTCGCCCGAGCCGTGCGCGAACGCCGCCTGACCGTCCTGCCGCTGGCACTGCAGGCGGCACAGGAACTGGCCGGCGCACCCCGCATCCGCCTCGTCCTGCCCGGCGGGGAGGTGCGGCACGGGGAGATGAACTTCGTGGGCCCGCTCACGGAGACGTCGATCAAGGCCCTCCGGTTCGACACCGCGGTGATCGGCTGCTGCGGCCTGTCGGCCGAACACGGCCTGACCGCGCACGATCTGCCCGAGGTGGCCATCAAGCAGGCCGCGATCGCCTCGGCCCGCCGCGTCGTCGTCGCGTGCGACTCGGGCAAGTTCACCCGTACGGCCTTCGGCGCCGTCTGCGGCCTCGACCGGCTCGACGTGGTCGTGACCGACGAGCACATCCCCCGAGATCAGCACGACGCCCTCACCGCCGCGGGCGTCACCGTACGCACCGTTCCCGCCTCCGTTCCGGTCGGCTGACCATCGCCCCCGCTCCCTGGAACCGGCGCCATCGGTGTCGCGGCCTGCCGACGTCCAGGTGTCTCCCCAGATCACACCGGGCGCCGGACCTCGTCGCACCCACGTCGGACCAGCGCCGGACCGCATCGCACCCACGTCGGACCGCCCCGGCACGCTGGACCGCGCCGAACTGCGTCGCACCCGTGTCGCACCCGTGTCGCACCCGTGTCGCACCCGTGTCGCACCCGCGGTCGTCCCACGTCGGACCGCGCCGGACCGCGCCGGACCGCGCCGGACCGCGCCGGACCGCGCCGGACCACCTTGCACCCACCTCGGACCGCGGTCGGACCGCGCCGGACCCGCATCCGGCGCGGGGCGACTCCGCGGCGCATACGGCTTCGGGAACACGCCCCGAGGCCACATCGGACACAGGCCGGGCGGACATGCGAGGGGGGCAGTATTTCCCAGAGCCCTTCCCAAGAGCCCTCTCCCCACTTCCCCAGAACCCTCTCTCTTCTTCCCAGAACCCTCTCCCCTTGGGAGCCCCGCCTTCCTGAATCCCATGGAGCTCCGGATCCGGGTCGTCCCCGGGGCCGGCATCCCGGCGCGCCGGAAGCCCGCGAACATCTCCTGTGATCGTTCGCACAAGTCGCCGGCACATCCGGCGTCGCGATCCCGCCCCCGCCTCCCCACCCCGCCTCCCCACCCCGCCATCCCGCCCCGCCATCCCGCCCCGCCATCCCGCTCTGCCATCCCGCTCTGCCATCCCAGCCGCGACGACACCCGCTACGACACAGACGACGACATAGATGAACGTTCCGGCGTAAACCTCCCAGCCGCCCCGAGGAGCACCACATGGTCATGTCCGCCTCCACTCGCCCGGCGCTGCTGCGCGCACGCGTGGCCGTCTACGGGCTGTTCCTGCTGTCCGGCATGGCCATGGGCACGTGGACCAGCCGGATCCCCGCCATCAAGGCGGCCCTCGGGCTGAGCGACGGCGCGCTCAGCCTGGGACTGCTCGCCATCGCCGCCGGGGCCATCACCGGCATGCAGGTCGTCGGCAGGCTGGTGGACCGCTACGGCAGCTACCGGACCCTGCTGCCGGTGGCCGTCGCCCAGGGCCTCGTCCTCGTGCTCCCCGCCTACATGCCGAACCTGCCGGCGCTCGCGCTGTCCCTGTTCGTGTTCGGCGCGGTCTACGGCACGCTCGACATCGCGATGAACGCCAACGCCGTGGTGGTGGAACGGGCGTACGGGAAGTCGATCATGTCGTCCTTCCATGCGGTGTTCAGCGTCGGAGGGTTCGTGGGGGCGTCCGCCGGCGGCATGTTCGCCCACGCCGGGACGAGCCCCGGCGTCACCTTCGCGGCGATGGGCGTGGTCATCCTGCTCGTCGCCCTGCTGAGCGCCCGCTGGGCGATGCGCGACGCCCCGGCGCGGGAGGCGGCGAAGACGGGCTCCCCCGAGGCACGGCCCGCAGGCCGGCGCGTCGGCGGCACGGTGCTGCTCCTCGGCGTGCTCGCGTTCTGCTGCATGATCGGCGAAGGCGCGGCGGCCGACTGGAGCTCGGTCTACCTGCGCGACGACCTGGGCTCCTCCCCCGGCTTCGCCGCCGCCGCGTACGCGGCGTTTTCGATCATGATGACGGCGGGCCGGTTCGCCGGGGACCGCCTCGCCGCCTGGCTGGGGCGGGTCACGCTGGTGCGCTGCTGCGGGGGGCTCGCCGGGGCGGGTCTCGCGGCCGGGATCCTCATCGACGAGCCGGTCGCCGGGGTCGTCGGATTCGGCCTGTTCGGCGCGGGTCTTTCGTGCATCGTCCCGCAGGTGTTCTCGGCCGCCGGGCACCGCGACCCGGCCCAGTCGGGGCGGGCGCTCGCCGCCGTGGCGAGCCTCGGCTACACCGGTTTCCTGGCCGGTCCCGTTGTCATCGGCGGCCTGGCCGAGGCCGTCACCCTGCCGTACGCGCTGCTGGTGCCCGCCGTGCTCGCGTTGTTCGTGGCTTTCACCGCTCCGGCGCTGCGCTCGCCCCGCCCCGCCCCCGACCGCCGCGCCGAGCCCGCCCACGGCTGAGATCCGCGCCGCGTACGGCGAGGGTTGGATCGGGCGGGGCCGGGCAGTGGAGGGGCGTGGCCGTCAGCAACGATCCCGAGGGACCGGCTCCCGCGCACCGGCGGCTCGCGGCGATGCTCCGGGAGGAGATCGTCCACGGCCGGATCGAGCCCGATCGCCCGCTGCCGTCGGAGGAGTTCCTCGTGCGCGAGTACGGCTTCACCCCGGAGGACGTACGCCGCGCCGTCGAGACGCTCAGCGGAGAGGGCCTCGTGTACACGGTGGAGGGACAGGGGGCGTACGTGTCCACGCGTGCCGAGGAGACGGGCGGCGGCTGACCGGCCCCCGCCCGTCCCCCACAACTACGCCTGTGCGCCCTGTGCCGGCGAGCCGGGCTCTCGCCACATGGGGTACATGACCGGGCCGCCGGGCAGCCGGACCAGCTCGGGCATGTCGACGTAACCGTGCCGGAGGTAGAGCCGCCGGCTCGCCTCGCTGCTGGCCTCCAGGTAGGCCGGGATGCCCTCGGCGTCCAGCCTGCGGTGATGCTCCTGCAGCAGCCGGGTGCCGAGGCCGCGGCCGATCCTCGCCCGCTCCAGCGCGAGAAACGCCAGGTAGTGGTGCGGTTCCTGGGGGTGGAGCTTCTCCGTGATCTCCCCGAAGAGGCGGTAGCGCTCGGCGTTCTCGCCCGCGAAGGACGCGATCGCCTCCTGCTCTCCCGGGATCTCGGGGAACGGCACGGTGAACCAGACGGCCACACCGGCCAGTTCGCCCGACTCGTGGATGCCGTAGACGTCGCCGTGTTCGAGCGCGTGCGCGGACCACATGGTGAAGAACCGCCGCTGCATCGGCAGCCGGTCCTCGGCCCGCGGGATGAGCCACCGGGTGATCTCGTCGGTGTGGAAGGTCTCGGCGATGAGGCCGCCGGCCGCCGCGGCGTCCGTCATGCGGGTGATCTCGATCGTCACTTGGCGCCCCCGCCGACGGCCTGGGCGCCCAGGCCGATGTTGGCGTACACCTCGGGCCTGGACGACTTCAGCACCCGGCCCCAGATGAGGCCGAAGACGATCGCGACGACGAAGATGCCGGGCAGGATCCAGCGGAGGATCGAGTCGGGCTCGACCCCGAGGACCGTGTCGAAGTTGACCAGGGTGAGCGCGATGATCACGCACAGCGCCACGATCGCCAGAGCCGGGGCGATGCGGGTGCGCCAGGTCGTCTCCCCCCGCGCGTCGCGCGAGAAGAACACGATCACCGAGATCGAGGTGACGGTGAGCAGGGTCAGCAGCCCGAGGCCGCCGAAGGTGCCGAAGATGAAGAACATCTTGGTGACCGGGTCGAGGCCGGAGACCGCGTAGACGACGATCACGATCAGGCCGAGCACGGTCTGCAGCAGCGACCCGGAGATCGGGGCGGCGGTGCGGGCCGAGGTGCGGCCGAAGATCGAGGGCAGGACGTTCTCCCGGCCCAGGGCGAAGATGTAGCGGGCCGTGGTGTTGTGGAAGGCGATCATGCAGGCGATGCTGCTGGTCACGAACAGCACCGAGCCGATCGTCGAGACGGCGCCGCCCAGGTGGAGGGCGGCCTGGTTGAAGATGAGCTCGGTCCCCTGCTCCGAGGCGGCCTTGACGATGCCGTCCGGCCCGGTCGGCACGGTCTGCGCCCAGGCGGAGAACGCGTACAGCAGGGCGATGATCGCGATGCCGAGGTAGGTGGCGATCGGCACGGTCCGGTGGCGGTCCTTGGACTCCTCGGCGAAGACCACCGACGACTCGATGCCGGCGAACCCCGCGACGACGGTGGCGAGCGCGGCGCCCACGCCGGGCACGAACAGGGCGCCGGGGGTGAAGCCCTCGAAGCTGAGGCCCGCCGGGGCGGCGTGGACCACGTCGCCGAGGTCGAACAGCAGCACGATGGCGATCTCACTGACGAGCAGGACGGACAGGATCTTTCCGTTGACGTCCACCCGCAGCAGGCCGAGCACGCCGGTCAGCGCCCAGGCCACGAGCGCGATCACCCACCACGGCGGCGAGCCGCCGAACCAGTCGACCAGCAGCGGCTCGGCCGCCGATCCGATGATTCCGTAGAGGCCGAGCTGCAGCGCGTTGTACGCCAACAGCGCCACCCAGGCGGTCGCGACTCCCTGGGTGCGGCCGAGGCCCTGGGCGGCGTAGGCGTAAAAAGCGCCCGCGTTCACGACGTGCCGGGCCATCGTCACATATCCGACGGCGAACAGCGCGAAAACCGCGCCCAGCATCAGGAATGCGAACGGGACACCGATGACGCCCGTCACCGTGTATGCCGTGGGAACCGAACCCGCGACGACCATAAGCGGCGCAGCGGCGGAGATAACGAAGAACACAATGGACGGCACGCCGAGCCGGTCCTCTGCCAGTGCGGCGGTGACGGCACTCGGCCGTTGTTGTGTGAGGGACACCTGAAAACTCCGTGTGAGGGGGGGTGGAGGTCACCGGCGGCTGATGACGGCCTGGCCGACGGCGACCTTGGTCTGGGCGATGAGTCTCCGCAACTGCATGGGGAGCATGGCTGTCGCGGCGGCCTCGAACCGGGGATCGTGCTCGGAGAGGACCCGCTGGGCGCAGCCGGCCGCGGCCAGGAGCCCCAGGAGTACGCAATCGCGGTCCACCGGCGGCTTGCGTCGCTGGATGGCGAGGTTCAGGCGGGCGAGCGGCCACGCGGCGGTGTTCATGTCCGCGGGGGCCGCGGGCTGCTGTTTCAGCAGGTGCCTGACCGGGGGCTTGAGCAGCTTCGCGGCGATCATCCTGGCGGTGACGTCGGCGTAGATCGTCCGGGCGAAGAAGAGGAGCCACGTGCCGATCGGGTGGTGCGGCTCGGCGATGACGTGCCCGAGCACCGCGCTGGTGAGCGGGTCGCCCGTGGCCTTCTGGACCGTGGCGTAGAGGCGTTCGGGGTCCGCCGCGAAGTCGAGCGCCACACGCTCGGCGAGCATCAGTTCGCCGAGGATCCCACCGGCCAGCGTCAGCCCCGTGAGCCGGGAATGTAGCAACGGATGGCCCGTCACATTGTCGTGCAGGACAAAGTACAGGTCATCGACAAGGGACGGGCTCGAAAGATCGCTTTCAGCCACGGTCGGCGATGATATAGGCGAAATGTTCCATCTGTCATCGCGCAAATTCACGTTTCTGCGATCTCCCGCGGAATAGGAGAATTGTTCCAACCGGAACTTAGTTTTCGGCCAATGCGCTTACGGTCCGCCTCCGGCAGGGTCACGGCCGGGCGACGGAATCAGGCCGCAGGCACGCGCGGCGAAGGCCGGCGATCGGGCCGAGGGGACGAACGGCCCGCCGCCCGCGATTAGCATGCCGTGCCCCTCGGCCGTGCCCCTCGACCGCACCCCTCGGCCGCGCCTCTCAGCCGTACCCCCAGGCCGTGCCTCTCATCGGAGCAGGGCGTTGGCCAGAATCGTGAGCAGGATCGACGCCACGATCGAGACGATGATCATCACGAGGCAGCCCGCCGCTCCCCCGAGTGGCCGAATCTTGATATTTCCGGGCATGGCGTCCTCCCCCGCGACCCTTCCCGCGCCTACCCAGGTAAATCTGCCCAGATGCGCCTATCCCTGGCACTCATGCCGAACCAAGCCCGGTTTGTCGGTTTTGTCGCCGGGCATCGACGGCCTATGACCATCCAGGACGACAGGGGCGCGGCGGCCCTGGCCCGTGCCCAGGGGCTCTTCAACGTCGCGGGCGGGCTGTGGCCGCTGCTCCACCTGCAGAGCTTCGAGAAGGTGTTCGGCGCGAAGACCGACCGGTGGCTGGAGCGCACCGTCGCCGGGCTGCTCGTGGGGATCGGATGGACGCAGATCAGGGCCGCGTCCACGCCCGGCGGCGCCGACCACGCGCGCCGTCTCGGCGTCGCCGCGGCGGCGACACTGCTCGCCGCCGACCTGATCTACGTGCCCACGGGCCGCATCCGGCCCACCTATCTGCTCGACGCCGCCGCCGAGGCCATGTGGCTGCGCGCCTGGCGGGCCCGTGCCGTACGGCCGGAGCCTCCGTCCACCCGCGCGGGCGCGGCGTTCGCCGCGGCGGCGGCACTGGCCGCGGGGTGCGTCACGGGCGGCGTGCTGGCCGCGCGCCTGCTGCGGCGGCGGCGGGCGGAGCCGGACGAGTCCGAGCTCACCCGTGCCCGATACATCCGCCACCCCGCCGCGCGGTGACCACAAGTCGCTGTTAACACCGAATTACGGACCACGACGAGAGGCGACGAGAGACGGAGCGGACCCGCCGTCACCCGGGCAGGGTCTCTCCGCCGATCGGGGCGAGGACCTCACCCGTGTAGTACGACGACAGCCGGTTGGCGGCGAAGAACACGTACGAAGGGGCGATCTCGTCCGGGTCGGCCGGCCGGCCCATCGGCACCTGCTCGCCGAACTTCTCCACCTTCTCCTCGGGGAACGTGGACGGGATGAGCGGCGTCCAGACCGGGCCGGGGGCGACGGCGTTGATCCTGATCCCCCGCTCGACCAGCACCTGCGCCATGGAGTAGGTGAACGCGTTGATCGCGCCCTTGGTGGCGGAGTAGTCGATCAGGGTCTTGTTGCCGCGCAACCCGTTGATCGACGAGGTGTTGACGATCGAGCCGCCCTCGGGCATGTGCCGCAGCGCGGCCCTGGTCACCCGGAAGTAGCTGTGGATGTTGACCGCGAAGGTGCGCTCCCACTGCTCGTCCGGCAGCTCCTCCAGTGACCGCACCGGCGTCTGCGTGGCCACGTTGTTCACGAGCACGTCGATCCCGCCGAGCTCGCGGACCGTGCGTTCCACGACCTCCTCGCAGTGGCGGGCATCGGCGAGGTCGCCCGGGATGGTCACGCAGCGGCGGCCCTCCTGCTCCACCAGCTTCCTGGTGTGCTCGGCGTCGTCGTGCTCGGTCAGGTAGGCGATCGCGACGTCCGCCCCCTCCTTGGCGAACGCCACGGCGACGGCCCGCCCGATGCCGGAGTCGCCGCCGGTGACGAGGGCGCGCTTGCCCGCCAGCAGGTCACGTCCGACGTAGTCGCGCATCTCGTCCCTCGGCTCGGGCGTCATCCCGCCCGTCCGGCCCGGGTACGGCTGCGTCTGCGGTGGCGGTGTGGAGTTCGGCTGCTCAGGCATGCGGGTCGGCTACCCCTGACCGTCCGCGGCAAACGGCCGGCCGCCGCGCAGCCGCGGTCACGGTCACGCTCGCCCGATGGATACACACTGTTACCTATCCATCACGCTTTACTATAACCAGAACCGACATCGGGTATGACGTTGCCATGACATCACGGTCGCGGTTCGCTCCGCTCGATGTGGTCTGGAGGACGTGCGACGCCGTGCCCGAGTGCCTGGGCATCGCCCACGAGCCGTACGGCAGATGCCTGGCGCACCTCACGCCGGCCGAGGTGGCGGCGTTCCTGCGCGGCCTGGCGCCCGGACAGTCCCTCGACCTGCGCGGCACCCTCCTGTCGGAGGACCTGATCACGCGGGTCCTCGACGGCGTGGAGCGCCGCGTCGGCAGGGCGAGGTTCGACCGCGCGGTCTTCACCGGCCCGGCCCGCTTCGGCGAAGTCGTCTTCGCCGCCGACGCGAGCTTCGACCACGCCAGGTTCGACCGCCTCGCCTCGTTCTACGGCGCCCGCTTCCTCTGCAACGTCTCCTTCCGCGAGGCCCGGTTCCAGCGCGAGTTCTCCCTACACGGAGCGCGGGTGCGCGGCCATGCGGCGTTCGACCACGTCACGGTGCGCGGCGACGCTCTGTTCGGCGCGGCACTGTTCGGCGGTCCGGGGAACACCCGGTTCCAGAGGGCCTCGTTCCACCGGGCGCAGTTCCACGGGTTCGCCGTGTTCGACGGGGCCGTCTTCCACGGGGACGCCGCCTTCCGCTCCGCCCGGTTCCACCGGGCCGTCTCCTTCCGCGACGCGGACTGCGGGGCGAGCGCCGAGTTCCAGGGCGCCCACTTCGAGGGCGCGGCCTACCTCGGCCCGATGCGGATCGCGCGGCGCCTGTCGCTCGCGGGCGTACGGGCCTGCGCGCCGTTGCACATCGACACCGGCGGGTGCCGTGTGGTGCTGCGCTCGGCGGCCGTCCTGGGACGGCTCGCCGCGCGGCTGTCCGACGCCGAGATCGACCTGCACGGCGCGCGGGTGGCCGGGCTGTCCGACGTCACCCGGCGCTCCGGCCGGCTGCGGGTGACCTCGCTCGACGGCCTCGACGCGGACGCGCTCACGCTGACCGGGGCGGACCTGCGGACGTGCGGGCTCGGCGGGCTGCGCCGCCCCGAGGGCCTGCGCCTGCGGGAGTGCGTGTTCGCCGCGCCGCCGGGCGGGCTCGGGCTGCGCCTGGGCTGGCCGCCCGTACGGTGGTGGAGCCGCCGCCGGGTCATCGCCGACGAGCGCCTGTGGCGGGGCTGGGGAGCGCAGGGCTCGGACGGGCCCGCACCCGACCCGGCGCGCCTGGCCGTGCTGTACGAGCGGCTGGGGCCGGGCGTCGACGACGCGCGGGTCGCGGCCGACTTCGCGTTCGGCGCCATGGAGATGCGGCGGCAGGGCAGCCCGCGCGGCCTGATGCGGCTGCTGCTGTCGCTCTACTGGCTCGCCTGCGGGTACGGCCTGCGCGCGGGGCGGGCTCTCGGATGGCTCGCGCTGGTGGCGGCCGTCGCCGCGGGCGCGGTGTGCTGGGCCGCCGGGGTGCGCCCGCCGGACAGGCCCGCCGTCCAGCGTGCCCGGGTCGGTGTCGTACGGCCCGTGGCGTCCTTCTCCCACGCGGCGCACGGGCTCGCAGGCTGAGGACGAGCAGGGGAGCATCGAAGACTTCGATGCTGAGGACCACAAGCGTTCACGATTGTTACCGCCGTTACCTCCTGTCGCCAGCATAAGCTCAATCGTTCGCAAAGCAGGAGGTTCCATGACAAAGCGCCTATATGTGGCCATAGTCGGCGCGCTGGTCGTGTCGGCGCTCGCCGGCGGCTGCGGGCGTTCGTCGTCGGGGACCGCCGCGGGCGACAGCGCGGCGGCGACGACGGGCAAGACCGCCAAGGACCTGGTGCCCGAGGACCTGCGCGAGTCGGGCACCCTGCGGGTCGCGACGTCCGAGGGCTACCCGCCGATGGAGATGTACAAGAAGGGCACCCAGGAGCTCACCGGTGTCGACCCCGACCTCGGCGCCGCCATCGCGGCCAAGCTCGGGCTGAAGTTCTCGATCACCAACGCGGCCTTCGACGGGCTCATCCCCGGCCTCCAGGGCGGGCGCTGGGACATCGTGATGTCCTCGATGAGCGACACCGAGGAGCGGCGCGCGGCGGTCGACTTCGTCGACTACTTCAACGCCGGCGGCGCCATCATGGTGAAGAAGGGCAACCCGGACGGCATCAGGAACCTCGACGACCTGTGCGGCCACACGGTGGTGCTGGCCAAGGGCAGCTCCAACCTCGCCATCGGCGAGAAGCAGAACGAGAAGTGCGCCACCAAGATGAAGATCATGCAGAGTGAGGACGCGCCCACCGGCCTGCTCTCGATCGACTCCGGGCGCGCGGTGGCCACGATCGTCGACTACCCCGTCGCCGTCATGTACGCCAAGGACACCGGCAAGTACGACGTGCTGCCCGAGCAGTACGACGCCGGTCCGTGGGGCATCGCCATCGACAAGCGCAAGACGGCGCTGCGCGACGCGGTCGCCAAGGCGATGGAGGAGCTGCAGGCCGACGGCGGCTACAAGGCCGTGCTCGACACGTACGGCGTGACCGCCAACGCCGTCGACGGCGTGCTGGTCAACACCCAGCCGTGGAAGTGACGCCGGAGAGGGCGGCCGGCGTCGAGCTGCCGATCGAGGCCGTGCGCCCCGTGCGGCCCGGCCGGTGGCTGGGGGCGGCCGTCGCGCTCCTCTTCCTCGTCTGGCTGGCCTACACGATCATCGTCAACGAGAACCTGCACTGGGACGTCATCGTCGCCTTCCTGGCCGACGGCAGGATTCTCGGCGGCCTATGGGTCACGATCCAGCTCACCGTGCTGTCCATGGCCATCGGCCTGGCCCTGGGCGTGCTCGCCGCCGTCATGCAGCTGTCGGACAACCCCGTGCTGCGCGGCACCTCCGCCCTCTACACGTGGTTCTTCCGCGGCACGCCGCTTCTGGTGCAGCTCATCTTCTGGTTCAACATCGGGCTGGTCTTCCCCACCTTCGCGGTCGGCGTGCCGTTCGGCGGGCCCAAGCTGATCGAGTGGCAGGCGAACGCGGTCATCACGCCGTTCACCGCCGCGCTGCTCGGCCTGGCCATCAACGAGGGCGCGTACATGGCGGAGATCGTCCGCGCGGGCATCCGCTCGGTCGATCCGGGCCAGCGGGAGGCGGCCGAGTCGCTCGGCATGTCGCACCGGCAGGTGCTGCGCCGCGTGGTGCTGCCGCAGGCCATGCGGGTGATCATCCCGCCGACCGGCAACCAGTTCATCTCGATGCTGAAGACCACCTCGATGGTCTCGGTGATCGCCGGGGCCGAGCTGCTCACCGTGGCGCAGCGCATCTACCTCGGCAACTTCGAGGTCATCGCGATGCTCGTGGTCGCGTCGATCTGGTATCTCGTCCTCACCACGATCGCCAGCGTCGGCCAGCACTTCGTCGAGAAGCGGTTCGAACGCGGCCACGTGCGGCTGTCCTCCCGGATCCGCAGCAACCTGTCGCCCCTGCCGTCCAAGGAGGCGCTGCCGTCCGAAGAACCCCTGCCGCCCAAAGAACCCCTGCCGTCCGAAGAGGCGCTGCCGTCCAAGGAGCCCCGGTCAGCCGAGGAGACGATGTGAGCACCCCTGACCAGCCGATGGTGCGCATCCGCTCCGTCCGCAAGCGTTTCGGGTCGCTGGAGGTACTCAAGGGCATCGACCTCGACGTCCCCGCCGGTCAGGTGGTGTGCGTCGTGGGCCCGTCGGGGTCGGGCAAGTCGACCCTGCTGCGCTGCGTCAACCGCCTGGAGAGCATCGACTCGGGGCGGATCTGGGTGAACGGCGAGCTGATGGGCTACGCCGAGCGCGGCGGCCGGCTGCACGCGCTGCGCCCCCACGAGCTGTCGCGGCAGCGGCGCGGCATCGGCATGGTGTTCCAGCGCTTCCACCTGTTCCCGCACCGCACCGCGATCGAGAACGTGATGGAGGGGCCGGTCACCGTGCTGGGCACGCCCGCCGCCCAGGCGAGGCGGCAGGCGGAGGAGCTGCTGGAGCGGGTCGGCCTGGCCGACCGGGCCCACCACTACCCGTCCCAGCTGTCCGGCGGCCAGCAGCAGCGGGTGGCCATCGCCCGCAGCCTCGCCATGCGGCCCAGCCTGATGCTGTTCGACGAGCCGACCAGCGCGCTCGACCCCGAGCTCGTGCAGGAGGTGCTGGCCGTCATGCGGGACCTCGCGGCGACCGGCATGACCATGATGGTCGTCACCCACGAGATGAACTTCGCCCGCGAGGCCGGCGATCAGCTCGTGTTCATGGACGACGGCGTCATCGTCGAGCGCGGCGACCCGCGCGAGGTGCTCGCCGCGCCCCGCCACGAGCGGCTGCGCGCCTTCCTCGGGCAGGTCCAGTGAGCGGCTTCGACCTGCTGATCCGGGGCGGCCTGCTGGTGGACGGCACCGGCCGCCCGGGCAGGCCCGCCGACGTCGGTGTCACCGCCGGGAGGGTGACCGTGCTGGCCCCGGGCGAGGCCCCGGCCGGGAGCGCGGCCCACAGCGCGGCCGAGGTGGTCGACGCGCGCGGGCAGGTGGTCTCCCCCGGCTTCGTCGACGTGCACACCCACTCCGACGGCGTCACGCTGCTCGGCGCGGAGGGCGGCGGCTCGGCGCTGGTGCGGGCCCCGGTGCTGGTGCGGGCCTCGGTGCTGCAAGGGGTGACCACCGAGATCTGTGGCAACTGCGGGTCCGGGCTCTTCCCCGCCCTGCCGGAGCGGCTGCCCGCCATGCGGGCCGAGACGCGGATCACCTTCGGCGGCGACGTCGGGGCGTACGCGAACTTCGCGAGCTTCGCCGCCGCGCACGCCGGGGTGCCCCGGGCCAACCATCTGGCCTCGCTCGTCGGCCACGGCACGCTCCGGGCGGGCGTGCTCGGGCCCGTCGACCGGCCCGCCCGGCCCGGCGAGCTGCGCACGATGTGCGCGCTGCTCGACGCCTGCCTGGCGCAGGGCGCGGCCGGGCTGTCCACCGGCCTGATCTACACGCCTGGATCGTACGCGGGCACCGACGAGGTGGTGGCGCTGGCGGCGGTGGCCGCCCGGCACGGCAAGCCGTACGTCACCCACCTGCGCGACGAGATGTCGCGGGTGGAGGAGGCGCTGGAGGAGGCGGTCGAGATCTCCCGGCGCAGCGGCGCGGCGCTGCACGTCTCGCATCACAAGACCGCGGGCCGCTACGCCTGGGGCCGCACCGAGCGCACGCTGCCGCGCATCGCCGCGCTGCGCGCCGAGGGCATGGACGTCACCTGCGACGTCTATCCCTACACGGCGGGCAGCACGGCGTTGTCGGCGATGCTGCCGCCGTGGGCGAACGACGGCGGCCTGGGGGCGCTCACGGCGCGGCTCGGCGACCCCGCGCAACGCGACCGGATGCGCCGGGCCATCGCCGAGGGCGTGCCCGGCTGGGAGAACACGGTCGGCAACGGCGGCTGGGACCGGATCTCGGTGGCGTGCGCGCCCCGCCACCCGCAGACGGAGGGCAGGACCATCGCCGACCTCGCGGCCTCGGCGGGCGCCGACCCTCTCGACGTGGCCGCCGATCTGCTGGTGGCCGAGGCGGGCGAGGTGACGATCATCAGTCACTCGATGGTCGAGGAGGACGTGCGGCGGGTGCTGGCGGCGCCGTACGCGATGATCGGTTCGGACGGCGTGCCGAAGCCGGGCGGGCGTCCGCACCCGCGCTGGGCGGGGACGTTCCCGCGGGTGCTCGGCCGGTACGTCCGGGAGCTGGGGCTGTTGCGGCTGGAGGAGGCGGTGCACAAGATGACCGGGATGGCCGCGGCGCGCTTCGGGCTGACCGGGCGCGGCGTGATCCGCGACGGCGCGCACGCCGACCTGGTGGTGTTCGATCCGGCGACGGTGGCCGACCGGGCGACGTTCACCGACCCGCTGCTGCCGCCCGCCGGGATCGGCGCGGTCGTCGTCGCCGGTGCGGTCGTGGTGCGCGACGGCGAGGAGACCGGCGCCCGGCCGGGAAAGGTGCTGGCCCTGTGACCGGCGACGTGACGCATGGGGCCGGACGCGGCCCGCTGGAGGAGGCGGCGGCCGCCTGCCCGGGCACGCTGGCCGTCTGCGTCCCCGGGACGCTCGCCCTGAACGACGACGTGGTGCTGCCGCTGGCCAGTACCGGGAAGGTGCTGCTGCTCGCGGCGCTCGCGCAGGACGTGGCGGCGGGCGTCGTGGACCCCGGCGAGCGCGTGAGGCTGCTCGACGAGGACTACGCGGGCGGGTCGGGCCTGCTGACCGGCCTGTCGGCGCGCGACTGGACGGCCGGCGACCTCGCGCTTCTCACCGCCGCCGTCAGCGACAACACCGCGACCAACGCGCTGCTGCGGCGGCTGGGGCTCGGCCGGGTGGACGCGGCCGCCGCCGCGCTCGGGCTTGCCGTGACCCGGATCCACGACAGGATCCGCGAGCCCCGGCTCCCGGAGCATCCGCCCTCCTTCGCCACGGGGACGGCGCGCGAGCTGGCGGGCCTGATGCGGTCGCTGGCATGCGGGCGCCAGCCGTGGCAGCGGCTGCTGCTCGGCTGGATGGCGCACAACACCGACCGCGCGCTGGTGCCCGCGCTGCTCCCGCACGAGCCCGAGGACCGCGAGCTCCCGGCGGTCCTGCCGTACGCCGCGGGGGTCTGGGTGGCGAACAAGACCGGCACGGACGCCGGGACGCGGGCCGACGTGGGCGTCATGGCCGGGGGGCGGGGGGAGGGCTACGCCGTGCTCGCGCACGGTCCTGCGGGCCGTGAGCACGGCCTGGTCGAGGCGATCCGGCGGGCGGGCCTCGCCATCGCGGCCACCGTCCTGCCCCCGGGTATTTAAACCGGGTGATCAGGCCGGGTGATCAGGCCGGGTGACCGCGCCGGGTAACCAGGGCGCGGTGCATTCGACCAGGTCTGATGCGGGGTCACCGATACTGGGGGAATGCTCAGCAGTCACCGCCTCAAGGTGCTCCTGGAGGTCTTCAGGACCGGGAGCATCGCCGGAGCCGCCAAGTCCCTGCGGCTGTCGCCCTCCGCCGTCTCCCACCAGCTCGCCCGGCTGGAGGAGGAGGCGGGGGTCGGGCTGGTGGAGCGGGCCGCGCACAGCCTGCGGCTGACCGCGGCGGGGCGTCGCCTCGCGGGGCGGGCGCAGGAGGTGCTCGACCTCATCGAATGCGCCGAAAAAGACCTGCTCGCGCAGGCGCGGGCGGACGCGGGGCAGCTGCGCATCGGGTTCTTCGCCTCGGCCGGCTATCGCCTGCTGCCGATGGCGTTGTCGTCCTTCACCGCGCGCCACCCGGGCGTCGAGCTCGATCTGGTGCTCGGGCAGCCCCACGAGCTGCTGCCCGACGTGGAGCGCGGCGAGCTCGACGTGCTGGTCGTGTTCGAGCACGCCCTGGATCCGTGGAAGGCGCCGAAGGGCGTCGAGGTCGTCCACCTGTTCGACGAGCCGCAGCTCCTCGTCATGCCGCTCGGCCATCCGGCGGGGCACCGGCCCCGAGTGCGGCTGACCGACCTGGCCGACGAGCCGTGGATCACGACGTTCGGCACCGAGACCCCGGTGTCGGTGCTGGAGCGGGCCGGCGCGCTGGAGGGGATGACGCCCACCATCCGCTGCCGCAGCGACCACTACGAGGTGACGCTCGGCCTGGTGCGGGCCGGGCTCGGCGTGGCCCTCGTGCCGAGCCTCGGCGTGCAGGGCGCGGCGGGCATCCAGGTTTGCCAGGTGGACGGGCCCAGGCTCTACCGGCGGGGGGGCGCCGCGCTGCGCCCCACCAACCCCAACCCCGCGCTGCGCGCGTTCGTCGACTACCTCAGGGACGCCTCGGCCCGCCTCAGCGTGACCCTCCGGTAGGCCGGGCACGCGGCGCCCTGCCCACCGGATGGTGGGCAGGGCGCCGATCGGTCACCAGTTGCCCAGCCTGCGGCCGCTGTGCTCGCCACGCTCGTGCCGGCGGTACGCCTGCGCCATCGCCAGCGTGGCGGCTCCCAGCGCCACGGTCACGATGCCGATCGCGACGTTGTTCCATATGGTCGTCGCGGTGGCCTCACGTCCCGCGCGCAGCACAAACGGCGAGATGATCGCCCACACGCCGAGCAGCGGGAGAAGCCAGCCCATGCCGTAGGTGCGCCCGAAGGCGGACGCGAGCCCCAGGGCGAGGGCGCTGATCACGAGGCCGGTGATGAGGTTGTTGACGGTCATGCCCCGGAATCCGAAGAACCCGACGATCCATGGCGATAGGGCCAGATACAGGCCGGCCAGGAAGGCTAGCCCCTCCAGCACCTGGGCGGGGGCCGTCGAGCCCGCCCGATCGTACGTCTGGCGTAGCTCGCTCACGTCGGGATGACGCTCGAGGCCGGTGGGTCCAACCATGTCTGGTTCCGCCTTTCCTGCTGCGTGCGTTTGTATCGACGGCCATACCCCACAAAATCCCGGCATTCTCGAATTCGATTAATATTCCCGCATTTATTTGGTAATCGCCGGACAAATACGTTCGGGAGCGTTCAAGGCGACATGCGGCGGGAATGGCCGGGCAGGGTAGTGATAGGGCCTTCGACGGGAGGCCCCGCAACCAGAGCCGGAGACGGGACGCTGGGGGTCATGATCGCTGTAGTCCTGGCCTTGCTCGCCGCGGCGGCCAACGCCGTCGCGTCCGTGCTGCAGCGCCGGGCCGCCCGCAGCGCCCCGGCCGACGAGGCGTTCCGGATCGGCCTGATGTGGGACCTCATGCGGCGGCCCACCTGGCTGGGCGGCATCGCCGCGCTCATCGCGGGCTTCCTGCTGCAAGCGGCCGCGCTGACGACCGGCGGGCTCGCGCTCGTCCAGCCCCTGCTGGTCGCGGAACTGCCGATAACGATGCTCGTCGCGGGCTGGATGTTCCGGGCTTGCGTCACTCCCCAGACGTGGCTGGCGGTCGGCGCGCTGACGGTGGGACTGGCCGGGTTCCTCGTTTCGGCGTCGCCCACTCCCGGTGACCGGCTCCCCGGCATGCTGACCTGGGTCGTCTCGGCGGGTGTGACCGCCGGGCTGCTCGCCTGCTGCGTGGCCGCCGCGATCGCCTGTGGCGGGCCCGCCCGCGCGGTGCTGCTCGGGGTCGCCGCCGGGCTCGGCTTCGCCTACACCGCCGTGCTCATGAAGCGGACGGTGGAGGAGTTGCCGGCGGGCCTGCGGACGCTCGCCGGCTCCTGGTCGCTGTGGGCCATGGTGGCGGCCGGTCTGTGCAGCCTGTTCCTGCTGCAGAACGCCCTGCACAGCGGTCCGCTCGTCGCCGTGCAGCCCGCGCTGACCGTGACCGACCCCGTGGCGAGCACGGCGTACGGCGTGGCGATGTTCGGCGAGGACATCCGCACCGGTCCGTGGGTGCTGCCCGAGCTGACCGGCATGGCCCTCATCCTGTACGGCAGCGTGCTGCTGTCGAAATACGCCCCGCTCAGGGAGCAGGCTCGCATGGCCGGGGCTCATCATCGCGGAGCGGGAGGAGGTCCGGGAGAAGAAGGGACTCGGCCGGCGCCGTGGTGAACAGGGCGGCCGCCCGCGCGATGAGCGCGGCCCGCCCGGGCAGGCCGGGTTCGAGCCGGTCGAGCGCCCGCAGCAGGTCGGCACGGCGGCGCGCGTGGACGCTGACCCCGGCCCGCGCCATCGCGAGCACGCCGTCCCTGCCGTGCCCGGCGATGGGCCGGTGGGTGACGACCGGCACTCCCGCCGCGAACGCCTCCCGGCAGGTCAGCCCGCCCGCGTTGTCCACCAGCGCGTACGCGGAGGCGAGCAGGCCGGCCAGGTCGTCCCGCCAGCCGAGGGCGATCCCCGCACGGCCGAGCAGGCGGTCGAGGCGGCGGCGCAGCCGCTCGTTGCGCCCGCACAGCACGACGGGAATGTAGCGGCCCGAGCGGGCCAGGAGCCGGGCGGTCGCCGCGACCCTGCCGACTCCCCAGGACCCCGCGCAGACGAGCACGATCCGGTCGCCGTCGCGCAGGCCGATGCGGGCCCGCGCGTCCGCCGGCGCACCGGCGCACGCGAATTCCGGACGGACGATCGGGGCACAGCGGAAGGCCGGCCGGCCGACGGCGGCCGTCACCGCGAGGGCAGTGGACGTGTCCGGACACAGGTAGCGGTCGTTGCCGGGGTGCAGCCAGAGGCGGTGCACGGCGAAGTCGGTCAGCACGACCACGCTCGGCACGGCCAGCCGTCCCCGCTCGCGCAGATGCCCGGCGGCCTGCGCGGCCACGTGGAAGACCGGCACCACCAGGGAGGGCCGCACGCGGCGCACCGCACGGGCCAGCCCGGCAGCGGCCACGATCGTCAGCGGCGAGGTGGAGGGGGCCCGGCGGGAGACGAAGAACACGCGGTAGACCAGCGCGTACAGCCACGGCGACCGCAGCATGACCGCGCGATACCACCAGCGCAGGAGCGCGCCCAGCCGCAGCGGCAGCAGGGCGAGCACGTCCACGACCTCCGCGTGCATGCCGGCGGCGGCCAGGCGGCGGGCCAGTTCGGCGGCCACGGCGTCGTGGCCCGCGCCCATAGAGGCGCTGACGATCAAAGCCCTGCCGCTCATGCTCGCGACGTCCCTCATGCTCACGACCCTCCTTCCCGGGCGGGGGGAGGCGTGACGGACACTGGAACGCGATGAGACCTCACGCGCTGGTCGTCGCCGGGCTGGCCCTGCTCCACGCCGGGCCGGGGGCCGCCTGGCTGCCCGCGGTCCGCCGCCTGCTGCCGTCGCTCGCGGGCGAGGGCGATCCCGGGCATGTCGCGCTGACCTTCGACGACGGGCCCGACCCGCGGTCGACCCCGCTGTTCCTCGACGAGCTCGACCGGCTCGGATGCCGGGCGACCTTCTTCGTCCTCGGCGAGATGCTCGACCGCCATCCGGAGCTCGGGCGGAGCATCGCGCGGGCCGGGCACGAGGTGGCCGTGCACGGCTGGCGGCACGACAACGCCCTGCTCACCCGGCCGGGCCGGGTCGCGGCCGAGATGGGCAGGGCCGCGCGCCTCGTCGCCGCCGTCACCGGCACACGCCCGTCGTGGTACCGCCCGCCGTACGGCGTGCTGAGCGCCGAGGCGCTGGTCGCGGCGCGATGGCACGGCCTGCGGCCGGTGCTGTGGACGGCCTGGGGCGAGGACTGGACGCGCCGGGCCACGCCCGGCTCGGTGCTGCGCACCTTGGAGCCCGGCCTGCGCGGCGGGGCGACGCTGCTGCTGCACGACTGCGACCACACCTCCGCCCCGGGTTCCTGGCGCTCGGCGCTGGGCGCGCTCGCCGGCGCGGTCGCGCGCTGCCGCGCCGCCGGACTGCGTGTCGGACCGCTCGGCGCCCACGGCGTGGGTGTACCCGGCGGCGGCGCGCGGCCCCACCGGCTGCCTGCGCCGGCAAGCTTTTACCTGCGGCCGGAAGCATAAAAACGCGGAAAAAGGGACGCTCACCTTTGGCGCCCTTCTCCATCACATTTTTGCGCTTTTTTCCGAACATCACCTGGCCGGGCACGCCGCTTTTCCCGTCGGATTGCCCACGTAAAAGCGCCCGCCCGATCTGTCGGGGTTTGTGGTGAATCGCGGTGGAGATTCTTCAGGCATGTCCGCAGCGGACGTACGCGACGCCGCGCACCGGGAGAACTTCCCGGTGGCCTCCCGCCTGCTCCCGCGCGCGTACCGCCGCGACCTGATGGCGGTGTACGGCTTCGCCCGATATGTGGATGACGTCGGCGACGAGGGTGACCCCGCCGAGCGGCCCGCCCTGCTCGACGAGGTGGAGGCCGACCTCGGCCGCCTGTACTCCGGAGGGAGCCCGCGGCTGCCCGCCGTACGCGCACTGGGGCCGCTGGTCGCCGGGCGGGGCGTGCCGCGAACGCCCTTCCTCCACCTCGTGGAGGCCAACCGGCGCGACCAGACGGTGCGGCGCTACGACACCTTCGCGCAGTTGCTGGGCTACTGCGAGCTGTCGGCCAACCCGGTCGGGCGGATCGTCCTGCACGTCTTCGGCGTGGCCACCCCGGAGCGGGCGCGGCTGTCGGACCGCATCTGCTCGGCGCTTCAGGTGATCGAGCACTGCCAGGACGTGGGCGAGGACCACGCCCGCGGCCGCGTCTATCTCCCCGGCGAGGACCTGCGCAGGTTCGGCTGCCGCGAGGCCGACCTGGACGCGCCGCGCACCTCCCCGCGGCTGCGCCGGGCCGTGGCGCTGCAGGCCCGCCGCGCCGCCACCCTGCTGGACGAGGGCATGCCGCTGCTGGAGACGCTGAGCGGGTTCGCGCGCACCGCGGTCGCCGGGTACGTCGCGGGCGGCCGGGCGGCGCTCGCGGCGCTGGAGCGGGGCCGGCACGACGTCCTCGGCGGGGCGGTCCGCGCGCGCCGCCGCGCGGTGCTGAGCGAGTGGGTGCGCGTGCTGAAGGAGGTGAACGGTGACGGTTCCCGGCGCGATTCCTGATCCCGTTCCCGATCGCCCGCCCGGCCCCGCTCCGCATCGCGCGGGGGACGACCCGCCCGGTCCCGCGCCGCGCCCCCTCACGCCCATTCCCGTGCCGATGCCGGCAGCGGTGCCCGTTCCCGTCGCCTACCGGTACTGCGAGCGCGTCGTCCGCACCCGCGCGCGCAACTTCGCCTACGGCATCCGCCTGCTCGCCCCGCCCAAACGCCGTGCGCTCAGCGCGCTCTACGCCTTCGCCCGGCGGATCGACGACATCGGCGACGCGGCCGGGCCGATGGACGCGCGGCTGTCGGCGCTGGAGCAGGCCCGCGCGGGCCTGCGGGCCGCGCACCCGGATCCCGCCGACCCCGTCCTGGTGGCGCTGCGCGACACCGCCACGCGTTTCCCCGTCCCGCTTGAGGCGTTCGAGGAGCTGATCGACGGATGCGCCGACGACGTCGCGGGCGCGTGCTACCAGTCGTACGAGGACCTGGTCGGCTACTGCCGGGAGGTCGCCGGGTCGATCGGTCGGCTGTCCCTCGGCGTATTCGGCCTCGCCTCCGGGGTGGCGAGCGGTGACCGCGCTCTGCGGCGTGCGGCGCGGCTGGCCGACTCCCTGGGGGTGGCGCTCCAGCTCACCAACGTGCTCAGGGACCTGCGCGAGGACCGCTGCGCGGGCCGGGTATATCTGCCCGCCGACGACCTGCGCAGGTTCGGCTGCACGCTCGACCTGGACGCGTCGGGGGCGTTCACCGATCCGCCCGAGCGGCTGGCGCGTCTCGTCCGCTACGAGGCCGGCCGGGCGCTCGGCTGGTACGCCGAGGGGATGCACCTGGTCCCGCTGCTCGACCGGCGCAGCGCGGCCTGCACGGCGGCGATGGCGGGCATCTACCGGCGGCTGCTCGCGCGCATCGCCGCCGACCCCGGCCAGGCGCTGGCCGGGCGCGTGTCGCTCACCCCGTGGGCGAAGGCGATGGTCGCGGCGCGCGCGATCACGGGAGCGGCCAGATGAACGGCCCGAGGGACGTCGCGCCCGTCGCGGTGGTGGGCGGCGGCCTCGCCGGCATCACCGCGGCCCTCGCGCTCGCGGAGGCCGGATGGCCGGTGACGCTCTACGAGGCGAGGCCCCGGCTCGGCGGGGCCACCCACTCCTTCGCCCGGGGCGGCCTGACGGCTGACAACGGGCAGCACGTCTTCCTGCGCTGCTGCACCGCCTACCGGGGGCTGCTCGACCGGCTGGGCGGCACCGGGCGGGTGCGCCTGCAGGAACGCTTCGACGTACGCGTGCTCACCCCGCACGGCGGTCGGGGACGGCTGCGCCGGGCCGCGCGGCCCGGGCCGTTCCACCTGCTGCCCGCGCTCGCGGGCTACCGCCTGCTGTCCCCCGCCGACCGGCTGCGCGCGGTGCGCGGCGCGCTCGCGCTGCGCGGGCTCGACCCGGCGGAGCCCGCACTCGACCGGGCCGCGCTCGGCGGCTGGCTGGCCGACAACGGCCAGCGGGAGGCCGTGCGGCGGGCGCTGTGGGACCTGTTCGCGGTGGCCGCGCTCAACATCCCGGCCGACGAGGCGGCGCTGGGACCGGCGGCGATGGTCTTCAGGACGGCTCTGCTCGGCCGCGCCGACGCCGCCGACATCGGCGTGCCGTCGGTGCCGCTCGGCGAGCTGCACGGCGGTGCCGCACTGTCCGCGATCACCCGGCTGGGCGGGCAGGTGCGGCTGGCGGCGAAGGTCGACAGGGTCCTGCCGGGGCCGGCGATCCGCGTGGGCGGCGCGCGCGTCGGCGCGTCGGCCGTCGTCGTCGCCACCCCGCACGGCCAGGCCGCACGGCTCGTGCCCGCGGAGGCCGCGCCGGACCGGGACGCCTGGGCGGGCCTCGGGGCGAGCCCCATCGTCAACGTGCACGTCGTCTACGACCGGCCCGTCATGCGGCTGCCGTTCGCCGCCGTCGTCGGCTCGCCGGTGCAGTGGATCTTCGACAGGACCGCCTCGGGCGGCCTCACCCGGGGCCAGTATCTGACGGTCTCGGTGTCGGCGGCGCGGCACTGGATCGAGGTGCCCACGGCCGCGATGCGCGAGGTGTTCCTGCCCGAGCTGGAGCGGCTGCTCCCCGCCGCCCGTACGGCGAGGGTCGTGGACCTGTTCATCACCAGGGAGCGGCGGGCGACCTTCCGGCAGGTCCCGGGCAGCGGGGGGCTGCGCCCCGGCGCGGCCACCCGGTGGCCCGGGCTGTTCCTCGCCGGCGCGTGGACCGACACGGGCTGGCCCGACACGATGGAGGGAGCCGTGCGCAGCGGTCTCCAGGCGGCCCGCCTCGCCAGGCGGCATCTCGAACGGGAGCACACCCGATGACCGGCGTCACCGCTGGGGTGGCCACCAGCGCCGCCCGCGCCGCGACCGCCCTGAAGGCGGCGCGCGATCACCTGCTGGGCCTGCAGTCACCCGAGGGCTGGTGGAAGGGCGAGCTTCAGACCAACGTGACCATGGGCGCCGAAGACCTCCTGCTGCGCGAGTTCCTGGGCGTGCGGACCGCAGAGGAGACCGCCGAGGCCGCCCGGTGGATCAGGTCGCAGCAGCGCCTTGACGGCCCGCGTTCCGGCACGTGGGCGAACTTCCACGAGGGTCCCGCCGACCTGTCCACCACCATCGAGGCGTACGTCGCGCTGCGCCTCGCGGGCGACCCGCCCTCGGCCCCGCACATGCGCGCCGCGGCGGCGTACGTGCGAGGGGCGGGCGGCATCGAGTCGGCCCGGGTCTTCACCCGGATCTGGCTCGCCATGTTCGGGCAGTGGCGGTGGGAGGACCTGCCGGTCATCCCGCCGGAGATCATGTTCCTGCCGCCGTGGTGCCCGCTGAACGTGTACGACTGGGCGTGCTGGGCGCGGCAGACCATCGTCCCGCTCACGATCGTGACCGCGCACCGGCCGGTCAGGCCGCTGCCGTTCGGGCTGCCGGAGCTGCGTACGGGACGGCCCGCGCCGCGGCCCCCGCGTACGGGCTGGGACGCGGCGTTCGCGGCACTCGACCGCGCCCTGCACCGCTACGAACGGCATCCGGTCGCCGGGCTCCGCCGCGCCGCGCTGCGGCGGGCCGTCGAGTGGGTCGTGGCACGGCAGGAGGCCGACGGCTCGTGGGGCGGCATCCAGCCTCCCTGGGTCTACTCGCTGATCGCGCTGCACCTGAGCGGATACGGCATCGACCACCCCGTCATGCGGGCCGGCCTGGCCGGCCTGGACAGGTTCACCATCAGGGAGGACGGCACGCGCCGGCTTGAGGCGTGCCAGTCGCCGGTCTGGGACACCGCGCTCGCGATGACCGCCCTCCTCGACGCGGGCCTGCCCCGCGACCATCCCGCGCTGGCCCGGGCGGGCGAGTGGCTGCTGTGCGAGGAGATCAGGGGGCCGGGCGACTGGGCGGTGCGGCGTCCCGGTCTCGCGCCGGGCGGCTGGGCCTTCGAGTTCGACAACGACGGCTATCCCGACGTCGACGACACGGCCGAGGTCATCCTCGCGCTGCGCCGGTTGCGCCGGCCCGACGCCCGGCCGGCCCTGGAGCGGGGGCTGCGCTGGATGGCCGGGATGGCCTGCCGCGACGGCGGGTTCGCCGCCTTCGACGCCGACAACACCCGCGAGCTGTGCCTGCGGCTGCCGTTCTGCGACTTCGGCGCGGTCATCGACCCGCCGTCTGCCGACGTGACCGCGCACGTGGTCGAGGCGCTCGCGGCCGAGGGGATGGCCCGCTCCCCCGTCGTACGGCGGGCGGTGGTGTGGCTGCTGCGGGCGCAGGAGCCCGACGGCTCGTGGTTCGGCCGGTGGGGGGCCAACCACGTGTACGGCACGGGGGCGGTGCTGCCCGCCCTCGTCGCGGCCGGGGTGCGGCCGCAGGCCCCCTGCGTACGGCGGGCCGTGGCGTGGCTGGAGGCGCACCAGCACCCCTGCGGCGGCTGGGGCGAGGACCTGCGCTCCTACCGCGACCCCGCGTGGATCGGGCGGGGCGAGCCGACCGCCTCGCAGACGGCGTGGGCCCTCATCGGCCTGCTCGCGGCCGGGGAGCGGGGCCCGTGCGTGGACCGGGGCGTGGCCTGGCTCGCCGACAGCCAGCGCCCGGACGGCACCTGGGACGAGCCCTACTACACCGGGACGGGCTTCCCCGGCGACTTCTACATCAACTATCACCTGTATCGGCTCGTCTTCCCGTTGAGCGCGCTCGGCCGTTACCTGCACGCCGGGGAGGGGCCGTCATGACGGACCTGATCGTGTGCACCGCGCTGGGGATCGAGGCCAGAGCCGTCGCCCGCGGGCTGCGGCCCATGCCCGATCACCTCCGGGTCCGGGTCGTCCGGATGGGGAGGGGGCCCGAGCGGGCGGCGCGGGCGGTGGCCCTGCTCCCGCCGGGCGCCGCCCTCGCCGTCACCGGCTTCGGCGGGGCGCTCCACGACGGCCTGCGCCCCGGGGACGTGCTCGTCGCCACCGAGGTGCGCTCGGGAGACCAGGTCTGGCCGTGCCCGTCGGCTCCGCTGCTCGCCGGGGAGCTCGCGCGCGCCGGGCTGCCCGCCCGCACCGGCCCGCTCGTCACCTCCCCGCGCATCGTGACGGGCCGTGGCCGCCGGGCGCTGGCACGCGAGGGCGCGTACGCCGTCGACATGGAGAGCGCCCCGCTGGCCGCCGCCGCGGGCGCCCGGCCGTTCGCGGCCGTGCGGGTCATCGTGGACACCCCCGGCGCCCCGCTGCTGAACCTCGCCACGATGGGCGGCGCGGTCGCCGCCCGGCGCACGCTCGCCCGGATCGGCCCGGTGCTGGCGCGGTGGGCGGCGGCGACCGGCCCGCGCCGGGTCCTGCTGGCCTCGCCCCGCTCGTTCTGCGCCGGGGTCGAACGGGCCATCGAGATCGTGGAGCGCGCGCTCGACCGCTTCGGCGCGCCCGTGTACGTGCGCAAGCAGATCGTGCACAACATCCACGTCGTACGCGACCTGGAGCGGCGCGGCGCGGTGTTCGTCGACGACCTGGCCGAGGTGCCGGAGGGCGCGGTCACGGTCTTCTCCGCCCACGGGGTCGCGCCCGCCGTACGCGAGGAGGCGGGGCGGCGCGGGCTGCGCGTCATCGACGCGACGTGCCCGCTGGTGGCGAAGGTGCACGCGGAGGCCCGCAGGTTCGCCGCGCGGGGCGACCTCGTCGTGCTCATCGGCCACGCCGGGCACGAGGAGGTCGAGGGCGTGCTCGGGGAGGTGCCCGGCGCGGGCGTGCTGGTCGAGGACGAAGCCGGCGTGGCGGACGCGGTCGCGGCCGTGCCGCCGGGGCGCGGGGTCGCCTACCTCACCCAGACCACGCTGGCGGCCGACGAGGCGGGGCGGGTCGCGGCGGCCGTACGGCGGCGCTTCCCCGACGCCGAGGGGCCGCGCGGCGACGACATCTGCTACGCGACGACCAACCGGCAGCACGCGGTGCGTGCCGTCGCCGAGGAGGCCGACCTGGTGCTGGTCGTCGGGTCGGCCAACTCCTCCAACGCCCTGCGCCTCACCGAGGTCGCCGCGCGCTCCGGCCACGGCGGGGCACCGCTCGCCCGCCTGGTCGACGGGCCCGGCGACGTCGCGCTCGACTGGCTGCGCGGCGCGCGGACGGTCGGGGTGACCGCCGGGGCGTCCACCCCCGGCGCGATGGTGGACGCCATCGTGGCCGCCCTCGGCGGGCTCGGCCCGCTTGAGGTGGAGGAGCGGCGGGTGACCGAGGAGAACGTCGAGTTCACGTTGCCGAAGGAGGTGCGGCCCTGATGCCGATGCCCGTACGCCAGAGTCTGCGCGTCGGGGCCTACATCCTGGCCCAGCGGCTGCGCCGGCGGGAGAGGTTCCCGCTGCTGGTCGAGCTTGAGCCGTTGTTCGCGTGCAACCTGAAGTGCGCGGGCTGCGGGAAGATCCAGCACCCGGCCGACGTGCTGAAACAGCGCATGCCGGTGGAGCAGGCGGTGGCCGCCGTCGAGGAGTGCGGCGCCCCGATGGTGTCGATCGCGGGCGGGGAACCGCTCATGCACCCCCAGATCGCGGAGATGGTCGAGGAACTGGTGGCGCGCAGGAAGTACGTCTTCCTGTGCACCAACGCGCTGCTGATCCCGCGCAAGATCGACCGGTTCACGCCCTCGCCGTACTTCGCCTGGGCGGTCCACATCGACGGCCTGCGCGAGCGGCACGACGCGTCGGTGTGCAAGGAGGGCGTCTTCGACGAGGCGGTCGCGGCGGTGCGCGAGTGCCGGCGGCGCGGCTTCCGCGTCACCACCAACACCACGTTCTTCGCCGGGGACAGCCCGCGCACCGTGATCGAGGTGCTCGACTTCCTCAACGACGACCTGTGCGTCGACCAGATGATGATCTCGCCCGGGTACGCGTACGAGAAGGCGCCCGACCAGGACTGCTTTCTCGGGGTGCGGCAGACGCGGGAGCTGTTCCGCGCCGCGTTCGCGGGCGGCAACCGCAGACGCTGGCGGTTCAACCACTCGCCGCTGTTCCTCGACTTCCTGGAGGGGAAGGCCGACTTCCCGTGCACGGCCTGGGCGATCCCGTCCTATTCGGTGTTCGGCTGGCAGCGGCCCTGCTACCTCATGGCCGACGGGTACGCCCGGACCTACCGGGAGCTGGTCGAGGAGACCGACTGGGACGCCTACGGCCGGGGACGCGACCCGCGCTGCGCCAACTGCATGGCGCACTGCGGCTACGAGCCGACGGCGGTCTTCGCCACCCTCGGCTCGCTGCGCGAGTCCCTGCGCGCGCTGCGCGGCACATAGGAGCCGGGCGCTCATGGATGCGGAAGACGGGGTGCCGAGGCGCTATCCGGTGGAACTCCGGCAGCGGCGCCGTCGGCCCCAGCCCGAGATGAGGCCGCGCACCCGGCGCGCCAGCAAGGTAGCGGCGCAGGATCTGCGCACGATGCTCGGACGGGATCTCCTCGAGCAGGATCGGACACTCGCGGCCCTGACGGCGGAGCGCGGCCTTGCCGCCCGCGGCCTCGACGTCGCGCACCCAGCTCGCGTCCGGCCCGAGCATCGAGACGAGGAAGTCGGCGCCGCGGTAGTGGGTGACCGCGAGCACGACCGCGGCGAGACCGGGAACACATGGAAGGACCAGCAGCCAGCCCAGCAGCGGGGCCGGACCGACATCACCCGAGGTGTCCCGGACGGTCAGTGCGGCGATCGCGACGCAGAGCGCGATCCCGAGCAGCCCGATCGCCAGCGGGAAAGTCCAGCGCTTACCGGCGCGGGCCGCCCGGATCGTGCCCATCCAGCCCAGGAGTCCCAGCGCCCCGACCACAGACACCGTGGCGCAGGGTCCGTTACTTCTTCGCCGAGCCATCGGTGCGCATGGCCGTCTGCGGCACACTCGACCGCGCCAGCCGGCGGATCGCGCCGCTGATCACCGTGCCCGGAGAGGTGAGCGAAACGCAGGCTCGCGTGATCGCGAAGGCCCTCGCCTTCGGCTACTTCGCCGCACTCGAGCAGTGGTACCTCGACGGCGGCAACCGGCCTATCGCCGAATACGTCGAGGAAGGCATGCGGCCACTACGCGGCATCTGGAGCGCACCGCATCCGTCCTCCGAGCGCGATCACCCCAGCGTCTCGGCGCCTTCCCATTGAGTTCCTTTACGATGTAGATCATCCTATCGGGATGCTCGTACACCTCGGAGGAACGCTCAGGGGCGGCCGAAGCGGCGGGCCAGGATCCGGAACGCGCCGGGCGCGGCCCCGTGCAGGCGGGCGGGCACCCGCAGCCAGGCGGGGACGTACACCTCGGCGCGGTCGCGCTCGACCGCCGTCGCGATGGCGCGGGCCACCCGCTCCGGCGGGACGGGCACCGGCCTGCGGCGCGTGTACGGCCTGCCGCGCCGGGCGAAGAACGGCGTGTCGACGACCCCCGGCACCACCGCCGTCACGCCGACGCCCTTGCCCTCGACGCCGTTCACGTCGACCGCGGGCAGCTCGTAGCGCAGGCTCTCGGCGAAGGCCAGCAGGCCCGCCTTGGTCGCGGCGTACACCGCCTCCTCCCGCACGCCCACCACGCCGGCGATCGAGGCGACGTAGACGAGGTGGCCCCGGCCGCGCTCCAGCATCCCGGGCAGCAGCAGCCGGGTGAGCTGCACGTGGGCCGTCAGGTTGACCGCGATCATGCGTTCGGCCGTGCCCCCGGACATGCGCGGGAGCGGCCCGCTCCAGCCCTCGCCCGCGCACGCCACCAGCACGTCCACCCGCCCGGCGCGTACGGCGAGGTCGGCGGTGGGGTCGGACAGATCGGCGGGCAGCGTCTCGCCGCCGGTCCGCGCGGCGACGCCGTCGAGCGCCTCCTGATCGCGCCCGGACAGCACCAGCCGCGCGCCGCGCGCCGACAGCTCCAGCGCCGTGGCGGCGCCGATGCCCGACGACGCCCCGGTGACGAGCACCCGTGCCCCCGCCAGCCGCATCCGCCCCGCCCCCCTCGTCACCCGCTCGTCACCCCGCTCGTCACCCGCTCGTCACCCGCTCGTCACCCGCTCGTCACCCGCTCGCCCAAGGGTGTACCCCCGCGGTTTCCGCGAACCGGTGGACCACCGACGGTATGACTGGGTAGCCTGCCAAGTATGACCAAGAAGATTACGATCTCTTTGCCGGACGAGCTGGCCGACGAGGCGCAGGCGTCCGGCAACGCCTCGGCCTACATCGCCGCCGCGCTGCGGGAACGGCGGCGCATCCAGGGCGACCTGGCCATCATGGCCGATTTATGGGGGCCGGGCTGGCAGGACGGCATCACCGATGACGACAGTGCCCGCGCGGCGCGCCTGGTGACCGGCGACGCCAAGGCGGACGCCGCGTGACCGACCCCGTCCCACCGGCCGGCGTCCTGTCCGGCCACGTGCTGGACCTCGACGCCGTCGTCCACCTGATCGAGGGCAAGAGCATGTACGGCAGGGCCGTCGTGCGGCAGTCCTCGGCGCACGGCGTCACCCTCCTCGTCCCCGCGCTCGCCGTCCAGGTGTTGTCGCTCGGCCCCATCCAGCCCCGGCTCGAACGCTTCCTGCGCATGTCGATGGTGGTCACCGGCGCGCTCTCCCCCGGTGACGCCGTCGAAGGCGGGCCGTACGCGCAGACGATCATGACGAGCCTGCGGCGCCACCGGCCGGCCGCCGCGGACGCGCTCCTGCCCGACGTCCTGGTGGCCGCCCACGCGGCCGTCCACGCCATCCGCCGCGACTGGCGGATCATCACCGCGACCCCCTACCTCTACGAGGGCATCGACGTCCGCCTGGAGATCCTTCCCTAGATTTGCGACCAGGCCCTGCGATGCGGCGGCCGGTCAGCGGCAGAGGGATCGACGGCGGGCGAACCATCGCCTGGCGGGAGCCGTCCGCCCATGACCGCGTACACGTCGCCGCAGGTCAGGGGTACTGCCTGGGAGGCGGGGGTACCAGCAGGGCATGGCCGCCCTTCCGGCGTACGCGCCGATGCTGGCCCGGCTAGGGCCGCTGCCCTCGCCCGGCAGCGAGTACGCGTACGAGATGAAGTGGGACGGCGTCCGCGCCCTCGGCTACGTCGAGGACGGCACGCTGCGGCTGGTCTCGCGCAACGGCAAGAACGTCACCGTCGCCTATCCCGAGCTCGCCGGACTGGCCGCCGCCACGGGCGGGCACGCGGTGGTGCTCGACGGGGAGATCGTCGCGTTCGACCAGCAGGGCAGGCCGTCGTTCGAGGCGCTGCAGCCGCGCATGCACCAGCGCGACCCGCTCAAGATCAGGCAGCTCCTCGGCACCACACCCGTGACGTACCTGCTGTTCGACGTGCTGCACGTCGACGCCGCGACCACGATCGCGCTGCCCTACACCGAGCGGCGGAGCCGCCTGGAGGACCTCGTCCACACCGGGCCCCACTGGGCCGTCCCGCCCTACTACACCGGCTGCGGCGAGCACGCGCTGGCCGACTCCCGGCGGCTGGGGCTGGAGGGCGTCGTGGCCAAGCGGCTCACCTCGCCCTCCCGCCCCCGCCGCCGCTCCCCCGACTGGGTGAAGGTGAAGAACTTCCGCACACAGGAGGTCGTCGTCGGCGGGTGGCGGCCCGGGGAGGGCCGCCGGGCGAACACCATCGGCTCGCTGCTCGTGGGCGTCAACGACGACAGCGGGCGCCTGCGGTACGCCGGCAGCGTCGGCACCGGCTTCACCGACGAGGCGCTCCGGCGGCTCGCCGAGCGCCTGGCCCCGCTGCGGCGGGACACGCCCCCGTTCGAGGGCATCACACGTGAGGAGGCCAAGGGCTGCCACTGGGTGGAGCCGGTCCTGGTCGGCGAGGTGCGGTTCGCCGAGTGGACGGGCGAGGGGCGGCTGCGCCACCCCTCGTGGCGGGGCCTGCGCGACGACAAGGAGCCAAGCGAGGTCGTCCGCGAGGAGGGCTGAGCCCGCGCCTGTTCACGTGCCGTGTTATGCGGCGCCGCGCCGCCGCGGGTCACGCGTCCTCATCGCGCCGCCACGCGGCGGCGAGGACGACGACGCCGACGACCGCGACGAACAGATCGGCGTAGATCTCGTAGCCGGTGAGGAAGCCCAGGCGCGGGATGACCTGGCGGTTGAAGACGTTCAGTATCGCGCCCCAGAACGGCTGCACGGCCAGGTGGTCGATGGTCCCGCTGATGCCCGCGGCGACCAGGAACGCCCCGGCGAGCCTGATGACTTCACGCATGCCGCCGACGCTAGGGACCGGCCCGCCCGGCGGGGATCGGGCGTCGGCATGCTCCCGTACGGCGAAGGTCGCGGGCGCGCGGCGTGCCCGCCGACCGAAGTCGGACGTCCGCCGACTTCGGTATGGTCCTCGCGCTCGGCCGTTCGCAGGCCACGCGCCGGGTCGTAGGCTGCGGGGGATATGGATGCCCCCGCCGCCCCCCGGCACCGGCGCAGCCGGCGCGACCGGTTCGTGGACACGGCGATGTTCATGCTGGCCGTGGCCTTCGGCTTCTACACGTCGGTGGAGCGTCTGCACACCTCGCCCCTGCCGCCGGCCTGGCTGTTCAGCCTCGACCAGGCCGTGGGCATGCTCGGCTGCGCGGGGTTGTGGCTGCGCCGCAGATGGCCGGTCGGGCTCGCGGTGACGCTCGTCGTGCTGTCGGCCGTCTTCGAGATGATCGCGGGCCCGATGCTGGCCGCGCTCTTCTCCGTCGCGGTGCACCGCCGTCCGCGGACCTCGGGGATGGTGTTCGCGCTCAGCGTCGTCGCCGCGGTCGTCTTCACCTTCCTGCGCCCCGACCCGGACATGCCGCCGCTCGCGCTGCTGACGCTGGGCCTGGCCCTCCAGGGCGCGGCGGCCGGCTGGGGGCTGTTCGTCCACCACCGGCGGCGGCTCGTGCTGGCCCAGCGCGACCGCGCGGCCCGGATGGAGACCGAGGCGAGGCTGCGGGCCGAGCAGGCGCAGCACCAGGTCCGCGAGGCCATCGCCCGCGAGATCCACGACGTGCTCGGCCACCGGCTTTCGCTGCTGAGCGTGCACGCGGGGGCGCTGGAGTTCAACCCCGGGGCCGATCCCGCCGACGTCGCCCGGGCGGCGCGGGTGATCAGGGAGAGCGCCCACCAGGCCCTGCAGGACCTGCGCGAGGTGATCGGCGTGCTGCGCGCCCCGACCACCGAGCACGCGCCCACCCTGGCCTGCCTGGAGGAGCTCGTCGCGGAGTCGGGCCGGGCCGGCATGCGGGTCGAGTTGCGCGACGACCTCGGCGTGTGCGAGGCCGCCGTCCCCGGCCGGGCGGGCCGCGCCGCCTACCGCGTCGTGCAGGAGGCCCTCACCAACGCCCGCAAGCACGCGCCGGGAGCCGCGGTCCGCGTACGAGTGTCGGGGGCGCCCGGCGAGGGCCTGACGGCCGAGGTGGTCAACGACGCTCCCGCCGCCGCGCCGGAGGCCGCCGGTGGGGGCCATGGCCTGGCCGGCCTGGCCGAGCGCGTCACGCTGGTGGGGGGACGTTTGGAGCACGGACCGGCGCACCCGGATGACAGCGACCCGGGTAACGGCGGCCCGGGTGGCTGGCGCGTGCGGGCCTGGCTACCGTGGCCGCCATGACCCTCCCACCGCATGCCCTGCCACCGCATGCCGTGCCACCGCATGCCGTGCCACCGCATGCCGTGCCGCCGCATGCCGTGCCGGAGTCCGCCCCGATCGGCGTGCTCATCGCCGACGACGACCCCCTCGTCCGGGCCGGGCTGGAGATGATGCTCGGCGGCGCACCCGACATCCGCGTCCTCGCCCAGGCCGGGGACGGGGCCGAGGTGCTGCCGCTGGCCGGCCGGCACCGCCCCGACGTGGTGCTGATGGACATCCGGATGCCGGTGATGGACGGCCTGGCCGCCACCGAGGCGCTGCGCGCCCGCGACGGCGCGCCCGAGGTGATCGTGCTGACCACCTTCGACGCCGACGAGCACGTGCTGCGCGCCCTGCGCGCGGGGGCCGCCGGGTTCCTGCTCAAGGACACCCCGCCGGGCGAGATCGTGGACGCCATCCGCCGGGTGGCCGCCGGTCATCCGGTCCTGTCCCCGGCGGTGACCCGGCGGCTCATCGCCCGAGTCGCCGAGGACGGCCAGGACCGGCGCCGGGCCCGCGCGCGGGAGCGCCTGGCACTGCTCAACGACCGGGAGCGGGAGGTCGCGGTGGCGGTCGGCCAGGGCAGGCCGAACGCCGAGATCGGCGCCCTGCTGCACCTCAGCGTCCCCACCGTCAAGACGCACGTGTCGAGCATCCTGGCCACGCTCGGCCTCAACAACCGCGTGCAGATCGCCCTGCTCGTCCACGACGCCGGACTGCTCGACGATCCGCCCGATCCAGGGACCACAGGACGGTGACCTCGTCGCCCAGCTCGGCCCGCACCCGCTGAAGGGTGCGCGGGCTGGGGTCGACCAGGCACCGCTGCGCGGCGGCCCGCAGCAGCGGCAGGTCGACGGCGCTGTCGGTGTAGGCGTGGGCCAGCGGCATCGTGACGCCGATCTCCCGCAGGCGGCCGGGCTTGGCCGCGCCGTAGCAGCCGCGCACCGGCGTGAAGGCGTGGCGGCCACGGCGCAACTGCGCGGCGATCACCTCCACCCCGTCGAGGCCCAGGCTCCGGCAGACGGCGGTGGCGAGCGGGTCCGCGCAGGCGGTGGCGACGACGACCCGGTCACCGGTGTCCAGGTGCGCCCGGAGCCGGTCCAGCGCCACGGCGATCCGGCGGGGCTCGGCGGTGTGCGCGACGGCGAACTCCTCCGCCAGGGCGTGGAACCGCTCCGGCGGCACCCCGGCCGTGGCGAGCCAGACGAACCCCGCCGTCGCCCGCCGCCTGGTGGGCGGCAGGATGAACAGCGGCACCAGCACCACCGCCGCGGTCAGGGCCGCCGCCGCCCGCAACCGGCGGCGCAGCAGCAGCATGCGCAGGAAACGCCCGAAGGAGTCGCCGCGTACGAGGGTGTCGTCGAGGTCGAAGACGACGACGGGCCGGCCGGTCATCGGCGCCCCCGGCTCTCCGGCAGGCCGAGCATGCCGAGCAGGACCTCCAGGACCTCGTCGGACGACCGCGCCCCGGTGGCGGTCGGCAGCGCGTTCCAGATCCACAGCTGCGCGAGCCCGTGCAGGGCCGCCCACAGCGCGCCGGCGACCTGCCGGTTGTCCGCCGCCGGGTTCCACCCCTCCGCCTGGCAGGCGCCTACCAGCGCGGCCAGGGTGTCGAACACCGTCAGGCTCGCCCCGGCCAGCTCCGGCTCCTGCGGATCGACCAGGTCGTGCCGGAACATGAGGGCGAACATGCCGGGCTGTTCGAGCGCGAACCCCACGTACGCGCTCGCGGCCGCCCGCAGCCGCTCGACGGCGCCGGCCCGAGCGGGGAGGGCGCCGAGGGCCCGCTCCCCGCGTGCCGCCAGGTCGCCGAACCCCAGGGCCGCCACCGCCGACAGCAGGGCCGCCCGCCCGGAGAAGTGCCGGAGCGGCGCGCCGTGCGACACCCCCGCCGCCCGTGCGATGGCGCGCAGGGTGACGGTGCCGGGGTCGCCCTCGTCGACCATCCTCCGCGCGACCGCGATCAGGTGGTCGCGCGGGCCGATCTCTCTATCCATGTAGACAGTGTCTACACCCTGGACGTAGACACTGTCTACATGACGTCAGACCACGCGATATCGCTCGGCCGCGGCGGCGCGCAGCGTCAGGCCGTGGCCCGGCGCGTCCGGCGGGCGTACGGCACCGCCGGTGGGGTCGGCCGCGCCGTCGAACAGGGCGCCCTCGATGCGCACGTGGTCGTGGAACCACTCCATGTGGCGCAGGTTGGGGGTCGCCGCGGCGACCGGCGCGTGGAGGTTGGGCGCGCAGTGCGCCGACACCTCAAGGCCGTGCCCGGCGGCGATCGCCGCCGCGCCGGACCAGCCGGTGTAGCCGCCGCAGCGGGTCGCGTCGATCTGCAGGCAGTCGACCGCGCCCGCCGCGCACATGCGGGTGAAGTAGACGAGGTCGCCGCCGTACTCGCCCGCCGCGACGTCGGCGTCGGACCGCTCGCGCACCAGGCGCAGCCCGGCCAGGTCGTCGGAGGACACCGGCTCCTCGAACCACCGCACGTCGTGGTCGCGCATCCGGCGTTCCAGCCGTACGGCCTGTTTCGCGCCGTAGCCGCCGTTGGCGTCCACGTACAGCTCGGCGGCGTCCCCGATGACACGGCGGGCGAGCGCGACACGGTGCAGGTCGCGGGCGGGCATGGCGCCCGCGGACTCCCCGATCTTGATCTTGACGCGGGGGATGCCCTGCTCGTGCACCCAGTGCGCGAGCTGCGCCGTCGTGACGTCGTCGTCGTAGGTGGTGAACCCGCCCGAGCCGTAGACGGGCACGGACGGCCCGGCCAGACCGAACAGGCGGGCGAGCGGCACGCCGAGCAGCCGGGCCTTGAGGTCCCAGATCGCGACGTCGACCGCGGAGACCGCATACCCGGCGACGCCCGTGCGGCCCGCGTTTCGCACCCGGCGGACCATCGCGGTCCACAGGCCCGGCACGTCCATGGGGTCGCCGCCGCGCACGACCGGCGCGAGCAGGTCGGTGACGACCCGCGCGGCGGCGGCGGGCGCGTAGGTCCAGCCGAGCCCGGCCGCCTCGCCCGCGTCCGCGCGGACCACCACCATCGTGGTCGCGTCCCAGCTCAGCGTGCCGTCGGCCTCCGGACGGTCGGTCGGCACGCGGTACGCCGACACGTGAAGGTCCCCGATCACGAGGTGGCTGCGCACGCGCGTCCCCCTACCCGGGCGTGACCCCGGGACTCCGGATCGGAGGAAAGATTTTCCCTGGGGCGAGTGTTCGGCTTCCCATTCCAAGGGCAGCGCGCCACATATGACGGAAATCGCCTCAGAAATACTCATCAGGCGGCTCGCCGACTGGGGTGTCGACACCGTCTTCGGGCTTCCCGGTGACGGCATCAACGGCATCATGGAGGGGCTGCGCCGCCACTCCGACCGCGTCCGGTTCGTGCTGGTGCATCACGAGGAGGCGGCCGCCTTCATGGCGGCGGCGCACGCCAAGGCCACCGGTCGCATCGGAGTGTGCCTGGCCACCTCGGGCCCCGGCGGGATCCACCTGCTCAACGGCCTGTACGACGCCAAGCTCGACCACCAGCCGGTGCTGGCCATCACGGGCATGCAGGAGACCAGCGTGCTGGGCACCGGCTACCAGCAGGAGGTCCACCTCGACCGGCTCTACGAGGACGTGGCCGAATACAACCTCGTGGTGGACAACCCGGCCCAGCTCCCTGGTGTGGTGGACATCGCGATCCGCACGGCGTACGCGCGCCGCGGGGTGGCCCACCTGTGCCTGCCCAACGACGTCCAGGTGGCCCCCGCCGACGCGGACCCCTACCAGCACGTCGCCCCCGCGCGGCCGCCCGCGACCGCCCCGGTGTACCTGCCCCCGCCCGGCGCGCCGCGCCAGGAGGATCTCCGCGCCGCCGCCGAGGTGCTCAACGCGGCCCGGCGGCCCGCGATCCTGGCCGGCGCCGGCGCCCTGCACGCCCGCGCGGAGGTGCTGGCCGTCGCCGAGACGCTGAGCGCGCCCGTGATCAAGACGCTTCCCGGCAAGGCGGTCATCCCCGACGACTCGCCGTACGCGGTGGGCGGGATCGGCCTGCTCGGCACGAGGCCGGGCGAGGAGCTGGTCGAGGACTGCGACACCCTGCTGATGGTCGGCACCAACTTCCCCTACACCAAGCACCTGCCCGAGCCCGGCACGGTCCGCGTCGTGCAGATCGACGCCGACCCCGCCCGCGCGGGCGTGCGCATGCCGACCGAGGTGCCGATGATCGGGGACGCCAAGGAGGGGCTGGCCGCGCTGCTGCCGCTGCTGCGCCGCAACGACGACCGGGCGCACCTGGAGAAGTATCAGAAGGCCATGGCCGCATGGCGGGAGAACATGGCCGCCCTGGAGAACCCGGAGCGCGCCCCGATCGCCCCGCAGTATCTGATCGGCTGCGTCGACCGGGCCGCCTCCGACGACGCCATCCTCACCTGCGATTCCGGCACGATCGCCACCTGGGCGGCACGGCACTGGACGATCCGCGGCGACCGCGAGTTCTACCTGTCGGGCAACCTCGCCACGATGGCCCCCGGCCTGCCGTACGCGATCGCGGCGCAGCTCGCCCACCCCGACCGGCAGGTGATCGCGTTCATCGGCGACGGCGGCTTCGCGATGCTCATGGCCGAGTTCCTCACCGCGGCCCGGCTCGGCCTGCCGATCACCGTCGTGGTCAACAACAACGACTCGCTCGGCCAGATCCTGTGGGAGCAGATGGTGCTGGGATACCCGGAGCACGGGGTCAGGTTCGGCGCGCCGGCCTCCGACTTCTCCGCCTGGGCCCGCTCCTGCGGCGGCTACGGCCGCAAGGTCACCGACCCCGCAGAGGTGGACGAGGCCGTACGGCAGGCCCTCGCCCATCCGGGGCCGGCGCTGGTGGACGTGGACGTCGATCCGAACGAGCCGCCCATGCCGGGCAAGGTCGCCCGCGACCAGGCGGTCAGGTTCGCCGAGGCGTTCCTGAAGGGGCAGCCGCACAAGGCGGCCATCGCGACGACGCTGTTCAAGGACAAGATCTCTCAACTGGGGCGGTGACGCCATGTCGGACCAGGTGCTCGTTCCTCCGCCGGTGACGACCCGGCCGCGGCGCCCGTACGTGCGGGTGCGCGACCTCGAACGGGACCTGGCCGCCCGGGTGGACGGCGAGGTCAGGTTCGACCCGGGCAGCCGGGGCGCCTACTCCACCGACGGGTCGAACTACCGGCAGGTGCCGATCGGGGTGGTGGTGCCGCGCACGGTGGACGCGGCGGCCGAGGCGATCGCGGTCTGCCGGGAGCACGGCGCGCCCGTCACCTCACGGGGCGGGGGGACGAGCCTGGCCGGTCAGACCTGCAACACCGCCGTGGTGATCGACTGGTCGAAGTACTGCCACCGGCTGGTGTCGGTGGACGTGGCGGCGCGCACCTGCGTGGTCGAGCCCGGCATCGTGCTCGACGTGCTGAACCGGCTGCTGGCCGACACCGGCCTGATGTTCGGGCCGCGCCCGTCCACCCACGCCCAGTGCACGCTCGGCGGCATGATCGGCAACAACTCCTGCGGCTCGACCGCCCAGGCGTACGGCAAGACCGCCGACAACGTCGCGCGGCTGGAGATCCTCACCTACGACGGCCAGCGGATGTGGGTGGGGCCGACCAGCCAGGAGGAGTTCGACCGGATCGTCGCCCAGGGCGGGCCGAGGGCGCGGATCTACCGCGAGCTGCGCGCGATCGCGGACGAGCACGCCGACGAGATCCGCCGCCGCTTCCCCGACATCCCCCGGCGGGTGTCGGGCTACAACCTCGACCAGCTCCTGCCCGAGGCCGGGTTCGACCTGGCCAGGGCCCTGGTCGGGTCGGAGGGCACACTGGTCACGGTGCTGCGGGCCGAGCTGCGCCTGGTGCCCGCGCCCAAGGCCGAGTGCCTCGTGCTGCTCGGCTACCACGACATCGGCGTGGCCGCCGAGGCCGTGCCGCGCATCGTCGGCCACGGCCCGCTCCAGCTCGAAGGGGTGGACGACAAGCTCGTGGACTTCGAGCGGCGCAAGCACATGCATCCCGACGCCCTCAAGCGGCTGCCGGAGGGCGGCGGCTGGCTCATGGTCTCCTTCGCCGGCCGCTCGCAGAAGGAAGCGGACGCCAAGGCCCGCGGCATGCTGAAGGAGCTGAAGGACAGCGAGCACGCCCCGCACGTCTCCTTCTTCGACGACGCGAAGATCGAAAAGGAGCTGTGGGAGGTCCGCGAGTCCGGGCTGGGCGCCACCGCCCGCGTGCCCGGCATGCGCGAGACGTGGGAGGGGTTCGAGGACTCGGCCGTCCCGCCCGACCGGCTCGGCGACTACCTGCGCGACCTGCGCCGCCTGCTGGAGGAGTTCGGCTATGGCGACGCCTCCCTGTACGGGCACTTCGGGCAGGGCTGCGTGCACACCCGCATCCCGTTCGACCTGGTGACCGCCGACGGGGTGGCGGCCTTCCGTGCCTTCCTCGAACGCGCCGCCGACCTCGTCGTGTCCTACGGCGGCTCGCTGTCCGGCGAGCACGGCGACGGGCAGGCCCGGGGCGAGCTGCTGCCGAAGATGTTCGGGCCTACGATCATGACCGCATTCGAGCAGGTCAAGGCCGTCTTCGACCCGGGTGACCAGATGAACCCCGGCAAGGTCGTCGCGCCGTACCGGCTGGACGAGAACCTGCGGCTCGGCCCCGGGTGGACGCCCGCCGACCCGCCCGTCCACTTCGGCTACCCGGACGACGAGGGCAGTTTCCAGCGGGCCGTGATGCGGTGCGTGGGCGTCGGCCAGTGCCGCCGGCACACCGGCGGGGTGATGTGCCCGTCCTACCGGGCCACCGGCGAGGAGGAGCACTCCACCAGAGGACGCGCGCGGCTGCTGTTCGAGATGCTGAACGGCCACGCCGACTCCGCGGTCAAGGACGGCTGGCGTCCCACCGCCGTGCGCGACGCGCTCGATCTGTGCCTGGCCTGCAAGGGCTGCCGGCACGACTGCCCGATGCAGGTCGACATGGCGACGTACAAGGCCGAGTTCCTCGCCCACCACTACGCCCGCAGGATCAGGCCGATGGACCACTACGCCATGGGGTGGCTGCCGGTGTGGGCCCGCCTGGCCGCGCTCGCCCCGGGCCTGGTGAACGCGCTGGCACACGCGCCCGTGCTGTCGGGCCTGGCCAAGGGCCTGGCGGGGATCGAACCGGCCCGGCCGGTGCCGGACTTCGCGCCGCTGCGCTTCAGCGACTGGTATCGGCACCGCGGGCCGCGCGGCGGGGGCGAGCGGGGGCCCGTGCTGCTGTGGCCCGACACGTTCACCGACAACTTCCACCCGCACATCGGCCGCGCCGCCGTCTGGGTGCTGGAGTCGGCGGGCTACCGGGTGCTGATCCCGCCGCGCACGCTGTGCTGCGGCCTGACGTGGATATCGACCGGCCAGCTCGGCGTGGCGCGGCAGGTGCTGCGCCGCACCCTGCGCACCCTCGCCCCGGCGCTGCGCCGCGGCATCCCGATCGTGGGGCTGGAGCCGAGCTGCACGGCGGTGTTCCGGGCCGACGCGCCCGAGCTGTTCGCGCACGACCGGGACTTCGCCCGGCTGCGCGAGCAGACCAGGACCCTCGCCGAGCTGCTGAGCGCGGCCGGCGGGTGGGAGCCGCCCCGCATCGACCGGGACGCCGTCGTCCAGCCGCACTGTCACCACCACGCGGTGCTCGGCTTCGACACCGACAGGGACCTGCTGTCCCGCGCCGAGGTGCGGGTGGAGGCGGCGGGCGGCTGCTGCGGCCTCGCCGGGAACTTCGGCTTCACCGCCGGACACCTGGAGGTGTCGACGACCTGCGCGGAGCACGAGATCCTGCCGGCCGTCCGCGCCGCCGACGCCCGCACGGTCGTCCTCGCCGACGGCTTCAGCTGCCGTACGCAGATCGAGCAGGCGGGGGTGGGACGCCGGGCGGTCCACCTGGCGGAGCTGCTGGCGGCCGGGGTGCGCGGCACCCCGTTGAGCGAACGTCCCGAGTGCCGCATCGCGCGCAGGCCCGGCCCGGCGCGGGTGCTGGGGACGCGTTAGCGGTCGCGGTCGGCGGCCAGGCGGGCCAGGGCCTCCAGGCCCGCCGCCGGTCCCGGCGCCAGCTCCGCCGACCGCAGCGCCTCCATCGCCTCGGACAGCAGGTCGTCCCCCCTGGCCAGGCACCACGCCCGGCCGCCCGCCTCTTCGACGAGCCGCGCGGCCCGCGCGAGGTCGGCCTGGGCGAGCGGGCGGCGATACAGCGCGGCGAGCGCGCCGCCCGCTGCCGTGCCCGACGTCAGCGCGGCGACGACCGGCAGGGACTTCTTCCGGTTGCGCAGATCGGAGTGGACCGGCTTGCCTGTGACGGCCGGGTCGCCCCAGATGCCCAGCAGGTCGTCCACGATCTGGAACGCCAGCCCCACGCGCTCGCCGAACATCCGCAGGAAGGACACCTGCTCGCTGGTGGCGCCCCCCGGGAGCCCGGCGGCCTGCAGCGCGCCGAGGGCGCAGGCGCAGCCGAACAGCGCGCCCGTCTTGCCCTCCGCCATGCGCACGCACTCCCCCAGGCTCACGTCCGACCGCTCCTCGAAGCCGAGATCGGCGCTCTGGCCGTCCAGCAGCGTCTGGACACACCTGGTGAGCGTGCGCACGCTCGCGCCGGCGGATCGGCCGCTCCCGGCGAGCACGGCGAAGGCCAGCGTCAGCAGGGAGTCTCCGGCCAGGATCGCCTCGGAGCGCCCGAAGACGTTCCACACCGTCGGGCGGTGGCGGCGGACCGCGTCGCCGTCCATCACGTCGTCGTGGACGAGGGAGAAGTTGTGCACCAGCTCGACCGCGACGGCGGCCGGCAGCGCGGCGTCCGCGTCCGCGCCGACGCCCTCGGCCGCCAGGAGCGTGAACGCGGGGCGCAGCGCCTTGCCGCCGTCCGCCCGCAGCGGCCGCTCCCGCGCGTCCCACCATCCGAAGTGGTAGCCCGCCATCCGGCGCATCGGCGCGGGCAGGGTGTCGACCGCATGGCGCAGGGCGGGCTCCATCAGGTCGCGCGTCCGGGCGAGCACCTCCGCCGTGGTGCGCACTCCCTCTGCAACCGGTTCCGTCACGCTCCCACCACCTCGGGCTCGAGTGGACACACAGGCCGGCTGGACTTGTCGGCATACCCCGGCCGCCCCCGCGCCACACGTGCCTCCGAATCCCCATAGCGTGGTGCGCATGCGGAAGTGGGTGCAGGAGATGGGGCTCGGGCTCGCGGCCGTCGGGCGGCCCGCGTACATCACGCTGGGCAGGGACGAGGACCTCGGCAGGGACCGTGACGTGGCGGCGATGCGGGCCCGCACGTGGGAGGTGCTGGACGCCGCGTGGGCGGCGGGCGTGCGGTACGTCGACGTGGCCCGGTCCTACGGCCGGGCGGAGGAGTTCCTGGCGGGCTGGCTGGCCGACCGGGGCATCCGGCCCGGGGAGATCGAAATCGGGTCGAAGTGGGGATACGAGTACGTCGGCGGCTGGCGCATGGACGCCGCGCGCCACGAGGAGAAGGACCTGTCGGCCGCCCGGCTGCGCCGCCAGCTGGGCGAGACCCGGGAGCTGCTCGGCGAACACCTGACGCTCTACCAGATCCACTCCGCCACGGTGGAAAGCGGGGTGCTCGACGACGAGGAGGTGCTCGGCGAGCTGCGCGCCCTGCGCGCCGGGGGCGTCGCCGTGGGCCTGTCGACCACCGGCCCCCGCCAGGCCGCGACGATCGACAGGGCGGTCGCGACCGGGCTCTTCGACACCGCGCAGTCGACCTGGAACCTGCTGGAGCGCTCGGCGGGCGAGGCCCTGGCCCGGGCGCACGCCGCCGGGCTCACCGTGATCGTCAAGGAGGGCGTGGCCAACGGCAGGCTGACCTCCCGGGGCGCGCCGCCGGCGCTGGCGGACGCCGCACGCGAGCGCGGCGTCACCCCCGACGCGCTGGCGCTCGCCGCCGTGCTCGCCCGCCCGTGGGCGGGGATCGTGCTGAGCGGCGCGGCCACGACCGCCCAGCTCGCCGAGAACCTGACGGCATCTGCCGTGACCTGGGACGACGAGGCCGAGAAGGCGCTCGCCGGGCTGGCGGAGGACGCCGAGACCTACTGGGCCCGCCGCGCCGCCCTCCCGTGGGCCTGAGCCCCCGGGTCTTTTTCAGGGCAGGAACTCGCCGTCCTTCAGCTCCAGCACGCGGTCGGCGAGACCGACGAGGCCCTCGTCGTGCGTGGCCACCAGCACGGTGACGCCCTCGCCCCGGACGAGCACCCGGAGCAGCTCCATGATCTGGCGGGCGGTCTGGGAGTCGAGCTGACCGGTCGGCTCGTCGGCCAGCAGCAGGCGGGGCCGGTTGGCCAGGGCCCTGGCGATGGCCACGCGCTGCTGCTGGCCGCCCGACAGCTCGTAGGGCCGCTGCTCGGCCTGGCCGGCCAGCCCGACAAGGGACAGCAGCACGTTGACCCGCGCCTCCCGTTCCTTGGCGGGCACCCGGGCCAGCCGCAGCGGCACGCCCACGTTCTCGGCGGCCGACAGCACCGGGATCAGCCGGAACGACTGGAAGACGAACCCGACGACGTCGCGCCGCAGCCGCAGCAGGCCCTCCTCTGGCAGCTCGGGCACGGCCTGCCCCGCCACCCGCACCTGGCCCTCGTCGGGCCGGTCCAGGCCCCCGACCAGGTTGAGCAGCGTCGTCTTGCCCGCGCCGGAACGCCCGCGGATCGCGACCAGCTCGCCGGGGTTGGCCTCGAAGGAGACCCCTCTGAGGGCGCGCACGCCCGCGGGATAGGTCTTGCGCAGTCCCTCTACGACGACCAGCGGCTCACTCATCGGTCTCCTCATCCACCCCGGAAGGCCACACCCCGATGTGGTCGCGTTCGAGCTCCAGGCGCACCCGGTGTTCCATCGACAGGGCGTTGATGAACTCCCTCGGCAACTGCAGGCGCCCGGCCCGGTCCAGCACCGCGTACTCCTCGGCGACCACCCTCCCGTCGGAGGAGGTGCGGCGGAACGTCTCGCTGGAGGTGCGGCCGTCGCGGATGCCGATCGTCCGGTCGACCTGCTGCGACACCATCGGGTCGTGGGTCACGACGACGGTCGTGACGCCCAGCTCCCGGTTGGCGTGGCGCAGCACGCCGAAGACCGTCTCGGCGCTCTCGCTGTCGAGCTCCCCGGTGGGCTCGTCGGCGAGCACCACCTCGGGCGCGTTGGCCAGCGCCACGGCGACGGCCACCCGCTGCTGCTCGCCGCCGGACATCTCCCCGGGCCGCCGGTCCGCGCGGTCCGCCATTCCCGTCAGCTCCAGCAGCTCGTCCGTACGCGACGACCTGGCCCGCCGCGACGTGCCGCCCGCCAGCCGCATCGGGAGCATGACGTTCTCCCGCGCGGTGAGGTACGGCAGCAGGTTGCGGGAGGTCTGCTGCCAGACGAAGCCCACGACGGAACGCCGGTAGCGGAGGCGGTCGCGGGGGGTCATGGACAGCAGGTCGATCCCGGCGACCCGGGCGAGCCCCGCCGTCGGCACGTCGAGCCCCGACAGGATGTTGAGCAGCGTCGACTTGCCCGACCCGGAGGCTCCGACGACCGCCACCAGCTCGCCCCGGCCGATGAGCAGGTCGAGACCCTGCAGCGCGACCACCTCGACCGCGGCGGGCCCCTCGGTCTTGTAGATCCGCACGAGGTTGTCGCACAGGATGTGGGCGTCCGCGCCGAACACGGGTCCGCCCCGCGTGGCCCGGGCCTCCAGGTCAGCCAGCGTGTCCACGTCTTCCTCCCCAATAGGCGCCCGCGAGGGCGACGGCGGCGACCCCGGCGGCCAGAGCACCCGCGACAACGCCGGGCAGCGCGGGCAGGAGCGCGCCGCCCGACAGCGCGCCCTGGCGCCCGCCCGCGTACGCCGACAGGTCGATTCCGATCAGCGCGGGCATGGCGAGCCCGGCCGCCAGCCCGGCGACGGCGGTCAGGACGAGCAGCGGGGCCGCCTCCAGGACGGTGACCAGCCCGGCCTGCCTGCGCGTGAGGCCGAGGGCGCGCAGCAGCCCGAGGTCCTCCGCGCGCCGGGCCGCGCCCCCGGTCAGGGCGATCGCGACGGCCGCCAGCGCGTACGCGGCCAGCGCCGCGGCGGCGACCCGCAGCGCGGCGGTCAGCGCCGCCGTCAGCGGCGCCCCGGTGATCTCGGCGAGCGCGCCCGCCACGGTGGTCATGTTCGCGCCGGACGGGAGCAGCGGCCTGACCGCTTCGGGGTCTCCCGCGATCAGCAGCGTGTTGACCTGTGCGGGAGCGCCGGGCAGCACGATGAGGGCGCCGTCGCCGGCCGCCACCCCGGGCATCGCGTCGACGGTCCCCGCCGGGGTGACCGTCGTCCGCGCGGGCCAGCCGACGTCGAAGCTCCCCGCGGCCGACAGGTCGCGCGAGACCAGCGCGCCGCTGCCCGGCGGCGGCAGGCGGAGCGGGCTGCCCGCGACCAGCCGGTGGTAGGCGCCGAGATCGACGGCGACGACCGTGGCCGGCCGCCCGCCGAAGCCCACCTCGGCGACCGTCGTGCCGACCGCGGCGGGGACGACGGCCCTGACGCCGGGCGCGTGGGCGATCTGCTCCAGCGTCTCCGGCGCGATGCCCTCCGCGCGCTCCACCCTGATCTCCGCGCCGGTCCGCTCCCAGGCCGCCTGCCGCTGGGCCTCCTCCAGCCCTCCGGCGGTGACCATGCCGTACGCCGCGAGGGCGACGGCCGGCAGCAGCGTGAGCACCGGCAGCGCGGCGCTCGGCACGGCCCGGGCGGCGGCGAGCCCGAGGAACGGCACGGCGCCGCTGCGCCGGGCGGCGGCCCGGAAGGCGAGGTGGATCAGGGCCGGGCCGGCCCGCAGCACCACCAGCGCGGCGGCCAGCGCCAGCAGCACCGGCCCGGGCGCGAGGAACGCGTCGCCCGTGCCGAGACCGCCCGTGCCGAGACCGCCAGTGCCGAGACCGCCCGTGCCGAGCCCGCGAGTGCGCAGAAGGTGCACGCTCGCCACCGCGAGCGCGAGCACCAGGAGCTCCAGCACGATGCGGCGCAGCGCGTTCCCCGACCGCCGGCCGCCGGACCGGACCAGCGCGGCGGCGCAGGCGATCGCGATGGTCCCCGCCGCCAGCGCGGCAGGTCCCAGCCGCGCGACCGCCGTCGGGGCGCCCGGCACGAAGCCCGCGGCCGCCTGGCCCGCCGCGGCCGCCGGCACCGCCACGAGCGCGACCGCTCCGCCGCAGGTCAGCATGGTCCGGGCGAGGGACGCGCCGCGGGCGCGCATCAGCAGCAGGTCGCCGCGCACCCGCCCGGCGAACAGCAGCACGGCCAGGGCCGTGGTGCCGAGGCACACGACGGCCAGCCCGCTCAGGAACACCGTGATGAGCGCCCGCGTGAGGGCCAGCCGTTGCAGGTACTCCGCCAGGATGCGGTCGAGCCCGGTCGACAGGGTGACTTCGAGGTCCTGCCTGCCCAGGCGGCGGCCGAACTCCGCCGTGTCGGCGAGCACGGCCGCCGCGTTGCCCGCGCCGATGCGCTCCTGCGCCGGGGTGACGAGCCATCGGAAGAGGATGGGCAGCTCGGCGCCCGCGAGGCTGTCGCCGTCGGCGAGCGCGGTGACGATCAGGTCGTCGTCCATGGCGAGCGGCACGCGGTGGTGGATGACGTAGGTGAGCTCCGGCTCCAGCGCCCAGAACCGGTCGGCGGGACGCACCGGCTCGAACAGCCCGGTGACCTTCACGGTCAGGTCGCCGAGGCGGAGCGTGTCGCCCGTTCTGATCGACATCTCCGTGGCGGCGACCGCGGGGACGGCCACCTCGACGCGGGTGCCGGAGCCGCGGCCAGGTGGGCCGCCCTTGACGTACCGCACATGCCGGCCCGCCCCTGAGACCCATTTCAGCGTCATATACCGATGCGCCCGGTCGTCGATCAGGATCGGCGACGAGGTGGCGAAGTCGTAGAGCCGGCCGGGATCGGCGACCTCCCGCAGCGCCGTTGGGAGCAGGGCGCGCCAGGCGGTGTCCGCCTTGGCCACCTGCTTCGTCGTCCGCATCCCCCTCGGGTCGAACGGCCGGCGGGTGAACTGGACCGCCAGCGAGGTGGTCCCGGGCGGGGCGGAGCCGACGGCCGACCTGGCCGCCGCGTCGAGGGACGACTCGACCATGCGGGGCAGGGCCGAGACGACCAGGGCGGCGCCGAAGACCAGCGCGGCCAGCAGCGCGGCCACACCCTTGTGCACTCCCAGAAGCCCGTGCACTCCCGGCAGGCGGATCATGACGCCTCCCCCGCACGCAGCACGGCGGCCGGCTCACGGCGGTGCAGCGACCGCGCGAGCCCCGCCACGATCGCGAGGAGCACCGCGAGGATCGCGACGGCGAGCGCCGCCACCTGTGGCCACGGCACGTGGAGCGACACCGGCAGCCCGCCCGCGGTCGCGTATCCGGCTGACACCATCGGCGGCACCACCGCGGCGGAGACGGCCACGGCGAGCGCCACCCCACCGGCCAGCGACAGCCCGATCACGAACGACTGCTCGGCCGCGAGCAGGCCGAGCGTCTGCCGGAAACTCACGCCGAGCGCGCCGAGCACGGCGAACTCCCCCCTGCGCTCGCGCGCCGAGACCGCCGTGTTGACCAGGAATCCCAGCACGGCGAACGCCAGCGCCGCCGCGAAGCCGAGCAGCAGCGCGCCCTGCAGACCGGCCGCCGTGGGGTCGTCCCGGTAACCGGCGGTGAGGGCGGCCGCGTCCACGATGTCCCTGCCGCGTCCCGAGGCGGCCAGGGCATCCCGAGTGGAACCGTCGGCGGCCAGCCACCACTCCGTCACCTGCCCCTCGGCGCCCTTCCCCCGGAACGCCGTGAGGTCGGCGAGCAGGGCCGGGGTGCCCTCGGGCGTGCCGGGCATCGCCGTGACGACGCCCACGACCCGGACGGGGATCGCCGCCGTGCCCGCGGTGATCCTGGTGGTGTCCGCCAGCCCGGGGGTCACCACGACCGGGAGCGGTCGCCCGGCGGACCCGGTGATCCGGGAGGCCAGCGTGGCCGGCGGCAGTTGCGACAGGTCGGGGCGCAGCAGCAGCACCCGGCCCAGATCCGCCGCGTCGGCGGCGATCAGCGTGGCGTCCGCGCCGTCGGCGACGACCGTGGCGCGGTGCGCGGGCACGGCCGCCGCGACCCCCGGCAGCCTGGTGAAGGTCCGGGCGTCGTCGCCGGGCAGGGCCGGGACGCGCAGCGAGGATCCGGCGACGTGCCTGGCCCGGTCCTCCTGGGCGGAGCGCCAGGTCGCGGCCGTGGTCAGGGACAGCACGCCGATCGCCGTCGCCATCGTCAGCAGCAGCGCCGGGCCCGAATAGCGGGCCGGGCGCCGGCTCACCTGCCGGGCGGCCACGGCCGGGCCGAACCCGGGGCGTCGCCGCGTCGCCCGCTCGGCGATCTTCGCGACGGCGGGCACCAGCCGCAGGGCGGCCATCCCGCCGCAGAGCAGGGCGAGCGCCGGCCCGGCCCCGACGAGCGGGTCGAGCCCGAGCTCGCCGCCGAGGCGCGTCGTCTCCGCCGCGTCCTGGCCGCGCAGGCGCCAGATGGCGAGGGCCGCCAGGACGAGCAGTGCCACGTCGGCCCCGGCCCGCTGCACCAGGCCGGGCCGGTCGGCGCGCCCGCGCGCCGCCTGCTCCTCGACGTACGTGCGGCGGGCGGCGAGCAGGGGCGGCGCCGCCAGCATGGCGGCGCAGGCGAGCGCGACCACCGCCGCCACGGCGAACGTGCTGCCGTCGGGCGCGCGGGGCGGCTCCACGCCGGTGGCCTCGATCCAGGGGAAGGCGCTCAGCAGCCGCAGGAGGACGGGTGCGAGGAACGGCGCCGCGGGCGCGCAGGGCAGCGCGATCAGCAGCGCCTCCCCCGCCGCCATGGCGGCGAGCCGCGGCGACCCGCCGCCCCTCGATCGCAGCAGGGCCGTCTCCATCCGGCGGTGTTCGGCGAGCAGCCGCGCGGTCAGCGCCAGCGCGTACGCGGCCAGCACGAGCAGCTGGAGCACCGGCACCAGCATGGTCGAGCGGGCGACCAGCGCGCCGTGGTCGAGCCGCAGCAGTGTGCCGGACAGCGTCTCGGTGACCGTGCACCGGGGGCAGCCGGACCGTACGTCGGCGGAGATCCCGGCGACCGACGCCGAGAACGGCCGCAGTCGCTCGGGCGGGAGCCGGCGCAGGTCGGGCTCGGCGAGCCAGCGGGCCGAGGCGCCGGCCGCGAACCGGTCGAGGAAGACGCCGGCCGGCACGACCATGGGGCCTCGGGAAGTGAAGTCGGCGGTCTGCGTGCCGTGGCGCAGCAGGTCCTCTCCCGTCCAGCGCGGGTCGTCGGGGTCGCGCAGCCGGAAGACGCCGGAGACGCGCACGCGGGCCGGCTTGCCGTCCAGGCGTCCGACGACGGTGAACGTGTCGCCGGTGGAGACCCTCATCGCCCGCGCGGCCGGCTCCGAGAGCGCGACGGCCGTATCGCCTGCCGTCCCCGCTGTCGTTCCCCGTGCCGTCCCCGCGGTCCCTTTCCGCGTGGGCCATCGGCCGCTCACCAGGTCGGCCTGGCCGTCCAGTCCCTCGTACGTGGCGAACCGGGTCAGGACGGGCTGACCGCCTTTATCTCGTCCCCTCAGCGCGTAGGAGGCGGACTCGACGCGCGCGGTGACCCGTACGGGCACCTCGCCATGGGCGTGGGCGATGCCCGCGCGGACGGCCTGGTCGACCTTCGCGAAGTCCCCGGACGTGACCGAGGAGGTGACGACGGTGGCGGTGGCGGCGAGCGGTGCCGTGTCCAGGGCCCTCCGCACGCCCGCCTGGCTCGCCGACCCCGCGTGCAGCAGCAGCGCCGCGATCGCCGTGGTGGCGAGCAGGATGGAGCCGAACGCGGCCGCCAGCAGCAGCGGCTCGGCCAGCGCACGTCGGATCACCAACGGCAGCCGCCCCAGCACTGCCCTCCCCCGTTTCACCCGGGCATCATGGCAAAGCCGATCCGGGCACACCACACCGGCCCGACATACGTAGCGATTCCGATATATCCGACAGACCGTACTTGCGGGACATCCGGCACGAAGGTGTAAGTTGACCCCGCAAGCGACGGACGCGGAGGAAGCCGGTGTGAATCCGGCGCGGTCCCGCCACTGTCACCGGGGAGCGAACCTCACCCACGCCACTGCCCAGCACGGGCGGGAAGGCTGAGGGGAGCGCTGATCCGGGAGCCAGGATACTCCGGCCGTCGGACCTTCTACCGGGGGCGCGGATACCCCCAGGGGGGACATGCCATGGCCCGGACAGGCCTGCGCAGACGCGCCTCACTGCCGGTTTCGCGCTCCACCTGCTGACGTGGCCGGCGGCGGCCTGCTCGTGGCGGGCACGACCTCCGACGCGGGAAAGAGCGTGCTGGTGGCCGGCCTGTGCCGGTGGCTGGCCCGGCGCGGCGTACGGGTCGCGCCGTTCAAGGCGCAGAACATGGCGCTCAACTCGATGGTCACCGCCGACGGCGGCGAGATCGGGCGGGCCCAGGCGATGCAGGCCGTGGCGGCCCGGGTCGAGCCCGAGGCCGCGATGAACCCGGTGCTGATCAAACCCGCGGGCGATCGGCACTCCCACGTGGTCGTGCTCGGCCGCGCGCACGCCGACGTGGACGCCATGTCCTCCCGCGCCCACAAGATGCGCCTGCTCGACGTCGCCCTCGACGCGCTCGACGGCCTGCGCCGCCGCTACGACGTCGTGATCTGCGAGGGCGCGGGCAGCCCCGCCGAGGTCAACCTGCGCGACCGCGACATCGCCAACATGGGCCTGGCCCGCGCCGCCGGCCTGCCGGCGCTCGTCGTCGGCGACATCGACAGGGGTGGCGTGCTCGCGCACTTCGCCGGCACCCTCGCCGTGCTCGACCGGCACGACCAGCGGCACATCGCGGGCTTCGTGGTCAACAAGTTCCGCGGCGACCTCGCGCTGCTGCGGCCGGGGCTCGACTGGCTCACGGAGGCGACCGGCCGGCCGTGCCTCGGCGTGCTGCCGTGGCGCTCGGGCCTGTGGCTCGACGTGGAGGACTCCCTCGACCTCGACAGCCGTCCCGGCCTGCTCACCCCGCCGGTGGGACGTGACGTGCTGCGCGTGGCCCTCGTGCGGCTGCCGCGCATGTCCAACGTCACCGACGCCGACGCGCTCGCCGCCGAGCCGGGGGTGAGCGTCCGCCTCGTCACCACCCCCGCCGAGCTCGCCGACGCCGACCTCGTCGTGCTGCCCGGCACCCGCGCCACCGTCGGCGACCTCGCCTGGCTGCGCGAGCGCGGCCTGGACGAGGCGCTGCGCCGCCGCGCCGCCGAGGGCCGCCCGGTGCTCGGGATCTGCGGCGGCTACCAGATGCTCGGCACGGTCATCGACGACGAGGTCGAGAGCCGGGCCGGCCGGGTGCCCGGCCTCGGGCTGCTGCCTGCCCGGACGGCGTACGCGCCGGGCAAGGTGCTCACGCTCGCGGAGGGCGAGTGGCGGGGTCACGTGGTCGCGGGCTACCAGATCCACCACGGCCGGGTGACCTTCGACGGCGGCGAGCCGTTCCTCGACGGCTGCCGGGCCGGGCAGGTGTGGGGCACGACCTGGCACGGCCTGTTCGAGCGCGACGGATTCCGCCGGGCCTTCCTCGCCGAGGTCGCCGCCGTCACCGGCCGGGCCTGGCTGCCCGGGACCGGAACGTTCGCCGCGCACCGGGAGGCCCGCCTCGACGCCCTGGGCGACCTCGTGGAGGAGCACCTCGACACCGAGGCCGTGTGGCGGCTCATCGAGCGCGGCGTGCCCACCGGCCTGCCCATCGCCGAGCTCACGCTGCGGGAGGACCGTCCATGACGACACCGCCGAGGATGCTGCTGCTGTCCACCGCCGACACCGAGCTGCTCGCCGCGACCCGGAGCGGGGCCGGCTGGCGGGTCGCCAACCCCGCGCGTACGGCCGCGGAGGACGTGCCCGCCCTGGTGGACGGCGTGGACGCCGTCGTCGTCCGGCTGCTCGGCGGCAGGCGCTCCTGGCCCGAGGGACTCGACGCCGTGCTCGCGGCCGGGCTGCCCACCGTGGTCCTGGGCGGCGAGCAGGCCCCGGACGCCGCGCTGATGGCCCTGTCCACCGTGCCGTCCGGGGTCGCCGCGCAGGCGCTCGCCTATCTGGCCGAGGGCGGCCCGGACAACCTCGCGGAGCTGCGCCGCTTCCTGTCCGACACGCTCCTGCTGACCGGCGAGGGCTTCGCGCCGCCCCGGCCCGCGCCCGAGTCCGGCGTACGGCCCGGCCGCGCCCGCCGGGAGGGCCGCCCGCTGGTCGGCGTGGTCTACTACCGGGCGCACGAGCTGTCGGGCAACACGGCGTTCGTCGACGCGCTGTGCGACGCCGTCGAAGCGGCGGGCGCCGACGTGCTGCCGGTCTTCTGCGGATCGCTCCGGGGCGCGGGTGACGACCTGCTCGACCTGCTGCGGCCCGTGGACGCGCTGGTCGTCACCGTGCTGGCCGCGGGCGGGGCGGTCGCCGCCGCCGCGAGCGCCGGGGGCGACGAGGACGCCTGGGACGCGGGGGCGCTGGCCGCCCTCGACGTGCCGGTGCTGCAGGCGCTGTGCCTGACCACGCCCCGCGCGGTGTGGGCGGACTCCGACGCCGGGCTGTCCCCGATGGACGCCGCGATGCAGGTGGCGGTGCCCGAGTTCGACGGGCGCCTGATCACCGTGCCGTTCTCGTTCAAGGAGGACGGGCCCGACGGCGTGCCGGTCTACGTCGCCGACGCCGAGCGGTGCGCCCGGGTGGCCGCGCTCGCGGTCGCGCACGCCCGGCTGCGCCACGTGCCGAACGCGGACAAGCGCCTGGCGATCGTGCTGTCGTCCTATCCCACGCGGCACTCCCGGGTCGGCAACGCCGTCGGGCTCGACACCCCGGCCTCCGCCGTCGTGCTGCTGCGCGCCCTGCGCGACGCCGGATATGACGTGGGCGACGCGCCCGACGACGGCGACGCGCTGATCCACGCCCTGATCGCGGCCGGCGGCCACGACGTGGAGTGGCTCACCGAGGAGCAGATCGAGGCCGCCCCCGCCCGCGTGCCGCTGCACGCCTACCGGGAGTGGTTCGCGGCGCCGCCCGGCGACCTGCGCGACGCGGTGACCGCCCACTGGGGGCCGCCGCCGGGCTCCCTCTATGTGGACGGCACCGACATCGTGCTCGCGGCGCTGCGGTTCGGCAACGTCCTGCTCGCGATCCAGCCGCCCCGGGGATTCGGCGAGAACCCGGTCGCCATCTATCACGACCCCGACCTGCCGCCCAGCCACCACTACCTCGCGGCGTACTGGTGGCTGGCCCGCGAGTTCGGCGCGCACGCGGTCGTCCACCTCGGCAAGCACGGCACGCTGGAGTGGCTTCCGGGCAAGGGGCTCGGGCTGGCGGCGTCGTGCGCGCCCGACGCCGCGCTCGGCGCGCTGCCGCTGGTCTACCCGTTCATCGTCAACGACCCCGGCGAGGGCACCCAGGCCAAGCGGCGGGCCCACGCCACCGTGGTCGACCACCTGATCCCGCCGATGGCGCGGGCCGACTCCTACGGCGACCTCGCCCGCCTGGAGCAGCTGCTGGACGAGCACGCCACCGTGGCCGCGCTCGACCCGGCCAAGCTGCCGGCCGTACGGGCACGGATCTGGACGCTGATCCAGGCCGCCCAGCTCCACCACGACCTGCACGTGGACGAGCGGCCGCAGGACACGGAGTTCGACGACTTCCTGCTGCACGTCGACGGCTACCTGTGCGAGATCAAGGACGCGCAGATCCGCGACGGCCTGCACGTGCTGGGCCAGGTCCACACCGGGGAGGCCCGGGTCGACCTGGTGCTCGCCGTGCTGCGCGCCCGCCAGGTCTGGGCCGGCGCCGCCGGGGCGCTGCCCGGCCTGCGCGAGGCCCTCGGCCTGCCGGGAGACGCCGCCTCGGCCGAGGTGGACGCGTTCGAGGCCGAGGCGCGGCGGCTGGTCCAGGCCATGGAGGACCACGGCTGGGACCCCGCGGCGGCCGGCGTGGTCACGGACTTACCAGAGGTCGCCCGGGTGCTGCGCTTCGCCGCGACCGAGGTCGTGCCCCGGCTCGACCGGACGACGGACGAGGTGGCGCATGTGCTGCACGCGCTCGACGGCGGATATGTGCCCGCCGGTCCTTCCGGGTCGCCCACGCGCGGGCTGGTCGGCGTGCTGCCGACCGGCCGCAACTTCTACTCCGTGGATCCCAAGGCCATCCCGTCGCGGCTGGCCTGGGAGACCGGCTCGGCGCTCGCGGCCTCGCTGGTCGAGCGCTACCACGCCGACACCGGCGAACATCCGCGCACGGTCGGGCTCACGGTCTGGGGCACCAGCGCGATGCGCACCCAGGGCGACGACATCGCCGAGATCATGGCCCTGCTCGGCGTGCGCCCGGAGTGGGACGACGCCTCCCGCCGGGTCACCGGCTTCTCCGTCATGCCCGCCGAGGAGCTGGGCCGCCCCCGCGTGGACGTGATCGTGCGGATCAGCGGATTCTTCCGCGACGCGTTCCCGCACGTCGTGGCGCTGCTCGACGAGGCCGTCCGCACGGTCGCCGCGCTGGACGAGCCCGCCGAGGTCAACCCGCTGCGCGCGCACGTCCACGCCGACCTCGCCCGGCACGGCGATGAGCGCCGCGCCACCAGCCGCGTCTTCGGCTCCAAACCCGGCGCGTACGGCGCCGGCCTGCTGCCGCTCATCGACGCCCGCAACTGGCGCGACGACGCCGACCTCGCCGAGGTGTACGCGGTGTGGGGCGGCTACGCGTACGGCGAGGGCCTCGACGGGCGGGAGGCCCGCGCGGACATGGAGGCGGCGTTCCGGCGCATCGACGTGGCGGCCAAGAACCAGGACAACCGCGAGCACGACATCGCCGACTCCGACGACTACTTCCAGTACCACGGCGGGATGGTCGCCATGGTCCGCCACCTGACCGGCCGGTCCCCGGCGGCGTACGTGGGCGACTCGCACGTCCCCGACGCGGTGCGCACCCGGACGCTGGGCGAGGAGACGCGGCGGGTGTTCCGGTCGCGGGTGGTCAACCCGCGCTGGATCGCGGCGATGCGGCGGCACGGCTACAAGGGCGCGTTCGAGATGGCGGCCACGGTGGACTACCTGTTCGGGTTCGACGCCACGGCCGGGGTGGTGGACGACTGGATGTACGAGTCGCTCGCCTCCTCCTACGTCTTCGACCCGCAGGTGCGGGAGTTCATGCGGGCGTCCAACCCCTGGGCGCTGCGCGGCATCGCCGAACGGCTGCTGGAGGCGGCCGACCGCGGCCTGTGGGCCGAGCCGTCGCCGGAGACCCTCGACGGGCTGCGGGCGACGTACCTGGAGATGGAAGGCGACCTGGAGGCGGGCAAGTGACCGTGGGATACCCGTTCAGCGCGGTCGTCGGGCACGACGACCTCAAGCTGGCGCTGCTGCTCAACGCGGTGTCGCCCGCGATCGGCGGCGTGCTCGTGCGGGGCGAGAAGGGCACGGCGAAGTCGACCGTGGTGCGGTCGCTCGCGGCCCTGCTGCCGCGGGTGGCGGTGGTCGCGGGCTGCCGGTTCTCCTGCGACCCCGCCGCGCCCGACCCGTCGTGCCCGGACGGCCCGCACGCGAACGGCCTGTCCCCGCACCCGCGCCCGGCCCGGCTGGTGGAACTGCCGGTGGGCGCGTCGGAGGACCGCGTGGCCGGGTCGCTCGACCTGGAGCGGGCGCTGACCGAGGGCGTCAAGGCGTACGAGCCGGGCCTGCTCGCGGCGGCCCACCGGGGCGTGCTCTACGTGGACGAGGTCAACCTGCTCCACGACCACCTGGTCGACCTGCTGCTCGACGCGGCGGCGATGGGCGTGGCCCACGTGGAGCGCGAGGGCGTGTCGGTCCGCCACGCGGCCCGCTTCCTGCTGGTCGGCACGATGAACCCGGAGGAGGGCGAGCTGCGCCCGCAGCTCCTCGACCGGTTCGGCCTGGCCGTCGAGGTTCGCGCGTCCCGCGACCCGGCGGAGCGGGCCGAGGTGGTGCGCCGCCGCCTCGCCTTCGAGGCCGACCCGGCCGGCTTCGCGCGCGCGTACGCCGGTGGGGAGCACGATCTCGCCCTGCGGATCGCGGCGGCGCGCGACCGGCTGCCCGCCCTGGCGCTTCCCGACGACGCGCTGCGGAAGATCACGGCGGTGTGCGCGGCCTTCGACGTCGAGGGGATGCGCGCCGACCTCGTGATGGCGCGTACGGCCGTCGCCCTGGCCGCATGGGAGGGCAGGGATGAGGTCACCTCCGACGACGTACGGACGGCCGCCCGGCTGGCGCTCCCCCACCGGCGCCGCCGTGACCCGTTCGACGACCCGTTCGACGACACGGGCGGCCAAGGACTAGACGAGGAGCGGCTGGAACAGGCACTGACCGACGCGGATGACACGCCGGATAAGGGGCCTGATGGCGGGCCGGACGACGGCGGGCCCTCGGGCGGCGGGGGCGGGGAGCAGGCGCCCGTGAGCCAGGCCCCCGTGAACCCTGGGACCCCGTACCGGACCCGGCTCCTCGCGCCGGAGGCGACCGGCCGGGGCGGGCCCGCCGGACGGCGCGGGCGCACGACCGGCGAGTCCGGCCGCGCCGCCGGCGCCCGCGCCCCGGGCGGACGGCTGCGCCGGCTCGACCTGGCGGCGACGCTGGCCGCCGCCGCGCCGCACCAGCACAGGCGCGGCCGGGCCGGTTCCGGCCTGGTGCTGCGCCGCGAGGACCTGCGGGAATCCCTGCGCGAGGGGCGCGAGTCGAACCTCGTGCTGTTCTGCGTGGACGCGAGCGGGTCGATGGCCGCGCGGGCGCGGATGCGCGCGGTGAAGGGCGCCGTGCTGTCCCTGCTGCTCGACGCCTACCAGCGCCGCGACAAGGTCGGACTGGTGACCTTCCGGGGCGCGGAGGCGATGGTCGCGCTGCCGCCGACCTCCAGCGTCGATCTGGCCTCCGGCCGGCTGGCCCGGCTCGCCACCGGCGGGCGCACTCCGCTGGCCGCCGGGCTGCTCCGCGCCGAACGGGTGCTGGCCGCCGAGCGGCTGCGCGATCCCCGCCGCCGTCCGCTGCTCGTGGTCGTCACCGACGGGAGGCACACCGCGGGCCCCGACCCGGTCGCCGCGGCCCGGCGGCTCGCCGGGGTCGCGAGCGTCGTCGTCGACTGCGAGCACGGCCCCGTACGGCTCGGCCTGGCCGGGCGGCTCGCCGCCGCGCTCGGCGGGACCGCGATCCGGCTGGAGGAGCTGGCGGCCGATCATCTGGCCGCGGTGGTGCGTGACGTCAGGAGGGTGGCGTAGATGCCGCAGGGCAGACCGGCCGACGTGCCGGACGACGGGCTGACCACGCGCGAGCGGCGCAACCGCCCGCTGGTCATCGTGCACACCGGGGAGATGAAGGGGAAGTCGACGGCCGCCTTCGGCCTGGCGCTGCGCGCCTGGAACCAGGGCTGGCCCGTCGGGGTGTTCCAGTTCGTCAAGAGCGCCAAGTGGCGGGTCGGCGAGGAGGCCGCGCTGCGCGCCCTCGGCCGCCTGCACGAGCAGACCGGCGAGGGCGGCCCGGTGACCTGGCACAAGATGGGCGAGGGCTGGTCGTGGATCCAGCGGCCCGGCACCGAGGCCGGCCACGCCGCCGACGCCCGCGAGGGGTGGGCGCAGATCAGGCGCGACCTCGCCGCCGAGACCTACGGCCTGTACGTCCTGGACGAGTTCACCTATCCGATGAAGTGGGGCTGGATCGACGTGGACGACGTCGTCGCGACCCTGCGCGCCCGGCCCGGCCGCCAGCACGTGGTGATCACCGGCAGGGACGCCGATCCCCGCCTGGTCGAGGCCGCCGACCTCGTGGTGGAGATGACCAAGATCAAGCACCCGATGGACGCGGGGCAGAAGGGCCAGAGGGGCATCGAATGGTGACGCGCGCATGGTGACGATCCCCCGGCTCGTCGTCGCCGCCCCCGCCTCGGGCGCGGGCAAGACCACCGTGGCGACCGGGCTGATGGCGGCGCTGACCACGCGCGGCCTGGCCGTCTCGCCGCACAAGGCGGGCCCCGACTACATCGACCCCGGCTATCACGCGCTCGCCACCGGCCGCCCCGGCCGCAACCTCGACGCGTACCTCGCCGGGGAGGACCTGATCGCCCCGCTGTTCGCGCACGGCGCGCGCGGCGCGGACGTGGCGATCGTCGAGGGCGTGATGGGCCTCTTCGACGGGCGTGCCGCCACGTCCGAGGCGTCGACCGCGCACGTCGCCCGCCTGCTCGACGCGCCCGTGCTGCTCGTGGTGGACGCGTCGTCCCAGGCGGCGTCCGTCGCGGCCCTCGTGCACGGCTTCGCCACCTTCGACCGGTCCGTACGGATCGCCGGGGTGGTGCTGAACCGGGTGGGCTCGGCCCGCCACGAGGAGATCCTCCGCGAGGCGCTGCGGCCCCTGGGCGTCCCGGTGGCCGGGGCCCTGCCGCGTGAGGCGGCCGTGCACGTGCCGTCGCGGCACCTCGGCCTGGTGCCCGCCGCCGAACGCGACGCGCAGGCACGGCAGGCCGTCGCCGCCCTCGGGGCCCTGGTCGAACGGCACTGCGACCTCGATCTCGTGCTGCGCCTGGCCTCGGCGGCGTCGCCGCTCGCGGTCACGCCGTGGTCGGCCGCCGACGCGGTGGGAACCCCGGTGCCCGGCCGTCCCGTGGTCGCGGTGGCCGCCGGTGCCGCGTTCACGTTCTCCTACGCCGAGACTGCCGAACTGCTGGCCGCCGCCGGTGCCGAGGTGGCGTACGTCGATCCGCTGCGCGACGAGGCGCTGCCGCCCGGCAGCCGGGCCCTGGTGATCGGCGGCGGATTCCCCGAGGTCCACGCCGCCGACCTTGCCGCCAACACGCCGCTGCGGGAGCAGGTCGCCCGGCTGGCGGCCCGCGGCGCGCCCATCGTGGCCGAGTGCGCGGGCCTGCTCTACCTGGCCGCCTCGCTCGACGGCGCGCCGATGTGCGGCGTGCTGCCCACGCGGGCGCGGATGACCGGCCGGCTGACGCTCGGCTACCGCGAGGCCGTACGGCCCGACGGCACGGTCGTGCGCGCCCACGAGTTCCACCGCACGGCCTGCTCCCCGCCCGCCGGGGACCCCCCGGCGTACGTGCTGCCGAAGCGGGAGGGGTTCGTCCGGGGCGGCGTGCACGCCTCCTATCTCCACCCCCACTGGGCGGGCACGCCCCGCCTGGCCCCCGAGCTCGTACGGGCCGCCGGGACCGCCGCATGAGGCCCGTGCTGACCGGGGTGGGCGTCGGCCCGGGCGACCCCGACCTGGTGACGGTGAAGGCCGTGCGCGTGCTGCGTGAGGCCGACGTCGTGGTGGTGCCGGTCGCCGACACCGGCGAGGAGGGCCGCGCCGAGCGGATCGTCCGCGCCCACACCGGGCGGGACGTGCTGCGGCTGGAGTTCGCCCTCAGCGATCCACCGGGGAGCGGCCCGCGCCGCGCCGCCGCCTGGGACGCGGCGGGGGCGGCCGTCGCCGCCACGTACGACGCCGGCGCGCGGACGGTCGCGTTCGCGACGATCGGCGACCCCAACGTCTACAGCACCTTCACCTACCTGGCCGAGACCGTGCGCGGGCTCGTGCCGGAGGTGGAGGTCCGCACGGTCCCCGGCATCACCGCCATGCAGGCGCTCGCCGCGAGCAGCGGCACCGTCCTGGTCGAGGGCCGTGAGTCGCTCGCGCTGATGCCGCTGACGGCGGGGCTCGACGCCCTGCGCGGGGCGCTCGACGCCCACGACACCGTCGTCGCCTACAAGGGAGGACGCATGCTGCCCCAGGTCCTGGCCGCCGTCCGCGACTCCGGCCGCATCGGCGGCGCGGTGTACGGCGCGTCGCTCGGGCTGCCGGGGGAGGACGTGCGGCCCGCCGCCGGGCTCGATCCGGACGAGGCCGGGCCCTACCTGTCCGCGCTGCTGGTGACCCGGAAGCGCACGGGCCGGGGAGGCCGGCTGTGACCGGGCCTGTTCCCAGGGGCAGGGTGACCTTCGTCGGGGCGGGGCCGGGCGCGCCCGACCTGCTCACGCTGCGCGGCGCGGCGGCCATCGCCGAGGCCGACGTCGTGATCTGGGCCTCCAGCCTGGTCCATCCCGGCGTGATCGAGCACGCCCGCGACGGCGCCCGGGTGGTCGACTCCGCCGCCGTGCCCCTGGAGGAGGCCGTCGCCCTGTATGAGGAGGCGGCCCGCGACGGGCTGCGCGTGGCCCGCGTGCACTCCGGCGACCCGGCCCTGTGGGGGGCGGTCCAGGAGCAGCTCGACCGGTGCGCCGCGCTCGGGCTGGAGACCGAGGTCGTGCCGGGGGTGTCCAGCTTCACCGCCGTCGCCGCCGCCGTACGGCGGGAGCTGACCGTGCCGGAGGTCGCGCAGTCGGTCGTGCTCACCCGGCTGGAGGGCGGCAAGACGCCCATGCCCGAGGGCGAGACCGTGCGGGAGTTCGCCGCGCACGGCACGACGATGGCGCTGTTCCTGTCGGCGGCCCGCGCGGGCCGGTTGCAGGAGGAGCTGCTGGCGGGCGGCTACCCCCCCGAGACGGCGTGCGTGGTCGGCTACCGGGTCACGTGGGAGGACGAGCTGGTGCTGCGCTGCCGCCTGGACGAGCTGGCGGCGACCATGCGCGCCCACCGGCTGTGGAAGCACACACTGGTGCTGGTCGGGCCCGCGCTGGAGGCCCACGGCACGCGCTCGCACCTCTATCACCCCGGTCACTTCCACGGCCACCGCCGGTCCGACCCTGCCGCCCGCCGAGCATTGCGGGGATCATGATGAGCGAGACCCCAGAACTGCGCGAGCCCGACCTGCCGCGCACGATGCGGGTGCGCAAGCGGGCGCTGCGCACCGGATGGACGACCGGCACCTGCGGGGCCGCCGCCGCCAAGGCCGCCAGCATCGCGCTCGCGCACGGCGACACCCCGTCCACGGTGGACACGCCGCTGCCGGGCGGCGGCCGGGTGACGCTGCCCGTCGACTCGTACGACGTGGCGGACGCGAAGGCCACGGCCGTCGTCGTCAAGGACGCGGGGGACGACCCCGACGTGACCCACGGCGCGCACCTGACCGCGACGGTGTCGTGGCGGCCCGAGGCCGGCATCGAACTGGACGGCGGCGTCGGCGTGGGCGTGGTCACCCGGCCCGGCCTCGGCCTGGAGGTCGGCGGCCCGGCCATCAACCCGGTGCCCCGGGCACAGATCACCCAGGCCGTCGGCGAGGTCGTCGACCTGGGCCGGCGCGGCGTCCGCGTGATCATCAGCGTGCCCGAGGGCGAGCGGATGGCCCGCAAGACCACCAACGCCAGGCTCGGCATCATCGGCGGCATCTCGATCCTCGGCACGACCGGGATCGTGCGGCCGTTCTCCACCGAGTCGTGGCGTTCCTCGGTCGTGCAGGCCATCGACGTGATGGCGGCGCAGGGTGAGCGCACGCTCGTGCTGTCCACGGGCGGGCGCACCGACCGCGCCGCGATGCGGCTGCGGCCCGACCTGCCGCCCGTGTGCTTCGTCGAGGTCGGCGACTTCACCGGGGCCGCGCTGCGCCGGGCCGTCGACGCGGGGCTCACCGACGTGCTGTTCGTCGGCATGGCCGGCAAGCTGACCAAGCTCGCGGCCGGGGTGCTGATGACCCACTACACCCGGTCGAAGATCGACAAGGACCTGCTGGCCCGGGTGACCCGCGAGGCCGGCGGCGGCGAGTCCCTGGCCGGGCGGGTCGGCGAGGCCAACACCGCCCGGCACGCGTACGAGCTGTGGGAGGCCGCCGGGCTGCTCGAACCCGCCGGGCGGGTGTTGTGCGCCCGGGTCAAGGACGTGCTTGAGCGGTTCTGCGACGGCGCGCTCACCGCCTCGGTGATCATGGTCGATCCGGACGGGAACGCGCCGGTCGCCTCCAGCGCGGAGGCACCCGGGTGGTGACGCGGATGGTGACGCGGATGGTGACGCGGGTGGTGACCGTCATCGGCGTCGACGGACGGCCGCTCGCCTCCTGGGCAGCCGCGCGGCTGGCCGAGGCGACGCTGGTCGCCGGCGCCGCCCGCCACCTGGACGCGCTGCCCATCCCCCGGCAGGCGGAGCGCGTCGTGCTGGGGAACGTCACGGCGGGCGTGCGGGCCCTCGCGGGCCACGACGGCCCGGCCGTCGTGCTCGCCTCGGGCGACCCCGGGTTCTTCGGCCTCGTCCGCCTGCTGCGCGAGCACGGCCTGGACGTCGAGGTCGCGCCCGCCGTCTCCTCGGTCGCGGCGGCCTTCGGCCTGGCCGGGCTGAACTGGGACGACGCCGTCGTGGTGAGCGCGCACGGGCGCGACCCCCGCCGGGCGGTCAACGCCTGCCGGGCGCTGGCGAAGGTCGCCGTGCTCACCGCCCCCGGCGCGGGTCCCGCCGAGATCGGCGCGGCGCTGCGCGGCTGGCCGCGCCGTCTCCTGGTCGCCGAACGCCTCGGGGCCGCCGATCAGCGGGTCACCCCGTGCACGCCCGAGGAGGCCGCCGGGAGGGAGTGGGCCGGCCCCAGCGTGGTGCTGTGCCTGGCGGACGGCCCGTCTCCGCGTGGCTGGGCCGCGCCGCCGAACCCGGCTCCGGAACGGTGGGGCCTGCCCGAGGAGCGCTTCGAGCACCGCGACGGCATGATCACCAAGGCGGAGGTGCGGGCGCTGGCCCTCGCGCATCTCGGTCCCCGCGTGGGCGACCTGGTGTGGGATCTCGGCTGCGGCAGTGGTTCCGTGGCCGTCGAGGCGGCCCGTTTCGGCGCCGCCGTCGTCGCCGTCGACCGCGATCCCGCCCAGTGCGACCGCACCCGCCGCAACGCCGCCGCGTACGGCGTCGAGGTGCGGGTGGTGCACGGCGCGGCCCCCGGCTGCCTGGCCGGGCTCCCCGCCCCGGACGCCGTGTTCGTGGGCGGCGGCGGGCCGGGCGTGGTGAGCCACGTGGCGGCCCTCGGCGCGCGGGCCGTGGTCGTCGCGCTCGCCGCCGTCGACCGGCTGCCCGCCGTACGCGACGCGCTGGCCACGGCGTCGTACGAGGTCGGGGGCGTGTCGCTGGCGGCGAGCAGGTTCGGCGCGCTGCCGGACGGCGCGACCAGGCTCGTGGCCGCCAATCCCGTCTTTCTTGTGTGGGGGCATCGATGACGGTCATCGGACTGGTCACCGCGACCAAGGCGGGCCGGGCCGCCGCCGCGCTGCTGGAGCGGGCGTGGCCGCACACTCGGTCGTATCCGGTGGCCGACCTGGCGCGGGCCTGGCGCGAATGCGACCGCATCGTGTGCTTCCTCGCGACCGGCGCCACCGTACGGCTGATCGCCCCGCTGCTGGGCGGCAAGCACGAGGACCCCGGGGTGGTCTGCGTGGACGAGGCGCGCCGCTTCGCCGTGGCCCTGATCGGGGGTCATGGCGACGGCCATAGTGGGGGTTCCAACCGGCTCGCGCACGAGGTCGCCGACGTGCTCGGCGCGACTCCCGTCGTCACCACCGCGACCGACGCCACCGGGACGGGCGCGCTCGACACGCTCGGCCTGCCGGTCGAGGGCGACGTGGCGGCCGTGACCCGTGCGCTCCTCGATGGTGAGGGCGTGACGCTCACCGCCGACGCCACCTGGCCGCTGCCGCCCCTGCCCGTCGTCGCGGCGGAGACGCCGCGTCCGCCGTGTGTCGTGGTCACCGCCCGGCTCGGGGAACCGCCCCGCCCGGCCGTCGTCGTCCGGCCGCCGAGCCTCGTCGTCGGCGTCGGCGCGAGCCGGGGCGTCGCCGCCGAGGAGGTCCTCGCGCTCATCCGTGAGGCGCTCGCCGATGCCGGGCTGTCGCCCCGCTCGGTCGTCCGCCTGGCCACCGCCGACGTGAAGGCGGACGAGGCCGGGATCGTCGAGGCCGCCCGCACGCTCGGCGTGCCGCTCGTCACCCACCCCGCCGAGCGGCTCGCCCGGGTCGAGGTGCCGCACCCCAGCGAGGTCGTCCGCCGGGCGGTCGGCACCCCCAGCGTGGCGGAGGCCGCCGCGCTCGCCGGCGGCGGCGAGCTCGTGGTGCCCAAGCGCAGGTCGGCGATGGCGACCGCGGCCGTCGCACGGCTGCGGCCCCGCGGCAGGCTCGCGATCGTCGGCCTCGGCCCCGGCGCCCGCGACCTGATGACCCCGCGCGCCGTCGCCGAAGTGCGCCGCTGTGGCTACCTCGTCGGCCTCGACCAGTACGTCGACCAGATCCGCGACCTGCTGCGCCCCGGCACGCATGTCATCGCGTCGGGCCTCGGCGCGGAGGAGGAACGCGCCCGCACCGCCGTACGGCTGGCCCGCGAGGGGCACGCGGTCGCGCTCGTCGGCAGCGGCGATGCGGGCGTCTACGCGATGGCCGCGCCGGCACTCGAATTCGCCGACGACACCTTCGATGTGGTGAGTGTGCCGGGGGTGACGGCCATGCTCGCCGCCGGCGCGCTGCTCGGCGCGCCGCTCGGCCACGACCACTGCGCGATCAGCCTGTCCGACCTGCACACCCCATGGGAGGCGATCGAACGGCGTGTGCGGGCGGCGGCCGACGCCGACCTCGTCGTGGCCTTCTACAACCCCCGCTCGCGCGGGCGCGACCGGCAGCTTCCCCGGGCGCTGGAGATCCTCGCCGAACGGCGCGGGCCCGGCACCCCGGCGGGAGTGGTGACCGACGCGACCCGCCCCGGGGAGAGCGTCACGCTGACCACGCTCGGCCGGCTCGACGTGTCCGCCGTGACCATGCGCAGTCTCGTGATCGTCGGCGCCACGTCCAGCAGGGTCGTGGCGGGCCGCTTCGTGACGCCGAGGGGGGACGCGTGGCAGCCCTCGCCTACCTAGTAACCGAGGCGTGCGCCGGATGCGGCGCCTGCCTGCTCACCTGTCCCGAGCACGCGATCCGTCCCAGTGGCCGGCCCGGTGATCGGCCCGGTGATCGGCCCGACAGCCGGCCCGGCGCTTCGCTCGTCGTGCTCGACAGCCGGTGCACCCGCTGCGGCGAGTGCGCCGAGGTATGCCCCGTCGACGCCGTACTGGAGGTGCGGGCGTGAGTGTCGAAACCCACAGTGTCGAAACCCACAGTGTCGAATCCCACGGGGCCTGGACGCCCCGCGAACGGGCCAGGATCGGCGGCATCGTCGCCGTCGTCGCCGCCCTGCACATCGCGGGCTGGGCGCTCTACCTCTACTACGCGAACGGCCTGGCCGGGGCCGGGGCGTTCGCGGGCGCCGGGACGCTCGCCTACAGCCTCGGCGTCCGCCACGCCTTCGACGCCGACCACATCGCCGCCATCGACGACACGACCCGGCTCATGATGCAGCGGGGCCGCCGTCCCGTCGGCGTCGGCTTCTTCTTCGCCCTGGGCCACTCGACCGTCGTCCTGGTGCTCGCCATGATCGTCGCGGCCGCCGCGGGAGCGGCGGCGGCCGGGGACGGCGTCGAGGAACTCCGGCACGTCGGCGGCCTGGTGTCCCAGGTGGTCGCCATGTCGTTCCTGCTGCTCGTCGCCGTCCTCAACGCTCTCGTCCTCGCCGGGGTGATCGGCCTGTGGCGCCGGATGACACGCGGCACGCTCGACCGGAACGAGCTGGAGGTGCTGCTGCTCAACCGCGGCCTGCTCAACCGGATGCTCGGCCGCCGGGCGCGCGGGCTGATCCGGTCGTCGTGGCACATGTATCCCGTCGGCATCCTGTTCGGGCTCGGCCTGGAGACCGCCAGCGAGGTCACGTTGCTCGCGCTGTCGGCAGGCACGGCGGCGCAGGGCGGGCTGCCCGCCCTCGCGGTGCTGACCCTGCCCCTGCTGTTCGCGGCCGGGATGACCGCCTGCGACACCGCCGACAGCCTGCTGATGTCGCGCGCCTACTCCTGGGCGCACCGCAGCCCCGCCCGGCGGCTCTACTACAACGCGGCGACGACCGGGATGACCGTCGTCGTGGCCGCCTTCATCGCGAGCGTCTACCTCGCCGGGCTGCTGACCGAGGCAGCCGGGACCGGTGGGCTCGGGGGACTCCGCGGACCTCTCGCGGCGTACGCGTCGCTCGCCGAGCACTTCGAGATGCTCGGCTACGTCATCGTCGCCGCATTCGCCGTCGTCTGGGCGGGCGCCGCCATCGTGTGGCGGCTGTCCGGGCTCGGCCGGAGGTACGCCGAATGAGGATCGTGCACCCCATCGAGGCGAGGTCGTACGAGATCCTGCGCTCCCGGGCCGACACCTCCGGGCTGCCGCCGCTGACCCGCGCCGTGACCGAGCGGGTCATCCACGCGAGCGCCGACCTCGGCTACCTGGCCGACCTCGTCGTCTCCGCCGAGGAGGACCTGCGGCGGGCCGCGGACGCCCTGCGCGCCGGCGCCCCCGTGGTCACCGACGTCGAGATGGTCGCGGCCGGGATCACCGCCGTCGCCCCCGTCTGCCACGTACGCCGGGCCGTCGCGCGGGACGGCCTGACCCGCAGCGCCGCCGCCGTCCACCTGGCGTACGACGAGGTGGGCCCGGGGGCGGTGTGGGCCGTGGGCAACGCTCCCACCGCGCTGGAGGAGATCCTGCGCCTCGGCGTCCGCCCCGCGCTCGTCGTCGGCCTGCCCGTCGGGTTCGTCGGCGCGGCCGAGAGCAAGGCCGCCCTGCGCGCGTCGGGACTGCCCGCGGTCAGCAACCGCGGCGAGAAGGGCGGTTCGGCGGTCGCCGCCGCCGCCGTCAACGCACTTCTGTACGCCTCAGAAGATCGGGAGGATCCACTATGACCGGCTCGCCGGCGCTGCTCCTCGTCGGCCACGGCACGCGGGACCCGGCCGGAGTCCGCGGCTTCCACCTGCTGGTCGAGGAGGTGGCCGCCCTGTCCCCCGTCCCGGTCGCCGGCGGGTTCATCGAACTGTCCTACCCGCCGCTGCGTGAGGCGGTCGCGACGCTGACCAGGGCCGGGCACACGAGGCTCGGCGTGGTTCCGCTCGTGCTGGTCGCGGCCGGGCACGCCAAGGGCGACGTGCCCGCCGCGCTGCGCCGGGAGGCGCTCCGCCACCCCGGCCTCGGCTACGCGTACGGCAGGCCGCTCGGGCCGCACCCCACCCTGCTCCAGTTGCTCGACGAGCGGCTCGACGCGGTGCTCGACCCGTCCGAGCGCCCGGAGACCACCGTCGTGCTCGTCGGCCGCGGCTCCTCCGACCCCGACGCGAACGCCGAACACGTCAAGGTGGCCCGGCTGCTGTGGGAGGGACGCGGCCTGGCCGGAGTCGAGCCCGCGTTCATCAGCCTCGCCGATCCCGGCGTGCCGGCCGCGCTCGAACGGGCCCGGCTGCTCGGCGCCCGCCGGATCGTCGTCCTGCCCTACTTCCTGTTCAGCGGCGTGCTCCCGGACCGTACGGCCGAGCAGGCACGGGAGTGGGCCGCGGCGCACCCCGAGGTCGAGGTGCGCTGCGCCGACGTGATCGGGCCCGCGCCCGCGCTGGCCGGCCTCGTGCTGGAGCGCTACCACGAGGCGCTGCGCGGCGACATCCGGATGAACTGCGACACCTGTCTCTACCGGGTGCCGTTGCCGGGCCACGAGCACCGGGTGGGCGCCGCCCAGCACCCGCACCACCATCCCGATGACCCGGCGCACGTGCACGCCTAGGAGAGGCTGCTAGGAGAGGTTGCGCAGGAGGGTGGTGAGGGTCGTGCCGAGCGGGGCGTCGAGGGTCATCAGCGCCTCCCCGTCGCCCCGGGTCGGCCCCTGGTTGATGATCGCGACGGGAATCGAACGGGCGGCGGCGCGCCGGACGAACCGGTAACCCGACATGACGGTCAGCGAGGATCCCAGGACGAGCAGCAGACCGGCCCGCTCGGTCAGCGCGTAGCACTCCTCGACCCGTGACGGCGGCACGTTCTCGCCGAAGAACACCACGTCGGGCTTGAGCACGCCGCCGCAGCCCCCGCAGTCCACGGTGCGGAACGTCTCGATCTCGTCCGCGTCCAGGACGGCGTCGCCGTCCGGGTTGATCATCTCCGAGCTGGCCTGCCAGCCGGGGTTGGCGGCCCGCAGGCGCCGGTCGAGCGCCTCCCGCGAGCTGCGCTGGCCGCAGCCCAGGCAGCGCACCCGGTGCAGGCTGCCGTGCAGTTCGACGACCTCGCGCGCGCCCGCCGCCTGGTGCAGGCCGTCGACGTTCTGCGTGATGACCCCCGCGACCAGGCCGCGACGCTGCAGCTCGGCGACCGCCCGGTGCCCGGCGTTGGGCGCGGCGTCCACGATGTGACGCCACCCCAGGTGGCTGCGTGCCCAATAACGCCTGCGGGCGGGGGCGCTGCTCACGAACGTCTGGTAGGTCATCGGCTCGGCCCTGCGCCTGCGCCCGGTCTCACCGCGGTAGTCCGGGATCCCCGACTCGGTCGACAGACCGGCCCCGCTGAGGATCACCACCTCGCCGTCGGCCACGAGATCGGTCAGCAGTCCCAACCGCTCGGCAATACCCGCGTCGTGTGCCACAGTCACGCATCCATGGTGCCCCAACCTGCGCACAGGTCAGCCCCGCCCCTCCCCCAGCCGTACGTCGAAGATGACCTCGACCTCGTCGCGCAGCTTGAGCGCTCCGAAAAACGCGGTGTAGGGGCGGATGCCCCACTCGGACTGCACAACGGTGGCCCGGCCGCGGGCCCGTCCCTCCTCGATCGCGCCGTACACCGTGACCGGCCGCGTGACGCCTGCGATGGTCAGATCCCCGTCGATGTGGAACGCGTCGGGATCCCCCTCGACGCGGGTCGAGCGGAACGTGACCAGAGGGTGTCGATCCGCCTTGAGGACCTTCTCGCGCATGTTCTTCTCGATCTCTACCCGGTCGGAGTCGGTGAGCGGCTTGACCCCGCCCGTGCCCTCCCTGACCCGCATCGAGGCCACCTCGGCCTCCAGCGTCACCCGGCAGCCCGCCGGGTCGTCCGGCGTCACCACGGCCTCGCCCCGCCACCGGGTCACCTCGATCGTCAGATCGTGCCCGGCCTTGGCGCCCAGCCCGGCGCGCCCGGTGAGGACCAGGAGCCGGCCGGACCTCGGCCCCAACGCGTACGTGCCCGCCTCGACGTCCATTTCGTGGGCATTCCCACGGAACGGGCCGGGGATGTCGGTGCCGGATGACATGGTGGGCATCCGATCCCCCCCAGAAGGAGATGGATCATGAGCGAACCCATGTCGTTCACGCTGCGGCCCGTCGGAGTCGTACGCTCCACGCTTACCGATCGCACCGAAGCTCCCCGGCAGGGGCGTGAGGGCGCGCCGGACGCCTGGCTGGAGATCGATCCCGCAGTCGGGGAGGCCCTCGACGGGATGACAACGGGCGACGAGGTGCTCGTCCTCACCTGGTTCCACCAGGCCGACCGCGAAACCCTGCGGGTCCACCCGCGCGGGGAGACGAGCAACCCGCTGGCCGGCGTGTTCGCCACCCGCTCCCCCGACCGCCCCAACCCCATCGGCCTGCACCGGGTCACGGTCCTGGAGACCGACCCCGCACGGGGCCTGCGCGTGCATCCACTGGAGGCCATCGACGGCACACCTGTGATCGACATCAAGCCCGTGCTCGACGCGACCGAGCGGTGACACCCTTCCGCCTTTACGTTGTAGATTCGCTTGACACGCGCCGGATTCTCCCCAGGCGGTGGTAGGTGAAGGCCCAGCGGTCTTCGCCTACGTTGCGGCGGGTGTAGCGGTCGGGGTGCTGGTAGCGGTCGCGGTTGTGGAACTGGCAGGCC